>JAIXTA010000184.1 GCA_027484405.1 Burkholderiales bacterium
CAATTCCCGAATCGCTAAACTGCCCTTGCGCTAAAGCCCTGATTTTTCAGGGCTTTTCGCATTCTTCGGGGCGTCAAAAGCGTCTGCTCCGCAGCTCAGAACAGTACGAACTGGTCCGGATTTTTGCGCCGCTGGCTCACGCGGGCGGCAAAGCTCAGGATGTTCTCGTATTGCTTGTCGGTAATGAACACGATGTCCACCTTGCCGCCTTCGGGCAGGTTCTCCCGGATGCGCCGGGTGATGGTCTCGGCGTGTTCCTTGCCGGTACAGAAGCGCATGTAGACCGAGAACTGCGCCATTTCAAAGCCCTCGTCGAGCAGAAAGTGGCGAAAGCCGCTGGCGGCCTTGCGCTCCTTCTTGCTGCCCACCGGCAGGTCGAACATGGTCAGGATCCACATGAGCCGGTAGCCCGAGAGTTCGCTCATGGGCCTAGGCCGCGTCGGTCGCTTGTTGCGCGTCTAGCTGCGCAAAAGCCAGCAGGTCGGCGGCAGTGCTGTAGGGCAGTTCCAGCTCACTGCGTTCGCCCAGATAGGTTTGTGCCAAGGCGGTAGCCAGGCGCACGATGGCTGCCATGGTGGGGCTGCGGCCGGCCGGGCCCGGGAGGTCCAGATACATCACCTGGGCCAGCAGGGGTTTGGTGCGCCGGTCCACCACCAAGTGGCCCTGCATGGCCAGTGCGTGCACCCGCAGGTCGATCAAGGGGCGAAACGGCTCCATCAGGTCATCGGCCAGCCGGAAAGCGTTCTGTGCGTTGGCATGGTGAATGCCCAGGCTGGGGTGCAGACCGGCCCCCATGATGGCGCGCGCACAGGCTGCGCGAAGCACCGCATAGCCATAGTTGAGCAGCGCGTTGAGCCCCGGGGCCTCGCGGTCGCGCCGGAACGCCGGCCCGAACAGCAGCTTCCAATAGTGCTGGGCGGCCTGGGCCTCCAGGTTGTCGGGGTCCCCGGAACGCACGCGCTTGACCAGCGCGGCCACCGAGGCGGCCGGCTTGCCCAAGGCGCTCAATGCGGCGGCCTGCATCTGCAGCTTGGCCTTGACCACCTGTTGCCAGAGGCGCTTGTTGAGCGGGCGCGTGGCAGCGAGCTGCGCGTCCATGCGCCCGGCCTGGGCGTGGTGCCCTTCGCTGCTCCACAGCACACCCACCGGGCTGAGGTTGCTGCCACAGATCACCAGCGGAATGCCCGCCTGGGCCAGCGCAGCCAACAGATTGCTGCTGTGCGTAATGCCGCGCCCGGTCAGGATCACGGCGGCCAGATCATCCAGCGGCAGGCGGCCCAGCTCGGGGCCCTGTTCGCCGGCGGCCGCAATCACCATGAAGCCACGCTCCAGGCTGAGGTGCCGCTTGTCCTCGGCAATGTCAACGATCCGGCCGACGAGGGCGGGCATGGTCAGCCCTTGAAGCCGGGGTCCAGCACGCGTCCGAGCACATCGACAAAGACCCGCCTTGCTCGGACACCCGCCAGCGCGCCGGGTGACTTGTACATGTACTTGAAGCCGGAGGCCTTGTCGCGGTTGCGCGCGTCGACATTGGCTTCGTGGTGCTCGGCGAGAGCGATCATGCCTTCGCTCATCTTGGCTACCCGCATGATCCTGCGCTGGCCCTCGGTCTCCTCGATGGCAATCAGGTCGTTTTGCATCAAGCGCATGATCAACGGCTTGCCGTTGCGGGCCTGGCGGCGGTAGCGCGCGGTGTCAGCCATGAAGCCGCGGTAGTGCTTCTGGTTGGCCTGGAAGGTGGAGATGATTTCGCCGTCCCACTTTCCGCGCTCGTTCACGTACAGCTCGTAGCAGTAGTTGGAGTCACCCTTGTAGGCCTTGTAGGGCGGCGCAAGCGGGTCCTTGCGGCTGCGGATAGGAATCACGCTCATGGGCTCAACGAGCCAGACCTTGGCATGGCGGGTCCGCTCGGCCAGCGCTGCCAGCGCGGCCGTGTGCTGCTTGGGGTCGTCGCCCGTGAGGGCGTGCTCGATGGCGGCGCGCAGGCTGGCGTCGCAACGCAGCTTGGGCAGATCATTCTTTTTGAGCGTGTCGATGCCGGTGCGGTGCCGGACGATGTAGCTGCCGTCCTCGCGCGGCCCGTCCTCGATGCCGTAGGCGGTGTCGTTGTGCAGCGCGCCTTCGGCGCCGTGGTCAGGCTTGTGCGACACCACGCAACGGGCAATGCAGGTGTCCACCTCGCGCCGGAAGCTCGGCCAGGGCACCGGAAACTCACCAAACAGGTTGTCCAGATCCAGCTCGCGGGCACGCCCGGCAGCGCGCGAGACCTCCTGGAGCACGCGTCGGTCGGTGGCGCCCACCACCACGGCATCGATGGCGTGGTGCCGGTGGTCGTTGCGGTTTTTCTCGGCGTCTTCGCTGATCAGACGGCTCAGACCCCACTTGCCGCGCAACAGGGCCGTGAGCCGCCCAGGCGTGCTGACGATGCGGTTGGGCGGGCAGATGGCGCTGAGGTATTCGCGGGCTACTCGTGCCAGGTAAGCCGTGTCGGTGAGCTGGCGGGCCTCGAATTCCTTGCCGTCGAGCCAGACGCTGAGCGCGTCTTCCTTGAAGCGCTTGGCCTTGTCGCGTGGCAGATTCAGTGCCAGGCCATAGATCTCGTCCCAGCCTACGGGCCAGTCGGCAGGGCTGTGACCAAAGGCCTCGAAGGGGGTGCGGTTCTTCTTGTATTGGTTGGCGCTGCGGTGCACCAGCAGCTTGTTGTTGAAGCTGTCGTCCAGGGTCTTGGCGAACGGCAGGATGTGGTCGATCTGGTAGTCGTTGGTGAACAGCCGGGATAGCGAAATCTGCTTGCCCGTGTAGACGCACACGGTGCTTGCACCGTCGCGCAGCTCGTGAAAAAGCTTCAGGCGGAGGCGGTTTTCTGCGTTGTTGGTCTGGCCCAGCTCGGCCAGCTCAGCGGCGAGCTGGGCGTTTCTGGCCTCGTTGTCGCGTTGCTCGAGCCGAAGCTTGTCCTTCTGCTTTTTGCTGAGTTTGAGTTCGCGCGCCAGCTCGATGTGGATCTGTGCAGGCTTGCCGTAGGTTTCGATCAGCGCATTGATGAGCTTGCGCAGCTGATTCAGGCCGATGTGGACGGTGGGGTTGGCAATCTTGCCGAAGCGCTTTTCGTCGGCGTTCTTGGCGGTGGGCGCGTCAGCCGTGTAGCGCTGCAGCAGCTGGCCGTAGTAGGGCAGTTCGGCCATGGAGCCGTCGCCATCCTTGGCTCGGTGGTCGGTGTAGCCGGCTGCGAGCACGGCTTTGTCGTAAGTCAGCGCCTGGCCGCGCTCGTCGTCCCATGCGTCGCGCAGCTTGGGCAGCACCTTTGCAATGGCACGCTCGCTCAGGCGCAGGTAGTCGTCGGACAGCCGGGTGTTGGACACGACCGCCGCTGCCTGTGGCGTGAGCTGGTAGTCGGTGACCAGCCACTGGATCACGCTGTCTTCGTCCGGGTCGTCGAGCAGGCGGCGCACGATGGCGTCTTGCTCGGCTTCGGGAATGTCGTGCCAGCGTGCACCAAACGCCTTGGCCTTGCCTAGTTTGTCGCTGGTGTCGTTACCCAGCAGCTCCTTGCGGTGCCGCTCCAGGCTGATCTCGAAGTGGTCTTTGTTGCCGCCGAAGAGCTGCTTCCGAATGTTCTCGAAGCCGTCCTTGCCGCGTTGATCCAGCCGGCGGAACAGCTGGTCGCGTTCATTGCGTGTTAGCGCCCGCTCCTCGCCGGTGGCCTTCTCGATGACGCGGAGGTGATTCAGCTCCTGCAGCAGACGGAAGCGCTGCGCTGAGGGCAGTGCCAACGGTGCGCGCGGTTCGCTGGGTTCCAGCATGCACTTGCCCGGGTTGACGGGCTTGAGCGGACGCTGGTGAAAGATGATGGCGCGCAGCGCCTGCTGCGCTGCATCGGTCAGGACCTCCGGGTAGTGCTGGGCCTGCTGCGCCCACAGCGCGGCGAACTCGGCTTCGATCATCGCGCGTTCGACATACAGCTCGTAGAAGGCTTTGACCCCCTGGCCCTTGAGCCTGACGCGGACTGGCTCGCCGCGCGCGTGTCGCTGCCAGAGCAGTTCACCGACCGTGGAGTTGCCTAGCAGCGCTTTGGTTGCGGCAACCGCAGACTTGATCTTGCCGCGCTCCTGATCGTCGCCCGCGTCGGTTTTCCGATTGCTCTTGAAGCCGCGGCGCTGGTTCAAGTGGAAAATCACCCGCCCAAACTCATGCAGCTCAATGCGTGCACTTAAACCCTGGTGCCGCAAGGCGTAAGGGTCGAGGATCTGGAGGGCTTTTCGTGCCGATTCAGCGGTGGGCATCAGCCCCAGTCGAACCAGCGCGTTCATGAGCGCGGTACGCCGCTGCAGGTAGCGATCGCGACGCCGGCGCTGCTGGCGCGGACCGCGCCGCTGCTGCGCCAGCGACGAGCCATCTTTTGGGTTTCGGCCGTCCGAGAAGATGCGTACCCCCACTCGTGCAAGCTTGTAGGGAGAGCCGTCGGGGTTTAGCTGGAATAGCGCCCAGCCAATTGAATTGGTGCCGATATCCAGGCCGAGCCGATATTCACCGATTGATTTATTGCCCATCGCCGACCGCCTTGTAGAAAACCGAAGAAGCGGTTTATCCTAGCGACGCTTAAGTGATTCGGGAATTGCGCGTTTGCTACTAACAAGCGTAGTAATACGCACCAAATGAGAGGCCGCCTTGTGCGGCCTTTTCCTTTTTCGGCCCGGCCGGCACCGAGGTCACGCTGCGCATGCTGGTGGCCCGCGATCTGCGGGAGATCAAGCTCAAGAGCATCGACCGGGCCGACTTCAATCGGGCGCGCGATCTGCAGTAAGGCATTTTCGGCCAAGAAAACGGATAGATTGATTTCGGCCAAGAGGGGCTTGAGAAAAGCGAGAAATCGGGTTTTGGCTTGAAACAATCCTTTGTATTCGGCCAAAAAAGACTGGCCCCTGGATGCTTGAAAAGCTGACGCGCCGCAGCGTCTGGGCACGCTTACACTCGGCGGATGTTCGCACCCCTTCAAAACGACACCTTCCTGCGCGCCCTGCTGCGCCAGCCCACGGACTACACGCCGGTCTGGCTCATGCGCCAGGCGGGCCGCTACCTGCCGGAGTACCGCGCCACGCGCGAGGTGGCCGGCAGCTTCATGGGCTTGGCCACCAATCCGGAGCTGGCCTGCGAGGTGACGCTGCAGCCCCTGCGCCGCTACGCGCTGGATGCCGCCATCCTGTTCAGCGACATCCTCACGGTGCCCGATGCCATGGGCCTGGGCCTGTCCTTTGCGCAGGGGGAGGGCCCGCGCTTTGCCACCCCCGTCCGCGATGAAGCCGCCGTGGCCCGGCTGGCCGTGCCGGACATGGACAAGCTCAAGTACGTGTTCGATGCCGTCACGCTGATCCGCAAGGAGCTGGGCGGCAAGGTGCCGCTGATCGGCTTTTCCGGCAGCCCCTTCACGCTGGCCTGCTACATGGTCGAAGGCGCGGGCAGCGACGACTACCGGCTGATCAAGACCATGATGTATCAGCGCCCGGATCTGCTGCACCGCATTCTTGAAGTGAATGCGCAGGCTGTGGCCACCTATCTGAAGGCGCAGATCGATGCCGGCGCCCAGGCCGTGATGATCTTCGACAGCTGGGGCGGCGTGCTGGCCGACGGCCTGTTCCAGAAGTTCAGCCTGGCCTACAGCAAGCGCGTGATCGAGCAGCTGCCCCTGCACAAGGACGGCGTGCGCATTCCATCCATCCTGTTCACCAAGGGCGGCGGCATGTGGCTCGAGGAGATCGCCGCGGCCGGCAGCGACGCCATCGGCCTGGACTGGACCGCCAACCTGGGCCACGCCCGGGCACGGGTGGGTGATCGCGTCGCGCTCCAAGGCAACCTCGACCCCATGGCCCTGATGGCCGCGCCCGAACAGCTGCGCGGCGAGGTGGCCAAGGTGCTGGAGAGCTTCGGCCCCCCCGCCGCCGCCGGCCAGCCCGGCGTGGGCCATGTGTTCAACCTCGGCCACGGCATCAGCCAGTTCACCCCGCCGGAGAACGTGTCAGTGCTGGTGGACGCCGTGCATGACTACTCGCGCCGCATGCGCGGCGGCGTGCCGGTGCAGCACGAGCGCCTGGCCCAGGCGGCCACTGCCTGAGCATGGCGGCAGGCACGCGGGCGACCGGCCCGTCCGCCACCGGCGAGGTGGTCTGGGTGGCGGGTGCCACGGGGCTGACCGGCCGCGCCTTGGTCGGCCAGCTGCTCAATGATCCGCAGGTGCGGCAGGTGGTGGCGCTGGTGCGCCGCGCCGGCAGCCTGCTGGTGCAGGGCGCCGCCCGACCGGACAGCAAGCTGCTTGAATGCGTGGTCGACTATGCCGATCTGGAGTCAGGCCTGGCCCTGGCGCCCGCGCCGGACCTGCTCTACGTCTGCCTGGGGACGACCATCCGCACGGCGGGTTCGCAGGCGGCCTTTCGCAAGGTGGATTTCGATGCCGTGCTGGCTGTGGTCCGCGCCGCCCAGGCCCGCGGTGTGCAGCATGTCGGTGTGATCAGCGCACTGGGTGCCGATGCCGCAAGCAGCGTGTTCTACAACCGGGTGAAGGGCGAAATGGAAGCGGCGCTGCAGGCCCTGAACCTGCCCAGCCTGCACATCCTGCGGCCCTCATTCCTGATCGGCGATCGGCAGGAGCGGCGGCTTGGTGAGGCCATCGGCATTGCGGCCGTGCAGCTGTTGCGGCCCATCCTCATCGGCCGCTGGACGCGCTACCGTGGGGTGGATGTCGATACCGTCGCATCGGCCATGCGAGCGGGCGCTCACCTGCGCAGCGCAGGTGGGGTACGGGTGTCGCAATCCGAGCAACTTGCTTCGCTCCAGCCTGAACAGGGGGCTTGACGTCGAATCGACCCGGCGTTCCATTTTTTGCCGTGCCCCATTTGACTTATGCACAGAATGCTGCTCCATCAATGGCGGCGCTCACTGCAAGCCCAAACCGGCCCGGAGCGCTTGGTTCCACGTGTAAGTCTTTGATTTTTATAGCTTTTTGATTTGCTCAATTTCGCAGCACTTGGCAAAAGCGCTTTTGCGGCAAGCACTTAACGCGTTTGTCACAGAATTCTCCACAAAGTTATCCACAGATTCTGTGGAATGTGGACAAAGCCCTTTTCGCGCAGCTGTTTAGGCCCTGAACTTAAAGTGAAGTCTCAATCTTGCGTGCTTCAGGTCGTGGTGGACGTGCCGGGCTTGCAGGTCGGACAACAGTTCGACTTTCGCTGGCCCTGGCCGGCGCCGAGCCCGGCGCGAGGCAGCGCCGTCATCGTTCCGTGGGGTACGCAACGGCGCGTGGGCATCGTCTGGGGCGCAAGCGCGGTCAGCGAGGTCTCTGAAGACCGGCTGCGCGATGTGATGGCGGTGGTCGAGAGCTGGCCGGCACTGCCCGAGCCCCTGCTGGCGCTGGCCCGCTTTGCGAGTACCTACTACCACGCCAGTCCGGGCGAGATTCTGCTGCCGAGCCTGCCCGAGCCCCTGCGTCGGGTGGCCAGTTTCGAGATCGATGCGCCGGAACAGGACGTGCCTCAGATCGATGCGCCGCGCGCGCGCTGGGCGGGTCGACCGCGGCGCGCCAAGCCGCATGCACACACGGCGAACGCCACATGGCCGGCGCTCAATGCCGATCAGCAGCGCGCGGTGGACTGGCTGGCGGCCCGCGCTGGGCAGGGCTTTGCCGCGGCCCTGCTGTTCGGTGTGACCGGAAGCGGCAAGACCGAGGTCTACCTGCACGCCATTCGACAAACGCTGGACGCAGGCCGCGACGTGCTCATGCTCGTGCCGGAGATCGCGCTGACCGAGGGCCTGGCCCGGCGGGTGCGTGAGCGCTTTGCCGAGGTGGAGCTGGCCGTCATGACCTCGGGCCTGGCCGACGGCGCGCGGGCGCAGGCCTGGCTGGCTGCGGCGCACGGGCGCGCACGCATCGTGGTCGGCACGCGCTCGGCGGTCTTTGCACCCCTGCGTGCGCCGGGCCTGATCATCGTGGATGAGGAACACGACGCCAGCTACAAGCAACAGGACGGCGTACGCCTGCAGGCGCGCGATCTGGCGGTGATGCGCGCGCACCTGGCCGGCTGCCCGGTGCTGCTGGGCAGTGCCACGCCCTCGCTGGAGAGCTGGAACAACGCGCAGAGCGGGCGCTACGCCCTGCTGCGCCTGCCTAATCGTGCGGTGACGGGCGCCCGCCTGCCCAGGCTGCGCGTGGTCGATCTGCGCGCACATCGGCGCATCCGCGGCGCGCCCAGCGAGGCCGCGGAGGCCGGCCCGGTCTCGCCGCCACTGCTGGCCGCGCTGCGGGCCTGTCTGGGTGCCGGGCAGCAGAGTCTGCTGTTTGCCAACCGCCGCGGCTGGGCGCCCGCCCTGGCCTGCGACGCCTGCGGCTGGGTGGCGGACTGCGACCAGTGCAGTGCGCACTTTGCTTTGCATCGCGCGCGCCTGTTCCGCCCGCAGGCCGGCAAGGCTGGCGCCGGCCGCAGCGGTGCGCCGGGCTACACGCTCATCTGTCACCACTGCAGCGCGCATCGGCCGGCGCCCGCGGCCTGTCCCGCCTGCGGCAACCCCGATCTGCTGCCCAAGGGACAGGGCACCCAGAAGATCGAGGCAGAGCTCGCCGCCGTGCTGCCCGAGGCGCGCATTGCCCGCATGGACCGCGACAGCACGCGCCGCCGCGGCAGCGGTGCCGCCCTGCTGGCCGACATGGACGCCGGCGCCATCGACGTGCTGGTCGGGACGCAGATGGTGGCCAAGGGCCATGACTTTCCACGCCTGACCCTGGTGGGCGTGACCGGCACCGACAGTCTGCTGGTGGCGCCGGACTTTCGTGCCGAGGAACGCCTGTTTGCGCTGCTCATGCAAGTGGCGGGCCGCGCCGGTCGGGCGACGGATCCCGGCGAGGTGCTGGTGGAAACCCGCCTGCCGCAGCACCCGCTGTTTGCCGAGCTGCTCGCGCAGGACTATGAAGCCGCGGCCGCACGACTGCTCGCCGAGCGCGAGGCGCTGAATCTGCCGCCCTATTCCACCCTTGCAGTGCTGCGCGTGGCGGCCGCTTCCGATGCGCAGGCACAAGGCTTTCTGGAGCAGGCTCGCGAGGCCGCGCCGGCGGTGGCCGGCGTGCGCATCTACCACCCGGTGCCCGCGGGCGTGCCGCGCGTGGCCAATCAGGCACGCTGGCAGATGCTGGTCGAGGCCGGCACGCGTTCGCAATTGCAGGCGCTTCTCGGACCCTGGCTGCCGGAAGTCGCAGCCCAGGCTGGAGCGCGCTTGCGCTGGCACGTGGATGTGGATCCCATCGAGGTCTGAGCGGCGCGCCGCGAGCCGCGAGCGCATGTGACAAGCTGCTTTGACACGACGGCGCGACAGGCGGGTCAGACAGCGCACGCTGACGGAAATCCTTGAATTTCGCCTTAAGGCGAAATTGCGCAGCGCCTCCCGACGCGGCCGATACAAAATTAACTTTCCATCTACACAGGCTTGGGGACGAATGCGTCCCCTTGGCCGCCGGCCCTCGTTTGTGTGAGGCTTTCGGCTTGCCGCGGCGCGCAGGGCAGGGGCACACTGGACGCTCGCCTCAGTGCCCCTGCGAGGCGCCCATACCGTGCCCCTGATGGATCCCTTCTCTGCGTTGTGCAACGCACTCGACATCGTCGCCATGCCCATTGCGGTGTGGGGGCGGGACTGCGAGCTGCTGCACTGCAATGCAGAGTTCGAGCGGCTGACCGGCGCCACACGCGATGAACTGCTCGGCCGCACGATCGAGCAGCTCTACGGCGCCGGCGCCTGGGAAACATCCGAACGGGCCTTTGTGTGCGCCTTCCGGGGCGAGACGGTCGAGTTCGATCGCCTCGTGTCAGCCTACAACCCCGACCCCGCTGCCGCGGACCTGCCTGATCTGCGCAAGGCGCGCTGGCAGCGCATCAAGCTCGCACCTGCCTCGAGGGATGAGCGCGGCCATGTGACGGCAGTGCTCTCCACGGCGGTGGACATCGATGACCACGTGCGCGGCCGCGATTCGGCCGAGCGCAACGCCGGCCGGATCCAGCGCATCCTGTCGGCCATTGCGCTGCCGATCGGCGGCTGGGACCGGTCCAACCGTCTCGTCTGGTGCAACGACGCCTACCTGACCTGGTCCGGGCAGTCGCGCGAAGCCCTGATTGGCCGCAAGCTGTCCGAGATCTACGGGCAGGGCGCCTGGCAGAGCGCGCGCCAGGCCTTCTGGATGGCCTACACCGGTCAGGCTGCCGAGTACACGCGCCTGGTCACCCATCAGAATTCGGCGCACTGGGTGCGGGTAACCGTCTTTCCCGATACCAATCCCGACGGTCTGGTCGAGCGGGTCTACACGATCGCCATCGATATTGATGATGAAGTTCGCGCCATCGAGGAGCTGCGCGACAGCCGGCGCAAGCTCGACGGCTTCACGGCCAACATTCCCTATCCGCTGACCTATTTCGACAGCAGCTACGTCTACCAGTTTGTGAATCGCGCCTTCGTCGAGCGCAACCAGCTCGATCCGTCGATGGTGATCGGCCGCAAGGTGCCGGAGGTTCGCGGCGAGCGCATCTGGAAGGAGCATCTGCCCTACGTGCAGGCGGCCCTCCAGGGACGCAGCTCACACTACGAGCGCAAGGTGCGCCTGCCCGACGGCACCGAGCGCTGGATCCGTTCGAGCTACCACCCGGACATTGACGAGCAGGGTGTGGTGCGCGGCGTGTACGACACCAACATCGACATCGACGAGCTCAAGCGCGCCCAGGAAGTGCTGGCGCGTACCGCAGAGCGCGATCCCCTGACCGATGCCTACAACCGCCGCTACCTGATGCAGCACCTCGATGCGGCCATGGAGTTCGCGGAAGACCTGCCCTTTGCGCTGGTCTTCGTTGACCTCGACGGCTTCAAGGGCATCAATGACACGGCCGGGCACAGCGCGGGCGACGCGGTCCTGCGAACGCTGGCGGTGCGATTCGACGCTGCGCTCAAGGAGAAGCCGAGCACGGCAGCCGGCATCTGCGCGCGCTTTGGCGGCGACGAGTTCGTGATGGTTCTGCCGTTGCCCTCGGACGATGATCTGGCCGATCTGGCGACTCGAATCGTCGATCTCGCATGCGCACCGGTCATGGTGGGCAAGCACCTGCTCAGCGTCTCGGCCAGCGTCGGCGTGGCGCTTGCGCCCAAGCATGCGCGCACGGCCCAGACCCTGCTGGCCCGTGCCGACGAAGCCATGTACCAGGTCAAGGCCAGCGGCAAGGGGCGCTGGCAGATGTGCACCGGCGGCCCGAGTCTGCCGGCCAACCCGGCTGCGGCGCCGGTCATGCCGATCGGCGGCGCCGGCTCCAACAAGTCCATTCACGGTCCGCGCAAGCTCTGAAGAGCGGCCGCAGCCGCGTGATAACCTGCGCGGCCCTCGGCGTGACGCCGCCAGGCCGAAGCGCCGGCCGGCAGTCTTGCGGGTCGACACGGCCCGTCGCCCGACCCGCTGCCCGCTCCGTTGGCGCACTGCAGTTCCCGCTTCTTCCCGCCACTTCCCGACCGCGATGTCCTTCCCGCTGAATCCGGCGCAACGCGAAGCCGTGCGCTACCTCGACGGGCCCTGCCTGGTGCTCGCTGGCGCCGGTTCAGGCAAGACGCGCGTGATCACCGCGAAGATCGCCCACCTGATTGAGCAGGGCTACAAGCCCGAGAGCATCGCGGCCATCACCTTCACCAACAAGGCTGCGGGTGAGATGGCCGAGCGTGCGGCTGAACTGGTGGGCAAGGATGCGGCCAAGCGCCTGCAGGTCAGCACCTTCCACTCGCTGGGGGTGCGCATGCTGCGCGAGGAAGCGCGCACGGCCGGCATCAAGCCCAACTTCACCATCCTCGATGCCGCAGACGCCGCCGCAGTGCTCAGCGACATCCTGGCCACCACCGACAAGAAGCTCGTGCGCGCGGCGCAGGGGCAGGTCAGCCTGTGGAAGAACGCCGGCCTGTCGCCCGATCAGGCGCAGGCTGCGGCCAAGAGCAATGACGAACTGGCCTTTGCCAAGGCCTACGCGCGTTACAACGAGACCGTGCGCGCCTACCAGGCGGTGGATTTCGACGACCTGATCTGGACGCCCCTGAAGCTGCTCGAGGAGCACGCCGAGGTGCGCGAGCGCTGGCAGAACCGCCTGCGCTATCTGCTGGTCGACGAGGTGCAGGACACCAACAGTGTGCAATACGGCCTGTTGCGCAACCTGACAGGGCCCCGCGCCATGTTCACCGCAGTGGGTGACGATGACCAGAGCATCTACGGCTGGCGCGGCGCCAACCTGGAGAACCTGGCCGACCTTCAGAAGACCTACCCGCGTCTGAAGGTCATCAAGCTTGAGCAGAACTACCGCTCGACCAACCGCATTCTGCAAGCGGCCAATGCGCTGATCTCGCACAACCCCAAGCTCTTCGAGAAGAAGCTCTGGAGCGAGCACGGCATGGGCGACCCGATTGCCGTGCTGCCCCAGGACGACGACGAGGCAGAGGCCGAGAATGTCGTGACGCGACTGTCCGCGCACCGCTTCGAGCGCCGCGCCAAGTGGAGCGACTACGCGATTCTCTATCGCTCCAATCTGCAGGCACGCGTGATCGAGCAGCAGCTGCGCAACCAGAAGATCCCCTACATCATCTCGGGCGGCCAAAGTTTCTTCGACCGTGCCGAAATCAAGGACCTGGTGGCCTACCTCCGCCTGATTGCCAATGAAGATGACGATCAGGCCTTCATGCGGGCCATCACCACGCCCAAGCGCGGCATCGGCCCGGTGAGCCTGCAGGCGCTGGCCACTTATGCAGGCGAGCGCCGCAAGAGCCTGTTCGAGGCCCTGTTCGAGGCCGGCTTTGCCGGGCGCGTGAAGGACGGCCAGCTGCAGACACTGCTGGAGTTCGGCCAGTTCATCAACCGTCTGCAGGATCGCAGCGGCAAGGACAACAACAAGGCCGGAGAGAATGGCGGCGTGCTGCTGCGCGAACTGGTGCAGGCCATCGGTTATGAGGCCTACCTGTACGACACCTTCGACGCCAAGCAGGCGCTGTCGAAGTGGAACAACGTGAGCGAGTTCCTTGACTGGCTCAATCGCAAGGCCGACGAAGACGGCAAGACGCTCATCGAGCTCGCGCAGTACGTCGCCTTGATCACCATGCTGCAGGACAACGACGCCGAGCAGGACGCCGTGAAGCTTTCCACGCTGCATGCTGCCAAGGGCCTGGAGTACCCGCATGTGTTCCTTATCGGTGTCGAGGAGGGCCTGCTACCCCATCTGGGGCGTACCGATGATGAGCTCGACGCTGAAGCCATGGGCAGCCGCATCGAGGAAGAGCGCCGCCTCATGTACGTGGGCGTCACGCGTGCACAGCGCAGCCTCATCATCACGCACTGCAAGCGGCGCAAGCGGGGCAAGGAGTTTGCCGGCCGCGAGCCTTCACGCTTTCTGGCGGAGCTGGGCGTCACGCGTGAGGAAAGCAGCGCCGCAGCCGTGCCGGCCGACACCCGGGCGCACATGGCAGGGCTGAAGGCGCTCTTGAAGCGCAACGCGCCTTAGCCAATGCGCTCGCGTTGTTGCGGACTGGCTGCGTAGACAGTTCGTCAACACGCCACTCGTCGGGCGTCTTCGTCCGCCGATCTTGCCGGGGCGTCGCTGCTGCTGCATGCCCGAGTGCGCTGCACCGACAATCCGGTCATCCGTTTCGGGGGTTCCCATGTTCGCCAAGTCCATTGCGACGCTATCGCTCATCGCGGCGTCGAGCCTTGTTGCCTCGTCCGTTCAGGCGCAGAGCCTGCAGCCGGGGCTCTGGTACTTCTGGAAGTCGCCCAAGGAGGTCAAGCCAAACACCGTCCCCGTGTCCGGCATGTGCCTCGATGACAAGGACGTACGGACTCCTGCTGTGCTGGTTGCACAGTTTCCGGGCGACGAGAGCTGCCGCTTGTCGTCCATCCGTGCGCGCGCTGACGGAGCTACCGAATTCGACATCATGTGCGGAGGCGCTGAGCGCACGTCAGTGGCCGTCTCCAGGACGAGTGAGCGCCAGTTCGTGACTCGCATCACGCCCATCGGCGGATCGCCCGGCAGCGCCACGACGTTCGTGTACGGCAGCAACGCCGGGCCGTGCACAAAGTGAACTCGATGCACCGTCTCGCTGCACGCCGCGCCAGTGCGGGCTTCTCGCTCATCGAGCTCATGGTGGTGGTCTCGATCATCGCCATCGGGCTGGGCCTTGCATTGCCTGAGCTGAGCGGCTTCGCGCGCCGCAATCAGATTTCCAGCGCGACCAACGACCTACTGTCGGCCATCAATCTCGCTCGCACAGAAGCCATCAAGCGCGGGGCCTCGGTGGTTATCTGCGCATCGAACAACTCGACGACTGCAGCACCCAGCTGCGGCGGAAATTGGGAGCAAGGTTCGATTGTGTTCGTCGACACCAACACCAATGGATCGAGGCAGACAGCCGAGGAAATCGTGCGAGTCACGTCTGCCTCGCCCGCCAACGTCACGATCCAGCTGAACTCCGCACAGACCCAGATTCGGTTTGCGCCCAACGGCATGCTGAATGGTGCCGTCGCCGGCGCCCGGTTCCAGGTGGCGAATACACGCTCTCCGTCGGCAAATGAAAACCGATATATCTGCATCGCGCGCGGCGGTCGTGCTGTCGCCATGAACAATGACACCTTCCTCAACGATCCGCGCTTTTCAGCTTGTGGGAACTGACGTGAAGACCCATCTTTCGCATCAGCAGGGAGTTTCACTGATCGAGGCGCTTGTCGCTTTGATCGTCCTGAGCCTTGGCGCAATCGGTGTTGCCGGCGTGCAGCTGGGCTCCATCAAGTTCAACCAGGTGTCGCAGCAGCGGAGCTTTGCCGTTCATCACCTGACCGCGATGACCGACCGGATGCGCGGGAACATGGCTGCGGTCGCTGCAGGTCAGTACACCTTCAACTTCAACTACGGTGACATTCCCGGCAACATCCCAGCGGCGACAGGATGTTCAGTCAACTGCACCAGTCAGCAGATCGCCAACCAGCATTTGCGGGACTGGTTGTTGCAGCTGGCTGCAGCTTTGCCCAACGGCCGCGGCACCATCACGCAAGCTGCCATCACACCGGGTGCTCCATACCTGGTGACCGTGATGTGGGAAGAAAAAGACCTCACTGGCGCGTTGCGCGACGCGCGTTGCCCGGCCACCGCACCTGCCACGGCGCAGTGCATCGTTGCGGACTTCCAGCCATGACGCCCCGCTCAGTTTCTCGCATTTCCGTGCTGCGCCGTCAGGCTGGCTTGACGCTGGTCGAGCTCATGGTGGCCATGGCCGTCGGGCTGCTGATCACGGTCGCTGCCGGATCGCTCTATCTGGTGGCTCGGCAGGGCTTTCGCACCAACGATGATCAGTCCCGTGCATTCGAAACCGGGCGCTTTGCGGTTGAGTTTCTGGGCCGGAACATCCGTATGGCAGGCGCCCCTTCATTCCAGCCGAATACGCCACTGCAGTGGTTTGTGCCGACGACGGCAGCGCCAGTGCAAGGGACCGAAGGCGGTGCCGCCCCGGATACCCTGACGATCGCCTACCGGACCGTCGGGGCATACAACGCCGCCACATTGGTGGGTGCAGACTGCCTCGGACAGAACGCAGGCGCTGAGGTCGTGAACACATTCAGCGTCAGCGCAGACGGGCAGCTCATGTGCCAGGGCAATGGCGGTGCAACTGTTCAGCCTCTGGCGACTCAGGTCGTCGACATGCAGGTCACCTATGGGGTGGCCGCTGATGCGGACGCCGGGCAGGTGGTCTCGGTGGTGAATGCCACGGGCGTTGCCGATTGGCGTGCGGTCCGGCAGGTCGAGATCTGCATTGACGTCGTGTCCTTCGAGCCCAATGTCATCAACGGAGCCACGCCAGGTTTGAATTGCCGCGGACAGGCCTTCCCCAATGACAACCGTGTACACCGCCTGTTCCGCACCGTCGCCAATGTGCGCAATGGCACGCGCGGCAACATCTTCACTGCCATCCCCTGAGACAACCATGCTTCGACACGCTCACGCCGAACGCGGTTTTGCGCTTTTCTCTGCGCTGATCTTTCTCATCGTCCTCACCGTCATGGCGGTTGCGGTGCTTCGCTCCTCGACCGTGAATGAGCGCATCGCGGGTAATGACCTGGATCGTGCCCGCGCCTATCAGCTTGCCGAAGCGACCATTCGCGATGCACAGCAGGACCTTCTGCGAATTCGAAGCGACGGCTCGGCATGCGGAACCAACGCGCAATGCCGACCGTTCTCCGATACGCCCAACAAGGATGCGGGCCTGTCTGACCTCAGCTTTCTGGGCACCTGCCGCCAAGGCATGTGCGCAATCGATCCGCCCCAGTATGTGCTTGCAGGTTTTGTGAACCCCTGGGACCTGCCGGATCCCGGCGCGACAGATCCCAATCGACCCTACGGCCAGTTTGGTGAGCGTTCGGGCGCGAACTGGGCCGCGTTGCAGACTGCCTCGGGTTCGTCCGCACGGCCTCGATATTGGGTCGAGATCTTTCAAAACAGCGGCGAGACTTCGACGCTGCTTTACAGAATCACCGTCCGTGCCGTTGGCCGCAACCCCAACACGGTTGTGACCCTTCAGGAACTCTATCAGCCATGAACAGGTCTTCCATGCGCCCCATCCGACAGCATGCACTCAGTGCATTGACCGCCAGCCTGCTTGCGGCGTTTTCTCTGCCGGCCAACAGTGTCATTGGCCTGATGCAGGTGCCGCCTACAGCACAGATTCCGCCAGTTCCCAATGTCATCGTGACCCTGGATGATTCGGGTTCAATGGCGGCTGAAGTGCCCTTTGATCCGACGCTGACCTATGACGTTCCGCCGAACGTCAATGGCACCGCGTTTCGTGTGCCGCCTGCGCTGCCGCTGGCCTACTCGAACGCTTACAGCAATGCGAACACGGTCGATCTGTCGATTACCGGTACAGGCGGCGTGGCCAATGCGTATCGGACCGCCTATCTTGCGCTGACCACGACCGCGCAGCGTCAGAACTATGCCAACTGGTACGGTTTCTATCGCACGCGCAACATGGCCATGAAGGCCTCGGTGATGTCGGCCTTCTCGCCGGC
This sequence comes from Burkholderiales bacterium, assembly GCA_027484405.1. Lineage (GTDB taxonomy): Bacteria > Pseudomonadota > Gammaproteobacteria > Burkholderiales > Burkholderiaceae_C > Piscinibacterium. The sequence continues at coordinate 17,093 of JAIXTA010000184.1, forward strand.
GATCATTCCGGACGGGCGCTTCCGGCTGGCGTGGCAGGGCCTGCTGGTGAGCTGTGACCGTGGCTTCAACCGCAATGCAGCGACCAACTGCGCAACCGCCAATGCAATTGCGCCCTATGAAGGCACGCACCGGACCAATTTCTACAACTGGGTCCAGGGCGTACCGGCCAGCAGCACCACGCCGCTGCGCGCGGCCTATCGACGGGTTGGCGAATACCTGCGCACGACAGGGGTGAACGGGCCCTGGGCAGATCGCCCGGGCACGTCCGAGGCGCCCATCCTGAGCTGCCGCCGCTCATATCACATCATGTTCACGGACGGTCAGTGGAACGATGGTGACAATGCAGCGTTTGGCAATCAGGACAACACCAACTTCACCTTCCCGGACGGTGTCGCCTACACGCAGAACCGACCCTATCGCGGCCCGACCGTGGGTGGCAACCTCACCCTGTCGGACGTCGCCATGACCTACTGGGGTACGGATCTGCAGACGGGCACCGGTTATGACAACAACGTTGCACCGGTCATCAAGCGTTCTGGCACCGAGCTCTACGGCACAACACCAGTCGCTCAGTACTGGAACCCCAAGAACAACCCGGCGACCTGGCAGCACCTGGTGACCTATGCCGTTGGCTTTGGCGAAGCTGCTCAGCTGACCCCGGCGTCTGTGGGCCGGCCCGCGAACGTCGTACCGACGTTCTCCGGGACGACAACAGGCGGCGCGTCGTTCGCCGAACTGGTTTCCGGTCCGCGCGAGTGGCCGACTGCGGCCGACTTCAGCCTGCGTCAGTTCGATCTCTGGCATGCCGCCGTGAACTCGCGCGGCGACATGTTCCCCGCCACTGACCAGCGCGCATTGAATGCGGCCTTCCAGCGCATCGTGGCCGAGATCCTGGCGCAGAACACGGCCACAGGTGGTGCGGCTGCATCGCTGGCCGTGGTGCGCGCCGACTTCACCGTGGTGCGCACCGGGTTTGAAAGCGACCCCAACTTCCGTGGCGTGATGAAGGGCTTCCCGCTCGTCGGTGG
>JAIXTA010000053.1 GCA_027484405.1 Burkholderiales bacterium
CGATCATGAACACCACCACCGCCCGCGCCCAAGTCTTCGCCCTCGTCTCCGCCGCCTTCTGCGCCGCTGCCTTCGCAGCCGTGCCGGCGCCCAAGGTTGAAGCGAATGTTGTGAAGCTCGATACGGTCACGGTGGTGGCCAGCCGCTCGGCTCTTCTGAATGAGCAGCCCGTGATCGCCATCGACACCGTGACCGTGACAGCCAGCAAGGCTGAAGTGGCCGCCGCCCGCGCGACTACGGAAGTCGCCGCGGCTGCAGACCGCAACTCATAAGCAAAGCGCTTCCCAAAACTCGTTGCGGCCAGAAGCAACAAGGCCCGCCGGTGCAGATCGGCGGGCCTTGTGCTTTTTGGCGTGCGCGCAATCAGTGCGCGCGTCAGAACTTGTAAGCCAAGCGGATCGCGCCCCAGTGCTTGCCCTGCACGACGATGGGCACAGACAGGTCCTTCATGAGCACGAAGTTGCCGCCGCCCATGTCACGCCGATAGGTCTGCAGCAGGAAGGGGCGGGTGTTGCGCGCCGCGGCCAGACCGGTGCGGTCATTGAAGATGCGGCGGTTGCGGCAGTTCGCCGTGTTCCACACCGGATCGCTGCCCTGGGGCTGGCTGAACTTGCGGTTGTGCGTGGGCAGGTAACCATTGCGGTCTACGGCGGCGCAGAACACCACCTTGTCAGACAACTGCAACAAGGGCTCTTGATGTGCGGGCAGGATGTCGTCCGTCAAGCTGGTGAAGGCCGTGGTGACCTGCTGCGGGTTGGTACCGGGCACCGGCTGATACTTATCATCAAAGAGCTGCGCCATGCTGATGCGGCCGGACGTCACTGCCTCCTCCATCTGCGCAGTGATCTTGACGGCTACCTCACGCGCCGCATTGATGTAAGGCGTGTCTTCGGTCTGTACGCCGCACTCGGCGGTGGTCTCGATGAGCGACTCCGACAACTGCAGGAAGCCTTGGGTGCGGGTGCTCGCAGCACGCAAGGAGCGCGCGGTGTGATCCACCTCGCCGCTGAGCTGAGACACATCGCGACTGACCGCTGCGCACTCTGCGAGATTCTGTTCAGCGGCACTGCTGACGCTCTGCACGCCGGACTCGATGTTTTCTAAGGCCTTCTGGAAGGCACTGGGCTTGCCGGCGTCGGCACGGATCTCGGCCGACAGCGCCTCGATGCGCGTGTCGAGCTGTGTGACGGTGCTCATGATGAGCTTGCTGGACTCCTCCACCTTGGCAGCGAGGTCCTTGACGGCATCCGCCACCACGGAGAATCCGCGCCCCGCCTCGCCTGCGCGCTTGGCTTCCACGCTGGCATTGAAGGCCACCAGACGGGTCTGCAAGGCGATCTGGGTGATGTTGTGGGCCGCACCCGCGACTTCGCGCAAGGTGTCCACCACGCCGGACACACCGTCTGCCACCTTGCCCACCGTCGTGCGGGCGTGCTCCACCGCCAGCGCGCTGCCCTGAGTCGCCTGGGTAATGGCGCGGTTGGCAGCCACAATGGACTCCACGCGCGCAGCCACCCGCTGAAAGTCGGCGGCCTGGCGCTCGGCCATGGCGGCAAGATCATCGATTGCGCCTGCAAGCTGCGCCGACTCCTTGCCCAGACCGCCCGCCTTCGCGGCAAAGGCGTGAACGGCCTTCATGGCCAGGTTGTCATCCGCACGCAGCACCGGCTCGGCAACTTGTGCCTGATCCGTCTGGACTTCGCGGCGGAACATGAACAGCTTCGAGCTCAGGGGCACAGCAACTCCTTGATTTGAAATGCAGGCTCGGCAAAGTGACCGGGCAAGGTCTACCAAGCCGACAGCTTGGTCCTCAGCCGAGCCACGGCCTGGCTGTGAATCTGACAGACACGCGACTCGGTCACGCCAAGGACCGCCGCAATCTCGCGCAGGTTCATGTCGTGTTCGTAGTACATGCCCATCACGTTTTTCTCGCGCTCAGGCAATGCTTCGATCGCCGCAGCCAGCGCTCCGCGGAAGCGCTCATCCGCGAGCGCTTCGAGCGGGCTGCCCGCGGTTTCCACGGCGTGGCGATCAAGGAAGCCCTCGGCATCGTCATCCCCCGACAAGTCATCGAGGTAGAAGAGCTGGGCGCCGTGGGCGCTGGAGAGCTGCTCGCGGTACTCGTCGAGCGAGAGCCCCAGTTCCTTGGCGATCTCCGCCTCCTGGGCCTGACGCTGCGTGCGCTGCTCCACTTTCTGGATGGCCTGCTCGATCTGGCGCTGGCTCTTGCGCACGCTGCGCGGCAGCCAGTCGCCGGCGCGCAGCTCATCGAGCATGGCACCCTTGATGCGCTGGGTGGCGTAGGTCTCGAACTGGGTGCCATGACCGAGCTCATATCGGCTCAGCGCGTCCATCAATCCGATCATGCCGGCCTGGACAATGTCGTCCAGTTCCACATTGGCCGGCAGCTTGGCGATCATCTGATGGGCGAGCCGGCGCACCATGGGCTGGTACTTCTTGAGCTGGGTTTCGCGGTCGTGCAGTCCGGTAGCGGTGTACATGACAGGACCTTCGTTCAGTGCAGCGCGCCGGAAGTCGGGGCCAGCGCAGGTTGCGGCAGAACCGCAAATGAAAGTGCAAGCAGCCGCTCGGCCACCTGTTGCACCAGACCTTCGCGCGGGGCGTGGCAGCCCAGCAGTGCAGATCGACCGCTGCTGGCCCGGTGCGTGGCTGGTGCAACCTGTGTCAGCAATGAACCCACACGTGCGCCGCCGCGGGCTGCCATGTTCAGGCTGCCGCCGTAGGCCAGCAGCTGCTGGCGCACGTCCGGGCGGACCTGCATGAGCCCCTTTGCAGCGGCGTAGGTCTGGGTCAATCGGGCGGGGTGCGTATCGACAAGCACGAGACAGTCCGAATCGGGGGCTAGGATGTCGGCAATCTTGGCATCGGCCATCACGGCGAAAACGAGCGATAAGCCCGATAAAGGCGCGCCAAATTCGCCGGTACGGCCAGCGTCCGCCGCGCTTTCGGCCTGAAGCCCCAATCGATACGCCAAGTCGTCCACGTGCCGCACCGTGCGGGCATCCATCAGCGTGCACGGTTCGCCCAGCTGCTCCAGATCGGCCATGAGCTGAGCGAGGACTTCGCCCGCGGCCTCGTCCTGCACTGGGGCCAGCACCGGCACCAGCAGGGCCTCGCGGACGCCGAAGATCTGCTTCAGGCCGAGGGCCTGATCCATCCGGCGGGACAGCCCGCCACGGCCGATGTCACGCATGCAGGTAGCCCCCCTGGGCGGCTTGCCCGGATGCCACAGCCAATCCCATGGACAGGCCGATGTCCCCCTCGAGCATCGAGAACGCGCCCTGCGACTGATGCTTGAGCGCCTTGTGCGCCAGCATGGCGCGGTGGGCGGGATGCCAGTCCTCGGGCACGCGCTGGCCGTTCGTCAGGCCGGCAATCGTGAGCTTGTGCCGCAGGCAGACGTCGAGCGTCGGCCCGAGCTTCACGGACTCGTCGATCTTGGACAGGATCACACCGCGCTGACTGGCCGAGCCGTAGGCACGGACCACATCATCCAGGGTCTCGGGCTGGGCGCTGGCGTTGAGTACGGTGACGCGCTGCATGCGCGGATGGGCCAGCATGCCCAGCAAGTCCTTGACCCGCTCATCACGCTGCCCGACGCCGACGGTGTCGACGACCACGAGCTTCTTGGACGACAGCAGAGACAGCAGGTCGGCAAGCGCGGTGGCATCTGCCGCAGCGTAGACAGGCACACCGATCAGGCGGCCGAAGCCGCGCAGATGCTCGTGCGCCGCCATGCGATAGGTATCCACGGTGATCAAGCCGACTTCGTGGGCGCCATGACGCATGGCGAACTGGGCAGCGATCTTGGCGGCGGTCGTGGTCTTGCCCACACCGGTCGGACCCACGAGCGCGAAGATGCCGCCCTCGGCGAAGGCGCCGAGCGGATCAGCCTCATCGCACTTCAGATTTCTTGCCAGCAGATCAAGCAGCCAGCTTTCGACCTGGGTTTCATCCACGTGCTGAGGCACACGCTGCGCAATCTCGCGCGTCAGCATGGGCGAAAAGCCGGCCCCGGCCAGAAGCCGCATGGCCTTGCCCTGGGCAGGTTGGCGGCGCGCGCCATCCATCAGCGTCATCAGCGAGAGCTGCTCTTGGATCAGGCTGCGCATGGCACGCAGCTCTCCGGCCAGCATCGGCTCGGCAGCCGGCGTGCCCGGCATCGTGAGACTGGGCATCGTTGCGCCTGCCTGAGGGACGGGTGCGCCGGGGCTGCCGGCCGTCAGCGAAGGGGCTGCCATGCGCTGAGGCACGATGGCCGGCCGCGCGACCGGCGCCGTGGCCTGCGGCACGGTCTGCTGCTCCTGACTCTGAGCGCGCTTGTTCATCAGGCGCTGCCGTACGTAGTCCTGGAAGGACAGGGTGCTCATCTCCAGCTGGGCCAGATCCTCTTCGACCTGCGGCGAGAGCGGCGTCGGCCCCTTTGCACGCGCGGCGGCCACCGGCGGAGACACGGGCTTCGACGCAGCAGCTGCTGTGCGCTGACCAGCAGAGCGTGCAGCGGGCTTGGCTGCAGGCGCGGCAGCCTGCGGGCTGATCGCATCCACATCGGCAGAAGGCATGGCGAGGACCTCGACGCCTCCAGGAACACTCTTGTTCGAGATGATCACCGCGTCGTCACCAAACTCGAGGCGGACCTGATTGAGTGCCTCGCGGCTGGACTTTGCGACAAAGCGTTTGAGATTCATGGTGTCTCTCCAGGGAGATCAGTCGGAGTGGAGCCGGGGTGGGCGCAGTGCCCGCCTCAGGCTGCACCCCCAATCAGGTAGCCCACCGAGATCGAGTGGGAATCAGGAATTTCTGAGTGGCCCAGCACGCGCAGGCGCGGTGCAGCACGCTTGAGCATGCGTGCAAGCGGCATGCGGATGCGATCAGGCACGAGCAGGCAGGCCGGGTGGCCCCGTTCCTCCTGCGCATTGGCGGCATTGCCTGCGGCCTTGACGAGGGTATCGGCCAGGCCGGGTTCGATGCCGGCGCCCTGCTCGCTGGCCAGACCTTGCACCACAACGCGCTCGAGTCCAGGCTCGAAGGCGATGACCGACAGGTCCTGTGTTCTGCCATAGATGGTCTGCACGATGGCTGGTGCCAGGCTTGCACGCACCTGGGCAGTGAGATCGGCCGGATCCTGGGTACGCGCGCCATGTTCGGCGAGGGTTTCGACGATGGTGCGCAGATCGCGGATGTGAACGCCCTCTTCCAGAAGGTTCTGCAAGACCTTCTGGAAGGCGGCCAGTGGGACGGTCTTGCCGATGACGTCCTCGAGCAGCTTGGGCGCGTACTTGTTGACGTGATCGATGAGCTGCTGCACTTCCTGCCGGCCAAGCAGCTTGGAAGCATGGGTCTGCATCACATGGTGCAGATGCGTAGCGACCACCGTTGAGGCATCGACCACGGTGTAGCCGCTGGCATGCGCGAGTTCGCGCAGGGACTCCTCGATCCAGACGGCGGGCAGTCCGAACGCAGGATCGCTGGTGGGCGTTCCGGGCAGGGCTTGAGTCGCCCCGCCGGGGTTGATGGCCAGGAACATGCCGGGGAACGCCTCTGCATCAGCCACTGCGACGCCCTTGAGCATGATGCGATAGCTTCCAGGGCGCAGATCAAGATTGTCCTTGACGTGTACCGAGGGCGGAAGGAACCCGACCTCCTGAGCAAACTTGCGGCGTACACCCTTGATGCGGCCCAGCAGGTCGGTCTCGCTGCCCTTCTCGATCAGGTTGATGAGGCGATAGCCCAGTTCGAGACCCAATACATCGACGGGTGCGGCATCGTCCCAGCTGGCCTCATTCGGCTTGGCCGCCGGCTCCTCGGGCTTGACGGGTGTTGCCTGCTGGCGCAGGGTGCGCTGCTTGAGATACCACGCGCCGTAACCCAGCAAGCCGGCGAGCAGCAGGAACACGAAGTGCGGCATGCCGGGCACGACGCCCAGGATGGCCAGACAGCCTGCCGCAATCCCCAGAGCCTTGGGTGCAACGGACATCTGCTTGATGAGCTGGCCGCCAATGTCCTCGGAGTCGCCAACGCGCGAAACGATCAGGCCTGCAGCAATCGAGATCACCAGCGAGGGCACACTGGCAACCAGGGCATCACCGATCGACAACAGCACGTAGTTGTTCGCTGCATCCGCCATGGACAGGTCATGCGCCACCACGCCGTAGGTGAAGCCGCCAATCATCGTGATGAACAGGATCAGGATGGCGGCAATTGCATCGCCGCGCACATACTTGGACGCACCGTCCATGCTTCCATAGAAGTCGGCCTCCTGGGACACCTCTGTGCGGCGCTTGCGGGCTTCCTTCTCGTCGATCAAGCCGGCGTTCAGGTCGGCATCGATCGCCATCTGCTTGCCGGGCATTGCATCGAGCGCGAAGCGCGCGCCGACCTCGGCAATGCGCCCGGCGCCCTTGGTGATCACCATGAAGTTGATGACCATCAGGATCGCGAACAGGATGATGCCCACGAAGAAGTTGCCGCCAATGATCACGTGGCCGAAGGCTTCGATCACCTTGCCGGCAGCGCCGGTGCCCTCGTGGCCATGCATCAGGATGGCGCGGGTGGATGCCACGTTCAGCGACAGGCGCATGATCGTGGTGATCATCAGGATGACCGGGAACGACGAGAAGTCCAGCGGCTTGATGGTGAACACGGCCACCATCAGCACAACCAGGCTCACCGCGATATTGAAGGTGAACAGCAGATCCAGTAGAAGCGGCGGCAAAGGCAGGATCATCATGACCAGAATCATGAGGATCAGGAAGGGCAGTGCGAGAGTCGCGAGCGGAATGTCGCGAAGTCCGAATTGATCCAGGGTCTGCTTCAGGTTCATGGCTCAGTGACTCAGACGGGCTTCGGTTGGGGATCCAGCGGATCCATGCCGACAGGAACGGGAATGCTGCTGGGCGCGGAAGGTGACATGGCTTCGCCGCGCAGGGATGCATTGAGCTGGAATACGTAGGCCAGCACCTGCGCCACCGCGGCGTACAGAGCGGCGGGAATCTCTTCCTCGATCTCGACATGGGTGTAGAGCGCACGCGCCAGCGGCGGGGCTTCAAGCAGGGGCACCTTGTGCTCGGCGCCGATCTCGCGGATCTTGGCAGCCACGGCATCCACGCCCTTGGCAACCACCTTCGGCGCACCGCCCTTGGCCTCGTCCCAGGCCAGTGCCACGGCGTAGTGCGTGGGGTTGGTGACGATCACGGTGGCCTTGGGTACCTCAGCCATCATTCGCTGGCGTGCTGCCTGCCGCTGCAACTGGCGAATCTTGTTCTTGATCTCCGGATTGCCCTCGGTCTCCTTGTGTTCCTGGCGCATTTCCTCAATGGTCATCTTGAGGTTTTCCTTGTGACGCCAAATCTGGAGCGGAATGTCGAGCGCGGCCACGGCAACAACCAAGCCGATGAGCCAGAACACCGCCTTGAGCAACGTGAAGCCAGCCTCCGGCAAAGCAGAGTGCAAGGGCATCGTGGTCAGCGACATCCACTGACTGCCATGCGTCCACGCGATATAGGCCGTCAGCGCGACCAGAGCCATCAACACAATGAACAGCTTGAGGTTTTCCACCAGCGACTGGGCGGAAAACAGGCGGCCGAATCCGCTGAAGGGATCGAGCCGATTGAACTGGGGCAGCAGAGGCTTTCCGGTAAAGATGAAACCACTGACGGCCAATGCGCCGGCAACACCCACGAGCGCGCCGGCAATGCCGAATGGTGCCCAGATTTCCAAGGCACCCAGCAGTTGACCGTGGATCAGGTTGGATGCATACGCATCTGTCAGGGCAGCACGATCAAAGCGCAAGCCGGTGCGCATGAGCACGGTCAGGCGCTCGAACACCCAGGGCATGAGTACGCCCAGCAGGGCAAAGCTCACACCCAGAACGAGGGCGTGCCCGACATCGCGCGAGCGCGCGACCTGACCCTCTTCGCGTGCACGCTCAAGTTTGCGCGCTGACGCGGGTAGAGACTTGTCCTGACCGCTTTCTTCTGCCATGGGCTGCCGAGCACTCTGGGTGCGCACCCCGGAAGCGAGGTGCTATCGGCAGCATTATTCGGAGACTTGAGTGCACGAAAGGCCGGGAAAGACGGGAAAACGCCCGCCTATTTCCGGCCGAGTGCAAACCGCCGCGAAGCGTTGACCAGACGTCTACAGCTTCGGGAGGGATTCAGAAGCCCAGTGAGGCCAGGAGATCATCGACGTCACCCTGCCCCTTGACCACGTCCACGCGAGCTTCCGGATTGACCACCGGACCGCCAAGCTTTTCGTCCTGCTTGATCTTCTGTCGCTGCTCGGGTGGAGTGACTTCAACCAGCAACTTGACCAGCTGGGTCTCCATGTTGCCCGCGAGGGAAACCACCTTGCGGATCACCTGGCCGGTGAGGTCATGGAAGTCCTGGGCCATCATGATGTCGGTCAGGGTGGCGTTGGTCTTGGCGGTGTTGGCGATGACGGCGTCGACGAAGTCCAGCACGCCACCGGTTGCAACCGCCTTGACCGGGTTTTCCAGCAGCGCTGCACGTGCAGCCTTGGCGCGCTCGGCCAGCGCGTCCTGCTCGGACTGCGCCACCTCGACTGCGTTGAGCACTTTCTCGGCCGCCTCGCCAGTCAGTCGGGCAATGTAGGTCAGGCGCGACTTGGCGTCCGGAAGGTTCGACAGCGAATCTTCGATCTCGTTGTAGTACCCGAGATCACGCAAGGTGTTATGGAGCGTCCGGGTGAGTTCCCCCACCCGTTGATACACATGCACCACACCGGACTCCGGCGCGACCGACGGGATCGGACCGGCAGTCAATCCGGGGCGGGCGCTCGCGGCAGCGGCCGGCGCAGCGCCTGCTGCGGCGTTGGCGGGAATGGGGCTGGAGGACGCTGTGTCGAACAGCGCGTCGAGATCCATGTCATTGATGGCAGTCGCCTGATCCATGATGAATGGCCCTTTCTCAGGCGGGTTGTGCCATCTTGGCAAGAATCTTTTGCAGCTTCTCTTCAAGCGTGCCCTTGGTGAACGGCTTGACGATATAGCCCGCCGCACCGCTTTGGGCAGCCAGAACGATGTCTTCCTTGCGTGCTTCGGCAGTGACCATGAGCACAGGCAGGTGCTTGATCGCAGGGTCTGCCTTGATGGCCTGAAGCAGCTCAAAGCCGTTCATGTTGGGCATGTTGATGTCGCTGACCACGAAATCGAAGTGGGCAGACTTCAGCATGTTGAGCGCCACCTGACCGTCCTCAGCTTCATCGGCATTGCTGTAGCCGAGTTCCTTGAGCAGGTTGCGCACGATGCGGCGCATGGTGGAGAAATCGTCAACGATCAGGAACTTCATTTCGGCGGACATTGATCAGCTCCTCGGTATGCAGGGATTCCGGGTATGGGAGGTGTTTCGGCAGCTCGGGGCGGAGTCTTGAGCACTTGCTAACGGGGAATAGTGACCACGAAGGGCTTCTGTTCCGCGGATTGGGGCAAGCTGGGCGGAGCGGCTGCAGCCGGCAGCGCGACGCCTGGAGGCGCGCCGGACGGCGTTGCGACTTGCGCTGGTGCAGCAGCCGAGGCCTCGAGGACTTTCATGAACGGGGTCTTTTCCACCGGCTCCGGCTCAGGCGCGCGCGCCGCCGCGGCCAGGTCCTCGGCCGCGGCACGCGTCAGAACCACGATGCTGATCCGTCGGTTCACGTCGGCATCAGGCACTGTGCCTTCCATGGGCTGGCTGGCCGCCAGCCCGACAACGCGCACAATCTTCTGCTCCTGCATGCCGCCCACGAGCAGCTCACGACGGGATGCATTGGCGCGGTCGGCAGAGAGCTCCCAGTTGCTGTAGCCCATTTCGGTACTGCCGAACGGGCGGGAATCGGTATGCCCGGACAGCGAGACCTTGTAGTCCACCGTATTGAGAACGGCAGCGATCTCGCGCAGCAGACCGCGCATGTAGTCCTTGACGACCGCCGAACCGGTATCGAACATCGGTCGCCCTTGCTCATCGACGATCTGGATGCGCAGCCCCTCCTTGGTCACGTCCAGACGCACCTGGGATCTGTAGTCGGCCAACTTCGGGTTGTTGGTGATGGCCTGCTGGACCTTTTCTTTCAACACCGACATGGCAGCCTGGTCCACCTTGGCAATTGCATCACGCGCTTCGCGCTGGATGCGTCGCTGCTCATCGGGGTCCTGCCCCTTGTGCATGTTCGCCGACCGGCGCGAAAGATCCTCCCCGCCCCCCATGACCAGGCTGGTCGCGTCGCCGGCACCCGAGCCCCCGGTCAGGGTCAGGGCGATCGGGTTGGTGAAGTAGTCGGAGATGCCCTTGAGGTCGCCCTTGGTGGTCGATCCCAGGAGCCACATCAGCAGGAAGAACGCCATCATCGCTGTCACGAAGTCGGCGTATGCGATCTTCCACGCTGCACCATGGTGCCCGCCGGACACCTTCTTGATGCGCTTGATGATGATGGGCTGGACAGCCTTCTCAGAAGCCATGCTGCAGACCCGCTCAAGCCTTCTTCTGCTTCACGTGCGCCTCAAGCTCCTGGAAAGTCGGGCGCTCTGTCGAATACAGGACCTTGCGGCCGAACTCCACTGCGATCGCCGGGGCGTACCCCTGAAGTGACGACAGCAGCGTGATCTTGATGCACTGCAGCTCCTTGGTGGCCTCGTCCACGTGCTGATTCATCAGACTGGCCAATGGGCCCACGAAGCCGTACGCGAGCAGAATGCCCAGGAATGTACCGACGAGCGCCGACGCAATCATGGCCCCCAGCACCGCTGGGGGCTGACCAACCGAGGCCATGGTCTTCACCACACCGAGTACGGCCGCCACGATGCCGAATGCAGGCAGGCCGTCAGCCATGGACTGAATCGCGTGCGCCGGCACATGCGCTTCGTGGTGATGGGTCTCGATCTCGTTGTCCATCAGGTTCTCGATCTCGATGGCATTAAGGTTGCCCGAGACCATCAGACGCAGATAGTCCGTGATGAACTCGACCAGGTGATGGTCGCCCGAAACGAGCGGATACTTATTGAACAGCGCGCTGTTGTGCGGATCCTCCACATCCTTCTCGATGGACATGAGACCTTCCTTGCGCGCCTTGGACAGAATGTCGTAGAGCAGCGCCATCAGCTCCATGTAGCGCGCCTTGGTCTGCTTCGAACCCTTGAACAGCTTGCTCATGGCGGCGACCGTCGCCTTGATGACCTTCATGCTGTTGGCCACCAGGAAGGCGCCCAGTGCGGCACCGAAGATAATGGCCAGCTCGACCGGGGCAGCCTTGATGATGATTGACATGTTGCCGCCGACCGCTGCGTAGACACCGAACACGCAGACGATCACGACGACATAGCCAATGATGATGAACATCGCAGTTCCTTGATAGGGCGTCGCGCGCCGGAGGCTGGCACGTCGAACGGGGGGCATCCCTGCAACAGGTCTTCGGCGCAAATTGAACGCGCCTTGAGGCATGTTGCCCGCAGGAACAGGTGATCGATGAAAAGAAAAGAGCGGGCTTTTGCCCGCTCATAAACACCGTTTACGGCTCGCGCCTTCAGGTGAGGGAGGAAGGAAACATGACTGTTCCGAACTTCATTTCGGCATCGCAGCGCTCGACTTGAGCACGCTGCGACGGGGTGCCATCAAGCGACCAACGTGTCTTCGCTGCGCGACTTATTGGTTGCACCCTTGCCGGCGCGGGCAGGCGGATTGCACAGGCCGCACACATAATCCTTGGACAGCTCGTAGCTGTGGTTGACGAAATGGCCACCGCAGCACTTGCACTTGGTCATGGTGAGCATGCCGGAGTCGACAAACTTGACCAGGCGCCAGGCGCGGGTGATGGTGAGCAGGGGCTCCACACCATCGAGCGCGATCTGCTCCGCGTAGAGCTTGTAGGCGCGAATGACGTTGTCGATCTCGTCGTTCTCGGTGGTCTTGTTCAGGAACTCGTAGATGTTCAGGAACAACGACGCATGAATGTTGGGCTGCCAGGTCAGGAACCAGTCGGTCGAGAAGGGCAGCATGCCCTTGGACGGGGACTTGCCAGCCACTTCCTTGTACAGCTTGAGCAGGCGCTCATAGGAGAGATCCGTCTCGCTCTCGAGCACTTGCAGGCGGGCACCGAGCTTGATCAGCTCGATGGCGCGTTGAATCTGGGCGTTTTCCTTGAGAAGGCTCTTCGCGGCCATGATCGTGTTCCTTTCCTCGGTCTTGTCAGTGAAGCGCGGGCGGTCAGAGGGCGTCAGTCGACGCGCTGGCCACAAGGATGCGGGCATGCAGACGGGCGTAGGGGCTGTCCTGGGCCGGGCCGGCGGGACGCTTTGACTCGGTCAGCAGGTTCCAGACCATTTCGTCGTCGAAGCGGAAGCGGGCCACGAGGGTGTTGCTTGCAGCGATCTTCATCAACTGCGCGGGCGACAGGGTGTTGATGATGTCGGCCACTTCTTCGCTGATGCCGAGGCGGAACATGGCCGCTTCGCGATCTTCGCGGATCAGATGCTGGGCAAGCATCATGTAGGTCAGGTTGGCTTCGCGGATGTCTGCGAGCAGCTGCTCGGTACGTTGCATGGTCATTTCCTTGCTCCTTTTGAACTGGCGCGCTGTTGTTGTCGCCATGGGTGCATTCTGGAAATGCCAGTCAATTCGAAGTATCGGAATCCATCTGATTCGCGCGTCGTCCAAAACGACAACAGGCTTGTAGGAAGTCTTCCTACAAGCCTGCGAAGATCAAGTACCGGCGCGGGTTTCAGCCGAGTGGCCGAAATGAGTCAACGAGTCGCCGCAGCGAAAATTGCATCGGCTCGCTGCAGGTTGTCGGCCGTCTTATCTGGATCTTTAGGCCTCGACTGTTCGGCTCTCGCTGATCTTGAAGGTACTCATCGCCTCCGCCAGCTTCTTCGCCTGGTCCTTGAGGCTCTCAGCCGCCGCAGCACTCTGCTCCACGAG
>JAIXTA010000035.1 GCA_027484405.1 Burkholderiales bacterium
CACCACATGTTCACCACCGGCATGCCGGTGACGGGCCAGCTCTTCTTCATGTACGCCACCATGCTGATCGCCGTGCCCACGGGCGTGAAGGTGTTCAACTGGCTGGCCACGATGTGGAAGGGCTCGATGAGCTTCGAGATCCCGATGCTGTTCTCGGTCGGCTTCATCTTCGTGTTCACGATGGGCGGTTTCACCGGCCTGATCCTGGCCGTGGCCCCGATCGACATCCAGCTGCAGGACACCTACTACGTGGTCGCGCACTTCCACTACGTTCTGGTCGCCGGCTCGCTGTTCGCCCTGTTTGCCGCGACCTATTACTGGCTGCCCAAGATGACCGGCCGCATGCCCAGCGAGACCCTCGGCAAGTGGCACTTCTGGTCCTCGATCATCACCTTCAACATCACCTTCTTCCCGATGCACTTCCTGGGTCTGGCCGGCATGCCGCGCCGCTATGCCGACTACGCTGCCCAGTTCACCGACTTCCATGCCATCGCCACGATCGGCGCATTTGGCTTCGGGCTGTCGCAGCTGTTCTTCCTGGCCGTGGTCTGGCGTGCAGCATCCGGCAAGGGTGAGCAGGCTTCGGCGAACCCCTGGGCGGAAGGCTATGACCAGGGCCTCGAGTGGCAGCTGCCCTCGCCGGCACCGCATCACAGCTATGAAACCCCGCCCCTGGTGAAGTGATGATGGTGGGCCGCACCCAGCGTGCGGCCCCGGCAGGCTGATACGCAGGAACCGACCGTGAGCGCACCGAACGCAGACCAGCAGCGCAAGAACAAGCGCACCGCATTGATCATCGGATCGATTGCCTTGGTCTTCTTCGCCGGAATCATCGTGCGCAGGTGGCTGGTCATCAACGGGATCATGTGAGACGCATGAGCGAGCAGCAGACCACGCCGCAGGACGACGGCAGCGACAACAAGACGATGGTGCGCAAGCTCATCGTCATCGTGGCACTGATGTTCGCCTTCGGCTGGGCGCTGATCCCGATCTACCGCAAGATCTGCGAGGTCACTGGCATCAATATCCTCGCCTGGGACGCAAAGATGGGGCCAGATGCGGTGGCCCAGATGAAGAACACTCAGATTGACACCAGCCGCAAGGTGTCGGTCGAGTTCGATGCGAACGTGCAAGGACCATGGCGCATGGTGCCAACCAAGAACGCCATTTCGGTTCACCCCGGTGAGTTGATCACCGTGATGTACGAGATCGCCAACCAGCAGCCGCGCGCAGTGTCCGGGCAGGCCATTCCCAGTTACGCGCCGATGAATTCAGCGCAGCATTTCCACAAGATGGAGTGCTTCTGCTTTTCACAGCACACGCTGGCTGCCAACGAGGTCAAGCAGTTTCCGGTCACGTTTGTGGTGGATGCGGATCTGCCTCGCGACGTGGCCAACATCACCTTGTCTTTTACCTTCTTCGAGGTGGGCGGTGCGGCGAGTTCGGCGCAGGCGCCGACGGGGCCGCGTTCCTGAGCCTGAACGACAGAGCGAGCATCGAATGGATGAACTGGGACAACATGTGCAGCGCAAAGGGTCGTTCCGACAGACCCTCAGCGCGGTGCTGTGGTCCTTTTTCGGGGTCCGCCGCGGTGCGGATCACGAGCGTGACATGAGCAGCCTGAACCCCGTCCACGTGTTGCTCATCGGCGTGCTGGCTGCGGCCGTGTTTGTGGGAGTGCTGATCGGCATCGTGCAGATGGTCGTCAGCAAGTAAAACGAGTCTAAAGAGCGAGTTATTGGAGAACCAGAGAATGGCGAACGTTCAAGCAGGTCAGACGCCGTACTACTTCGTGCCGGGCTTGTCGCGGCATCCGGCCACTGCGGCTGTCGCGCTGCTGCTGTGGGGTCTGGGCATGGCGGCATGGGTCAACAAGATGACCCCGCTGGGTCCGGTGCTGGTCTTCGGCGGTCTGGTCATGTTCCTGTTCACCCTGTACCAGTGGTTCGGTGATGCGATCAGCGAATCCGAAGGCGGCATGTACAGCCGCCGCGTGGATGCCTCCTTCCGCTGGAGCATGAGCTGGTTCATCTTCAGCGAAGTGATGTTCTTCGCGGCCTTCTTCGGCGCGCTGTTCTACGCCCGCGGCATCACCATGCCCTGGCTGGCCGATCCCGACTACTCCGGCATTCTTTGGCCCGACTTCCGCGCCGTGTGGCCGCACGCCGGTCCTCAGGGTTCGGTGGAAGCCTTCACCACGATGGGTCCGCTGTGGATCCCGACGATCAACACCGCGCTGCTGCTGACATCGGGTCTCACGCTGACCATCGCGCACCACGCGCTGGTCGTGGGCAACCGCAGCAAGACGATGTTCTGGCTGTTCCTGACGATCCTTCTGGGCGCCGTGTTCATGGGCTTCCAGGCCTACGAATACATCCACGCCTACAGCGACCTGAACCTCAAGCTCAGCTCGGGCATCTACGGTTCGACCTTCTACATGCTGACCGGCTTCCACGGTTTCCACGTGACCATGGGCGCGATCATGCTGTCGGTCATCCTGTATCGCCTCTGGAAGGGCCACTTCACCAAGGATCATCACTTTGGCTTCGAAGGTGCCGCCTGGTACTGGCACTTCGTGGACGTGGTCTGGCTCGGCCTGTACGTGCTGGTCTACTGGATGTGATGATGCACGGGCTGAGTCCTGTGCTCAGCCCCAAGAAAAAAGCCGCACAACTCAGGGTGCGGCTTTTTTCTTGTCGGCAGCAAGGCCGCGCTGGCAGCAGGGCTTCTGTGTGCGCCTTACTGCACCGGAACGCGGATGCCGGTGGGCTGGATCCAGCCCATCCACCACGAAAACAGGATGAAGCTGAACAGCGCAATCGACAGACCGATCCGCCAGCTCAGCGCCCGCACCATCTGATGCGCCTCGCCCTTGCGGCGCAGCATGAAGAGCCCGGCCGACGCGAGGCTGGCCAGAATGCCGATGAAGGCCAGCAGTACCAGGAATTTCATGCCCACTCCGATCACAGAAGCCCCAGATTCTACGGCGCAGCCTCCCGCGCAGGCCCGCTCGGGCCCTGGCCTGCGCTACTGGGTCGCTGTGCTCGCGGGCCTGGGCATGATGGCGCTGGCCTTGTGGGCGGCAGGCTGGCAGGGCGAGCGCGCACAGTACAAGCGCGAACTTGCGCAGGCCATGAACGCTGCCACGGCGGCCGCGCCGCTCGACCTGGACCGCGACCTGCCTGCCGAGACCGATGAGCACCGCACCGCGCGCATGACAGCCACGTGGTTGCCGCACTTGGCCGTGTACCTGGACAACCGAACGCTGGACGGCCGGGTCGGGCGCATCGTGCTCATGCCTGCGCGTACCGCAAGCGGCCAATACCTGCTGGTGAATCGCGGCTGGGTGCCGCAGGGCGCGGGTCTGCGAACCCAGTTGCCCGTAGTGCCTACACCCACAGAGCCCGTCTTCATCGAAGGCCGTCTGGCCCGCGACGTTCCCGCCTTCTCCCGCCGCGGCGACGCCTACCCCGGCCCCTTGCCGGCGCTTTGGCCCAACTTCGACTGGGCCGCCTGGCAGGCTCTGAGTGGCCTCTCCAATGCGCAGTGGGTGCTTGTGCAAACTTCTGCGGCGCGTGCCGGTCCATCGGCCGATGCTGCCGTGCTCGACGACGGTCTGGTGCGCCGCTGGGCGGCCCCGCAGACCGACGTGGCCAAGCACCAGGGCTACCGCTTCCAGTGGTTTGCCATTGCCTTGCTGGCCTTCGGCCTCACACTTTTCTTCGGACTCAAGCCTTGGATCAGGCGCCCATGACCGCACCCACCTCCACGACCCCCGACAATACCCACCCGACCCAACAGGAAACCAAGCGCTCGCTGCTCGCGCTCTGGGGGGTGCTCGCTGTCTGCGCCGCGCCGGTGATCGCTGCCTTCGTCGTGTATTTCTTCTTCAAGCCCGAGGGCGGCAAGACGCAGAACGGCGAGCTGCTGCCGCAGATTGCGGCGCCGCAGATCGGTGGCCAGACGCTCGAAGGCAAGCCCTTCGAGTTCAAGGATCTGCGCGGCCAGTGGATCATCCTTACTGTGGGCCCGAGCGCCTGTGGCGAGCCCTGCGCCAAGCACCTGTGGGAGATGCGCCAGATCCGTACTTCGCTGGGCAAGAAGCGCGACAAGGTTGATCGCGTCTGGCTTGTCACCGACAAGGAGCCGATCGACATTCCACTGCTCAAGCAGCACGAGAACCTGATCGTTGTGCGCACCGACCCCGCCAAGCTTCAGGGCTGGCTGGGCGACCCCGCCGGCTGGGAGGGGCGCACGTGGTTCATCGACTGGAAGGGCGATCTGATGATGACCTACCGCCCCGGTCAGGACCCGATGGAGATCCGCAAGGATCTGGGCAAGCTCCTTCACTTCAACACCGCACGCTGAGCCGCGCGCCTTCGATGACGGAATGACGCCATGACTTCGGTGCTGTGCACCTCAATGACGCAACCCCAGCCGCGCGAGGATGCCTCAGCGCCTGCACGCCTGCTCCAGATGGTCATTCCGTCATTGGAGCCGCGCAGCGGCGACGTCATTTCGTCATCGGCGAGTATCGAAGCCACTGCGACGCGCACCTGAGCGCCAAAGACCGATGAAGATCACCGAAGTCCTCCAGCTCCTGTTCATCGGCGCCACCGTCGCGCTGATTCCGCTCTCCATCCTGTGGTTCAGCAGGAGCGCGAAGACCACGCAGCAGCGCTTTGCCAAGCTGGTGGCCATCACCCTGTTCTTCACGCTGGACCTGATCATGTTCGGCGCCTTCACACGCCTGACCGACTCCGGCCTGGGTTGCCCGGACTGGCCTGGCTGCTACGGTGCCGAGAGCCCGATTTCCGCTGCCAAGCACATCGCCGAGGCCTATGCCGCACAACCCACCGGGCCGGTGAGCTTCTCCAAGGCATGGATCGAGATGCTCCACCGCTACTTTGCCAAGGCGCTCGGTCTGCTGTTCATCATCATCATGGTCTGGGCCTGGGTGAAGCGCAGCGAACTCAAGCAAAGCCCCACCTTGCCCACGTTGCTCTTCTTCGGCGTGTGCCTGCAGGGTGCGTTCGGTGCCTGGACGGTCACGCTCAAGCTCATGCCCATCATCGTCACCATCCATCTGCTGGGCGGCAACCTGCTGCTGGCGGTGACGGCCTGGCTGTTGGAGCGGCAGAAGCCCATCCAGGCGATCAGCGCATCGACCGCACGGCTGCTGCCCTATGCCTGGTTCGCGCTGATCATTCTGTTCATGCAGATTGCGCTGGGTGGCTGGGTGAGCACGAACTACGCGGCCCTGGCCTGCCTGGACTTCCCGCTGTGTCAGGGCAAGGTCATTCCGCCGATGGACTTTGCCAACGCCTACACCCTCTGGCGTGATCTTGGCGAAACCGGCGCGGGCGCAGCCATTCCCTTCCAGGCGCTGACCGCCATCCACTGGGTACACCGCAACTTTGCGTTCTTCGTGTTCGCGGTGATGGGCTACCTGGCCTGGCGGACCTGGAAAGAGCCGGCACTGCGCGGCCTTGCAGCGTGGATCGTCGGCATGCTCGCCTGGCAGCTGGTCACGGGCCTGACCAACATCTTCATGCAGTGGCCCCTGCCCGTGGCCCTGGTGCACAACGGCGGCGCGGCGGTGCTGGTGCTCGTGACCACGCTGCTCGTGGCGCGCATGCAGATCGCAGCGCGAGCGGGGGCGACGGCAAGCGTCGATAATCCCGCTTCTGCACCTGCCCGACCTGTGGCGGTGCAGTGAGTTCAATGAAATCCACCCCGACCACTCCCGACGTCACCGCTGACGTGCCCGCCCCAGCGGCCACGAAGCAAGCCGCGCCGCGCTTGAGCCGCACGGCGCAGTACTGGGCGTTGACCAAGCCGCGCGTCACGCAGCTGGCCGTGTTCTGCGCCGTGATCGGGATGTTCCTCGCCGCCGACACCCTGCCGCCCTGGCAGCCGGTGCTCTGGGGCTCGATCGGCATCTGGCTGCTGGCTGGTGCCGCATTCGCCATGAACTGCCTGATCGAGCGCGAGGTGGACGCCCGCATGCGCCGCACCGCTTGGCGGCCCAGCGCCCAGGGTGAGCTCAATGGCTGGCAGATCAGCGCCTTTGCCGCCGTCATCGGCGGCGCGGGCTTTGCCATGCTCTACGGCCTGGTGAATCCGCTCACCGCGTGGATGACGCTGGCCACCTTCCTGGGCTACGCCGTCATCTACACCATCCTGCTCAAGCCCAACACGCCGCAGAACATCGTGATCGGCGGCCTGTCAGGCGCCATGCCGCCGGCCTTGGGCTGGGCCGCCGTGGCCGGCGACGTGCCTGCCATTGCGTGGGTGCTGGTGCTGATCATCTTCGTCTGGACGCCGCCGCACTTCTGGGCCCTGGCCCTGTATCGCGTCGAGGACTACAAGCAGAGCGGCCTGCCGATGCTGCCTGTCACGCACGGCGTCAAGCTCACGCTGCAGCACATCTTTCTCTACACCATCATCCTGCTGGCCACGACGTTGCTGCCCTTTGCCATGCGCTTCTCCGGCTGGATCTATCTGGCCAGCGCCCTGGTGCTCGGGCTGATGTTCATGGCCTACGCCTGGCGGCTGATGCGCAACTACAGCGACGCGCTCGCCAAGCGCACCTTCCGCTTCTCCATCCTCTATCTGGCCCTGCTGTTCACCGCACTGCTGGCCGACCACTGGATTCTCTGATGCTGCGCCGCGCCTTGATTGTCAATTCGGTTCTTGCTGCTTCGCTGCTCGCACTGCTTGCAGCCTGCACGCCCTCCAAGCCCAGTTTCAACAACACCGACATCACCGGCAGCACCGTGGGCGGCAACTTCTCGTTGATCGACCACACCGGCGCCCCGCGCACCCTCGCGGACTACAAGGGCAAGGTGGTGGCCATCTTCTTCGGCTTCACGCGCTGCCCCGACATCTGCCCGACCAACATGCTGGAGTGGGCCGAGATCATGAAGCAGCTGGGGCCCGATGCCGACCGCGTGCAGGTGCTCTTCGTCACCGTGGACCCGGAGCGCGACACCCAGCAGGTGCTGGCCGGCTATGTGCCCGCCTTCGACAAGCGCTTCGTGGGTCTGTATGCCAAGGACGCCGCCGCCACCAAGGCCGTGGCCGACACCTTCAAGGTCTTCTACGCCAAGGCCGGAGACACCTCCGGCATGAACTACACGATCGACCACACGGCCGCCAGCTACGTGCTCGACACCACCGGCAAGCCACGCCTGTATGTGAAGCACGGCCAGGCGAACGTGGAGAAGACCGTGGCGGACATCCGCACCCTGCTCAAGGGCTGAGCGGCTTCGCCGGGATGCCCAGTCTGCCGAGGTGATCGGCAAGCCCGGGCGCTGAGCCGATGCAATACGCCGGCAATAGCCAGACGTCACCCTCCGACAAGTGCAGGCGCAGCCAGGGCGCGCCGTCGGACCAGGGCGTGAGTTCGTAGGCCGCGACGTCGCTCAGCGCGACTGAGCGCCGCCACCTTCCGGCAAAGCACTCCAGTTCAGCGTCTGTCAGTCGGCAGCCGCTGCGGCGGCCGGCGACGAAAAACCCCCAGCTGAGTAGCGCAGATACCGCGACCACCCACAGGAACGGCCCCGGTGCGCCGTAATGCCAGCCCACCCACGTGAGCACTGTTCCAACGCCTGCGGCAACCGCAACCGAAGCGCGCCGCGTGCTTTCTTCATGTTCGAACAAGGTCTTCACGGGCGGCTAGGTCGCAGGAGGTTTCAGGCACCCAAGTGTGTCTGCGGCTCCGCCCAAACTCAACGTGTCCGGCACGCCCAAGCCGGACGGCCGCCACGATGGAGCGTGCTCTTGCGCCGCGATCACATCACCTGCGCCTGAAATCTTGTATTTAGTGCAACTCTTGGCTCGCGTCACGCCGGGCTGCGGGCCGTGCGAGGCCGGCTTCAACAATTCCGACGATACCAACGCCAGCTACGTGCTAGGCCAAAGCAGCGAGCCGCGCCTGCATGTCAAGCGCGGTTCGCCAAGTTCAGCTTCCGGGCTGCCTGAATTCACAGCGTTGTTTACAGGCTGCCATCCCGCGAAATGCAGGGCATTTGTGGTCTTGCTCGTGCAAATCACCGCAATCGATGCCGATAACGTTCGCAGCTCAAAGGGCGTTGCGGAACTCATAGCGAGTTGCCCCATGGGCATTGGCCGATGGGATCGCAAAAGTCAGCCTGCTATCGGGTAGCTGAAGGCCTAGAGAAGCAGCAACGCTTGAGCTCAACTTTTCATCGCGGTTGTACTCATGAACGCTTTATCAAACATTCGTCTCGGAGTCCGCCTGGGTCTGGGCTTTGGCCTGCTTGTTGTGCTGGCACTGGCGTTGGGGCTGTTTGGCATCAGCCGGCTGTCCGCGCTGTCGACCAGCTTCTCCCTTGTGGGTGACGACCGCTTGCCGAAGGTGGTCAAGCTCGCCGAGATTGTGGATGACGTGAACCTCAGTGCCAGAGAGATGCGCAACGCGCTCATCTTCAAGGATCGCGCCAAGGTAGATGCAGCGCTCACTTCCGCGGATCAGGCGCAGGCCCGTGTGTCCGAGACACTCGACAGACTGGCACCCAGTATCACCAGTGCCGATGGCAAGAAGCTGCTCGCTGCGGTGACCGAGGCGCGCATCGCGTACTTGCCCATCCAGCAGCAGTTCATCGAGCGCGTTCGTGCCGACCAGGGCGACGAAGCGGCGAATCTGCTTGAGACCAGCCTGCGTCCTGCCCAGTTGCGCGTCATCAAGGCGCTGGATGAATTCAAGGACTTCCAGATCAATCTCATCGAGAAGGCCGTCAAGGATGGCGAGGCGGACTACGCACAAGCCAAGTTCCTGATGCTTGTGCTGGCCTTGGTCATGGCCGGCCTGAGCGCCGTCCTGGCATGGTGGATCACTCGTTCGATCACGGTGCCGATCAATCAGGCGGTCGAGGTGGCCGAGCGTGTAGCTGCCGGAGATCTCGGCTCGGTCATCAACAGCCAGTCAGGCGACGAAACCGGACGGCTGCTGGCGGCCTTGCGCAGCATGAACGAGAGCCTGACGCGCATCGTGGGCACCGTCCGGGCAAGCAGTGACACGATTGCCACCGGCAGCACCCAAATCGCCATGGGCAATGCCGATCTCAGCCAGCGCACTGAGGAGCAGGCCAGCGCCCTGCAGCAGACAGCAGCCACAATGGACGAGCTTGGGGCCACAGTTCGCCAGAACGCCGACAACGCGCTGCAGGCCAACCAGCTCGCTCAAACTGCATCGACCGTTGCAGTCAAGGGCGGCGAGGTCGTCGGTCGGGTGGTGGAGACGATGAAGGGCATCAGTGACAGCTCACGCCAGATTGCCGACATCATCGGCACCATTGACGGCATAGCCTTCCAGACGAACATTCTGGCGCTGAATGCAGCAGTCGAGGCCGCACGCGCCGGTGAGCAGGGCCGCGGCTTTGCCGTGGTGGCCACCGAGGTGCGCACCCTGGCGCAGCGCAGCGCCGAGGCCGCGCGCGAGATCAAGAGCCTGATCGGCGCCAGCGTCGAGCGCGTCGAGCAGGGCGCGGTGCTGGTGGACGAAGCCGGACAGACCATGGGCGAGGTGGTCAGCGCCATCCGGCGCGTGACCGACATCGTCGGCGAGATCAGCGCGGCGTCCGTGGAGCAGAGCAACGGTGTGGGCCAGGTCGGTCAGGCGGTCAGCCAGATGGATCAGGTCACGCAGCAGAACGCGGCCCTGGTCGAGGAAAGTGCGTCTGCCGCTGAAAGCCTGCGCACTCAGGCGCAGCAGCTGGTCGATGCCGTGAGCGTGTTCAAGGTCGCCCAAGCCGCCTGAGCGGCCTGCGCAGGGGTCGTTTTCGGGCCGGTTCAACCGGCCCGAATGCGTTTTGCGGGCCGCTCGGTCAAGGTGCAGCAGGCGTTATGCCATCCGCAGGCACGGGTGCACGCATCTTGCCCAGAAGCCGCATCCCGCCTTAATCGAATAGAAGGAATCAAGGATTCAAGCGCTTCTTCAGGCCAAACTGGCCGAAAAGCCGCGCCAGATAAGCGATCAGGCTGTCCGGACGCCGCGTCCGGGTGGTGTCCGGGCGATCCATCCAGACGCCCGGACGTCCGATCCGAACGCCTCGGACGATGTTTTGGCCGCGATTGCGCAAAGTGCCTCCACCGACGCCGCCAGCCCGGCGGGTCATTTACCCAGGAGCACTTCCATGCAATCCAAGCAACTCACCATCGTCCAATTCGCCGCCACCCTCGCCTTCGCCTTTGCAGGTGTTGCAGGCAACGCAAGCGCCAAGGACGCTGACCCCTGGTACGCCGGGGTGGATCTCGGCGCGGGCCGCGTCAACATCGACTGCACCGGCACCGTCAGCTGCGACAAGACGGGCACCACCAGCCGCCTGACGATCGGCAAGCGCCTGAACGAGACCTTCAGCCTCGAGGGCAGCTATGTCGACTTTCGTGGCGTGAAGGCCTCGGTCAACCAGCCGCCCTTTGGCACCATCAGCGGCAAGTTCAAGAGCACGGGTATCGAAGTGGCCGGTCTGGCGCACACGCCGGAAATGAACGGCTTCTCGGGCTACGCCAAGCTGGGTGTGGCTTCGATGAAGACCACCGGCTCGGTGAGCGTGCCCGGTGTGGGCAGCGACAGCGTGTCTGAGCGCAAGACCACGCCCGTGGTGGGTGTGGGCGTGAACTACAAGCTCAGCCCGCAGCTGGGCCTGACCGCCGGCTACGACTGGCGCCGCCTGTCGCTGGATGGCGAGAAGGAAGCGGCGCACGGCCTCACCGTGGGCGCGCGCTACAGCTTCTAAGGCGGTGAGGCCAGGCAGCGGGGGCGGGGCGCCTGCCCGCCCCCAGCTGCGCTGCCGTCCATTGCACCAAATCGTCACTTCATTCCACGGCCTGTTTTCCATCTGACCGAAGGAGTCCACCATGTATCCCCAAGTCGTCCGTCCCGTGCTGGCCCTCGCTGTGGTCGCCAGCGTCCTGTTCACCACCGGCTGCACGAGCATGCCGGCCAACGATCAATACAGCCGCCATGAGCTCATGCAACGCCAGACCGAAGAGGCCGGTACCATCCTCGCCTTTCGCCATGTCCGCATTCAGGGCGAGGGCAGCGGCGTGGGCGCCCTGATCGGCGCGTCGGCCGGTGGCGGCGTGGGCAGCGGCATCGGCAAGGGCCGGGGCGCCAGCATCAACGCCGGGCTGTTCGGCATTGCCGGCGCCATCGTCGGCGGTGTGGTCGAAGACCGCCTGAGCCAGACCGACGCCACGGAGATGTCGGTCCGCCTCGAGACGGGCAAGATCATGTCGGTGGTGGTCCCGGGCAAGCTGAACTTTGTCATTGGCGAGCCGGTGCGCGTACTGAGCGGCCAGGGCTACACGCGCGTGGTGCCGGCCGTGCCCGCGCAGCCGGCAGCGGCCGCCGTGAGCAGCGCGGCGCCCGCCACGGCACGCTGAACGCAGACACACTGCCCAAGAGATCCGCACGATCGCAAAACACAGAGGGAGCACAGGATGAGAGGCTGGAACCGCACACGCAGACGCCGTGCACAGGCGCTGGGCGCCGCCCTGATGGCCACCCTGGCGCTGGGCGCCTGCAGCACGCCGCTGGTCGTCCCCAACGGCAGCGGCATGCAGGCCATCACGGTGCCCGAGGAGAACTATGCCGTCTTTGAAGTCGAGATCACCGAGCCCGGCACCTATGCCCTGCAAGTGATCGATCTGGACCCGCAGGCCTCGCAGCGACGGGTGGCGCGGGCGGCCAATCTGGCGCGTCTGGCCGGCGGGCTTGAAGGCGGACTGACCGGCAGCACGCGCAGCAGCATCGGTACCGACACCTTTGATGCCTTTGCCGGCGTGATCTGGTCGGTCTACGGCCGCAAGCCCGCCCAGGCCGCAACAGCGCCCGCCGCACCTGCAGCTTCGCCGGCCGCGCCCGCCGCATCAGCGGCTGCGGCCACGCCTGCAACGGCATCGGCCGTGCGTCCGGGCAGCGAGCTCGGCACGCGGGTCATGCAGTCGCCCGAGCGGCCCCTGTCCGAAACCGGCAAGCGTGCACCGGAGCGCGCCCGGCTGGAACCCGGCCGCTATGTGATCCGCGTGGCCACCGGCTACGGCACCGTGCGTACATCCACGGACCGGGTCGAAGTCGGCCTGCTGCGCGTGGCCGAGGGCAGCAGCCTGCCCTCAGGCGAGCGCATCAGCGCCGTGCCCGTGCAGCGCGCGGGCACCCCCGCCACCCCGGCGCCCACGCAGTCGCGCTGAGTCGCGCGGGTCCACGCCATGGCCGGCATTGCGTTTGCGCAGCACATCCTGACCGCAGGCATTGCGCTCGCGCTGGCCTACGCGGTGCTTGTGATCGCGCAGCGCCACAACCGCGCGGCGCACCGCTGGCTGGCGCTGTTCCTGCTGTGCATGGCCTGCATGGGTGCGAGCGAGTCCCTGCGCATGGGCGCCCGGGCCGATACCGCGCTGCTGCGCTGGCAGGGCTTTCTGGCCTGGAGCGTGGTGGCACTTGCACCGGCGCTGTTCATGTACATCCGCC
This sequence comes from Burkholderiales bacterium, assembly GCA_027484405.1. Lineage (GTDB taxonomy): Bacteria > Pseudomonadota > Gammaproteobacteria > Burkholderiales > Burkholderiaceae_C > Piscinibacterium. The sequence continues at coordinate 12,500 of JAIXTA010000035.1, forward strand.
ATCTGCTGTCGGCCGCGCCCTGGCCGCGCTGGCAGGTGGCGCTGCACTTCGTGCCGGCCCTTGTCGTCGGCCTGCCCGTGCTGGGGCTGTCGCTGACTCAGACCGATCCGGCCTTCTGGCGCGAGCATGCGCAGGTCGGTGCCGACGCGGGTGTGGGCACGGGCGGTGCGATCAGCGCACTGCTCGCCCTGCAGTGGGCGGCCTATGGGGTGGCGGCCTGGCTGCTGCTGCAGGACTACCGCCGCCGCCTGCTGCAGCAGTACTCCAATGTGGACCAGCGCCGCATGGGCTGGCTGGGTACCCTGATCGCCTGCCTGCCGGCGCTGCTGCTGCTCTGGCTGCTCGCGCGCCTGGGCGGGCCCGAGGTGGCGCTGCTGATCGACACCCTGTACGTCCCGGTGGGTGTGGCGGTACTGGCGACCTTCGCGCTGCGCCAGCCGGCGGTGCTGCTTGAACCCATCGATCCGCATCCGCCTGCCCCGAGTCGCCCTCCGCCTGTTCCGCCGCATCTGCAGCAGGGACGGGGTGTGATCGCACCCGTCGCGCCACCGGCACCGCCCGCAGCCGGTCGGGGTGCTGCCCGCTCGCCGGACGCAGCGCCCGCAGACCGCGCGCATGACCCGCCAGCCCGGGCGGATGCCTCGCAACACGCCTCGCGCCCCGGCTTCGGGGCGTCTGTGCAAGCACCGCAGGCTGGTGCGGAGGCCCCGCCCGAACGCACTGAGCCGGCGGCAGCTCTGCCGGTCGAGCAGGACAGGTCGACCGACGATGCAGAGCACATGATCGCCCCTGCGCCAGAGCACGGGGCAGCCCCCGCATTGCCAAGTGCCGAGGACGACGCACGCTGGGCCGCGCTGCAGGTGCGGCTGGACGAACTGCTCGCCATCGAGCGGCCGTATCTCGACAACGACCTCTCGCTCGCCGCACTGGCGCAGATGCTGCAGACCAGCACCCACCACCTGAGCTACGTGCTCAACCAGCGCCTGGGCGTGAGCTTCTACGACCTCATCAACGAGCGTCGCGTGCGCGAGGTGCAGCGCTGCCTGCGTGATCCCGCCTACGCCGGCCAGAGCATTCTGGAGATTGCGCTGGACGCCGGCTTCTCGTCCAAGGCCACCTTCAACGCGGCCTTCAAGAAGCACGCGGGTACGACACCGAGCGCCTATCGCCAGCAGTTGGCCGGATCGAGCCAGGGATGAGCCTGTCGACATCCCCTTGTGCGTGTGTGGCCCCGCGGCTTGGGCGATCGATGGGACTGGCCGCACTGACGCTGCTGGCGTGGCTCGGGCTCTCGGCGCCCCGCGCACAGACGGAAGGCACGGTGCGCAATCGCGAGGCGGTTGAAGTGCGCGCCGATCCGGTCGGCGCGCGCGATGCCCGCACGGTGGGCGACTTGATGCGGGCGCAGGCCCTGTTCACGCGCTTCCAGAGCCTCGCACCGCAGGCGCAGTTGCGCATCCGGGTTCTGGCACGGCTGGACGCCAACCACGCCGATCGCTTCCGCATTGCCGTGATGGCCCGGACCGGTCGCATTGACGTTGCCCTCGACGAGCTGTCGCGATTCGAGATTCCGGCCGAGTGGGCAGGTCTTCCGCCCGACACCGTGATCCGCAGTTTGCTGCGCGACGGCGCAGTCACCTGGCGCAGTGATGTCCGCACCCCCGGCCTGCCAGCGCACGTACGGCGCCTCGGTGATCTGCGGCTGCAGTGCAAGCTTGATTGGGGTGTACCGCTCGGCCGGCGCGGCTTCGTGCCGCAGATGTCCCAGTTCGCGAGCGCCGACGCGCTGTGCGGCAGCGCAAGCACCGGTGCAATGAACAGCCAGTTTGCCGACCGGCCGGTGCTGGCCATTGATCTGGTGCACGGCGACCGGCGCGAGCAGCTGAGCTACTTCTTCATGCACGGCGCCGGCGACAACGGGCCCACACGCATGCTCAGCGGCCCGCTGGACTGGCGCGCCAACCTGCGCGACCACATGTATCGCCTGCCGATCGAGGACCGCAGCTGGCCCGACGACACCTGGGTCGTGTTCACCTACATGGAGCCCGGCGCCATCAAGACGAAGGAGGAGACACCATGAAGCACGGTTTCTCCGGCCCGCGCATGCGGGCATCGCTGGGCATGGCAAGCGTCGCGGCACTGCTGGGGGCCTGCGGCAGCCTGCCTCCGAGCCCGGTTCCAGGGCCGACAGCCGCCTCGGCGCCCTCCGGCCCCTCGAGCACACCCAGCATCGCCTCCACGCAGGCCGGGGCAGCGCCGGGCGCCGTACCTGCGCCCATCGCTGCGGTCACGGAGGCCGTTGCACTGGCCGAGGCCCTGCCGATCGGGCAAGCGACCCTGGCGCAGGTACAGGATCGACTGGGACCGGCGCGATCCCGCATTGAATTCGCGCAAGGGCATCTTGCGCTGCACTACTACCTGCCCTGGGACGGCCGGGGGCTGCGCTCGCTGATGCCCTGGTTGGCGGATTTGGGTCCGGATGAACGCGGCCGCCCTGCCACGGAGGTGCTGCTGCTGTTTGACCAGGCGGGCGTGTTGCGCCAGCGCCTGGTGCGGCAATTGCCGGATGGACCTCGTACGACGCGCCCGAACAGCTAGCGACGCGATCATCTGCCGACCGTGCTGCCCTGCATCCGCGGTGGCCGACGGCCTTGCCCTGCAGGGCTGACCCGGCTCGGTGCGTTTCGTTGGGCGCGGTCTCAGCGCCGCCTGCGCTTGCGCTTCTTCTCGGCCGGCTCGGACTGCTCCTGCGTCGGCTTCAGGGGCTGTGTCGGCGGAAACGGCGGCGGAAAGCCCACAAAGGCCAGAAAAACCAGGATCGGCAGGATCAGATAGAACAGCGGGCGTTTCCAGTCCAGGAGCTTGCGCATCCGCCGCAGGTGCTTGCATGGGCGCAGCGTTTCAAGGGTGCGCCGTACTCTGCCGATGAACGGTCGCGTCGGCAGCGCTGAAGGCTGCTCAGGCGCGGACGCTTGTGGCTGCAGTATCGGCCCAGAGCGGCCGGGCGCGGCGCGACACCTGATTGTTGACCGGGTCCTGCGCCCGGCGCACCGCCTCGCGAGCGCGCTCACGGGTGGCGTCGTCGATCATCCGGGCGGCGCGAACAGGACGCGCGCGGGGACGTGGAGACTCGTTGTAGCTGACGCGGAACGTGCTCGCCATCGCCTGCAGGCGCGCCACTTCCTCGGCATGCCGCTGCTGAGCAATGCGCACTTCGGCCGGCAGGTCAGGGGTCTGCGCCTGATGGGGCAGGGCCACAACGAGCGCGAGCGCCGCGAGCTTCAGCGCCGGGCTGCGCCAGGCCTGCGCCAAGGTATCGGCGAGCCGATCGGCCCAGGCTGCGGGCCGGACTGCCGTGCCATGCGCCCGTGCGCCGGTCGGCCCTGCGGCCGGTTTGGCCATGGTTGGTGCCCCTGCGGCGGGCGCGGCCTGGGGCACGAGGTCGGCAAAGCCGCGCTGCGCGATGGCTTCGCGCAGGGTGCGCGGCATGGCCCACTCGTCCGGCACCAGCAGCATCCGCACGCGGCGCAGCGCTGCACCCAGCGCCGGGTGGCTGCTCCAGACCGCCACCGGAATGGCCAGGATCAGCGCCACAGTGAGCGGCGCAATATGTGGTGCCGTCAGCACATCGCTCGACAGGACCCAGGCCGCGAGCAGAAGCAGCGGCGTGCACAGGATGCCCAGGCGCGAGAACGCGTCGCGCCAGCCCACGGCCAGCGCATCGCGCGGGGGGCTGCGCCATTCCAGCTTCAAGCCCGTGAAGGTGGACAGCACGTAGGTGGAATAGGCCAGCATGCGCACGGGGGCCTGCAGTGCGGACAGCGCCAGCTCCAGCAGGGCGCTGCCCATCAGGCGCAGCGTGCCGCCAAAGGCCTCCTGCTGCCCGGCCAGACGCACAGCGGCCACGCCGAGCGCGCGCGGCAGCAGCAGCAGCGCGAGCGTCAGGGCCCACAGTGCCAGACCGGCGTGCGGGTTGTGCATGTCCGCTTCCTGCCCGGCCCACAGACCGAGCGCCACGAACACCAGCCACACCGGCCCCATGACGTACGACAGCGCGCCGATGGCGAACATCGCGCGATGCACGCGCTGCCAGCCGGGTTCGGCAATCAGCTGGGCGTTCTGCAGGTTGCCGCGGCACCAGCGGCGGTCGCGGTCGAGCTCGTCGATCAGGTTGGGTGGCAGCTGCTCCCAGCTGCCTTCCAGCTGCGGTGCCAGCCAGACCTCGTAGCCGGCGCGGCCCATGCAGGCGGCCTCGACGAAGTCGTGCGAAAGAATGTCGCCGGCCAGACTGCCGCGGCCGGGAATGTGCGCGAGGCCACAGTGCTGCATGAAGGCATCGACCCGCAGGATGGCGTTGTGCCCCCAGTAGTGCGAGTGCCCGAGCTGCCAGTAGGCCATGCCCAGGGCAAACAGGCGGCCCGTGACACGGGTGGCGAACTGCTGTGCCCGTGCATGCAGGGTGTTGTGTCCATAGGCCTGGGGCAGGGTCTGCACGATGCCGGCCCGCGGATTCGCCTCCATCAGGCGCACGAGCTTCACGAGCGTGTCGCCGTGCATGGTGCTGTCGGCGTCGAGCACGATCATGTAGCGGTAGTTCGCGCCCCAGCGGCGGCAGAAGTCCGCCACGTTGCCGGCCTTGCGGCCCGTGCGGCGGCGGCGCAGGCGGTAGAACACGCGTGCGCCTTCGCGGGCTGCAACTGCCGTGTCCGCGGCCGGCCGGCCGTCCCCCAGCAGGTCGCGCAGGCGCTGCCAGGCCGCCAGCTCCGCGGCGCGGATCGCGGGGTCGGTGCTATCGGAAAGGATGTAGAAGTCGAAGAGCTTGAGCGCCCCGGTGGTTGCCAATGACTCCGCCGTCGCGCGCAGGCCGGAGAACACCGTGGCGATGTCCTCGTTGCAGATCGGCATGATGATGGCGGTGCGCGCCTGCGTGTCGATCGGCGCACGCTCATCGGCCAGGCGCAGCCCATGGGCGTCGCCGCGCAGCATGACCCAGGCACCCATCAGCGCGGTGACCGTTCCAGCGCCCACCCAGGCCAGCAGCAGCACGGCCAGCACTGCATAGGCCCACCAGAGCGCCGAGGGGCTGGCCGGCGCATTCACGGCCAGCAGTGCGGCAGCCAGCACCGCAAAACCCAGCACCACGCCCAGCAGCACGCGGCGGCGCGCGCGGGCGGCCGCTTCCCACGCCGCCGGCTGCTGCGTGTGCCAGGCAAAGGGCGTGCGGCTCGCGCCGGGCAGGCGCTGCAGCAGGCTGCTCAGGGCGCCGGCCAGCAGGCTCCGGCCGAAGCCCATCCAGGGCCGGCGCGGCATGGGGGTCCGGCAGATCGGCGGTGCCGCAGCGGCGCGGCCGCTGGATGCATGGATATGGGCCTGGGGCGGGGTGGGCAGGTCGTTCGGCACGGCTTGCGGTGGCTGCATGGTCAGGGGAACGGGAGCAGGTGAGTCTGACAGGTTGGATGGGGCCTACTGCGGCGGCAGCACGTAGGACCAGGTTTCACTCAGGGCATGCGTACCGGCTTGCAGGTACAGGCGCAGCTCGACGGGCTGGCTGGCATCCAGCCGCTCGAATTCGAGGGTGCTGCGCCAGCCGCCGCGCACCGGGCTGGGGTAGGTGTGCACACGGCGCAGGCGGGCATTCGCATTCAGGCTGGCCAGGCCTTGCACATCCTGTGCCTGCACGCCTGCGGGCAAGGCGGCATCGGAGAAATCGACTACGAGCTTGTGCAGCCCGGCGGGCCGCTCGCCCTTGAAGTAGCCGTAGCCGCTGCGGGTCTGCAGCACGCGCGCGCCCGGCGGTGCGCGATCGGTGCCGCCGGCCGCCGGCCCCTGCCAGTGGATGCGCCAGGCAAGCTCAACCGCCTCGCCCGGTGCCGGGCGCTGCGCCGGCACCCAAAAGGCGGCCACGTTGTCATGGGTCTCGTCGGGCGTGCGGAACTGCAGCAGCTCCACGCGGCCCGCGCCCCAGTCGCCGATCGGCTCGACCCAGGCACTGGGCCGGGCCTCGTAGCGGGCCTCGATGTCCTCATAGCTGGCAAAGCTGCGGTCGCGCTGCATCAGGCCGAAGCCGCGCGGCGACTGCAGCGCAAACGACGTGACCAGGGTGCCGGCCGGGTTGGTGAGTGGCCGCCAGATCCATTCGCCGCTGCCGGTCTCGATCTGCAGGCCATCGGAGTCATGCACCTCGGGGCGGAAGTCGCCCGTGCTGCTGGGCTGGTTCTCGCCGTGCAGGAACATGCTGGTGAGCGGCGCCAAGCCCAGGGTGCGGATCGGCGCAGTACCTGCGCGGACAAACAGGCGAGCGCGCACTTCGGTACGGGTGGATGCGCCCGGCGTGAGCACGAAGCGGTACGCGCCGGTGATGCGCGGGCCGTCAAGCAGTGCGTAGAACACGAACTGACGGGCCCCGGCGGCGGGCCGCTCGAACCAGAAGGCCACAAACTCCGGAAATTCCTCGGGCGCGCCGCCGGTGGTGTCGATGGCCACGCCGCGCGCCGACAGGCCGTAGCGCTGAGCCTGGCCAAGCGCGCGGAAGTAGTTGGAGCCCACGAAGGCCACGACTTCGTCGAGTTTGTCTGGCGCATTGAGCGGGTAGAGCAGGCGCCAGCCGGCCACTGGCGCCGGCGCGTCCGCCGGTTCGGGCGGCAGCACACCGTCGTTGTTGAACATGCCGGCCGGCAGGCGCAGCGGGCGCACCCGGCCCTGCTCAAGCTCGTACAGACGCAAGGCCCGTACCGCGGCTGCACCTGCCACGGGGAAGAACTGCATCTCGAAGGACGTGCCGCTGCCGCGCCACAGGGACTGGTCCGCGCGAAATTGGATGCGCCGTGCGGCGTCGTAGTCGAGCGCGGCGCGCTGCGGGTCGGCCGGCGCGGCCGCCTGCCAGGGCTGTGCAGCCAGCGCGCGTGCCTCGCGGCTCACGGTCTCGAAGTCGAAGGGGCGCGCCGCTGCGTCGGCTGCCCGGACCGGGCCGCTGGTGGCGAACAGCAGCGCACTCAGGCCGATCAGCGCGACCAGCGAGCGGCCGAAGCGGCTGGCCTCCGCAGCAAGCGCTGCGCGGCGCACGACAAGCAGGGACCGGTCTTGAGGATCCAACGAGCCTCCGGATGGGATGCCAGCGGTTGAGTGGCCCGGCATGCTCGGATCAGCGGCCGGGTGGCCGCGCCGCAGGTTGCCGGGGCGCGGGTCAGCGCGGGTGCACAACGCCCGAGGTGCAGGCGGCACACGCGGTCAGGGTGTTGCAACGCGCAAATTTTCGTGGGCTGCGCTCTATGAGTCAGCCCGCGCCACGTCTCGCTTTGAAACAGAATGTTCATTTGCGCGTTGCAGCAGAGTGCAATTTTTGCACGCCATACAGCCGGCTGCGGGGCGGTCCGAGGCCGAGCTCCAGCCGGCCGGGGTGAGCGCGCCCGCGCAGCCTGACCCCGGCCAACTGCAGTCCGTCGCAGGCCGCTCGCACCCAAGAGGTGCTCACCGAACAATGCCACCAAGGCCGCTGAACCTGCTCCTTGCCCGGGCAGCACACCGGTGGCACACGGCAACTCTGCATCCCGCACAGCAACGCACTGGAGAACTGACATGAGCCTCGCTCTGACCCTGCCCCGCCTGGCCCTGGCCGCTGCCCTGTTCACGGTGGCCCATCTGGCCGCCGCACAAACCGTGGTGGTGGAAACCAACGAAGAAAAGACCCCCACCGGCACACGGACCACGATCTCGATCAACGGCCTGTCCTGGTGGGGCGGCGGCTCGCGGGTGGAGGGCAATGGCAAGGTCGTGGAAAAGACCCGCGAGATTCCGGCGTTTGCACAGGTCAAGGTACGCGGTCCGATGGATGTGCGCATGCGCGCCAGCGACAAGGAGGCGCTGAGCGTGCGCGCCGACGAGAACATCGAACCGCTGATCGAGACCCGCATGGAGGGTGATGCGCTGGTCATCGGCCTGAAGAACAACGTGAGCATCAATACCCGCGGTCCGCTGGAGGTGACGCTGAACTTCAGGAAGCTCGAAGGTGTCGGTTTGTCCGGCTCGGGCAACGTGAGCGTGGATCGCATCGAAGGCCCGCGCTTTGCCGCCAGCATTGCCGGCAGCGGCGACCTGCGCGTGGAGACCGCGAACGTGGCGGAGTTCCGCGGTGCGGTGTCCGGCTCGGGCGATCTGCGCGTGAATGGCCGTGCAGAGAGCCAGCACTTCAGCGTGGCCGGCAGCGGCGACATCTGGGCCAGCCGCCTGAACGGCAAGATGGTGAGGGTGTCGATCGCGGGCAGCGGCGATGTGCGCGTGGGCCAGTGCGAGAACCTGGATGTGTCGATTGCCGGCAGCGGCGATGTCAGCTACCAGGGCAGTCCGGCCGTGAAGAAGTCAATCGCCGGTTCGGGCTCGGTCGTTGCCGCCAAGTGATCGGCTTGACGTTGATTGTCTGAATTTGATTGATTTTTGAGTTCAGAATCAAAGAAGATCCGCACCAGAAAATCGATAAACGGGTCATTGGCGGGTCACAGTATTGTGTCCGAAATTGAATGAACAAAAGGGCCGCCACCGCGGCCCTTTTCCTTGCTGGCGCAATGCACGCCGGCCTGCTATTCCTCTAGCCGGTTGCGACCGGCTTCCTTGGCACGGTAGAGCGCGGCATCGGCTCGGGCTGCCAGCGGGCTGAACAGGTGTTCATGCTCGGCGCGTTCAGCCAGGCCCACGCTGATGGTCACACGCAGTTCGGACGACAGATCCGGAAAGCGCAGGGCCTGCACCGCGGCGCGCATGCGCTCGCCCACGGCGCGGGCCACTTCGCGATCGGCGTCCGCGAGGACGGCGGTGAACTCCTCGCCGCCCACACGACCGATCACGTCATTGCTGCGCATGGCCGAGGTGCAGGCCTGCGCCACGCGCCGCAGTACCAGGTCGCCGGCCTCGTGGCCGTACAGGTCATTGATGCGCTTGAAGTGGTCGATGTCGATGGCCAGTATGGACATCGCGGTTTTGTCGTCCCTGGCCTGATCCATGCGCAGCTGGGCCTGGGCCAGCAGGTTGCGGCGATTGGGCAGACGTGTGAGCTCGTCGGACAGGGCCAGGTCACGCATCCGGCGCGACAGGTGCACCTGCCGCCAGGTCATCACGCCCAGTGCGATGAACGCGACGCCGCCGACGGCGATCAGCAGCCACTGCAGGCGCTGGATGCTCGCCGCATCGTCCAGGGCCTGCTTGCGCAGCGCATTCTCGGCAAACAGGGCGGCGTTCTCCTCGTCCTTGCGGGCCGTGTCGAACTGCACCTGCAGGCGCGCCAGCTGCCGGGCCTTGAGACGATCGGCCACCGAGCGCACGAACTCCGCCTGCATGGCACGTGCCTGCGCGGCACCACGCCAGTCACCGACAGCTTCCAGGGACAGGGCGCGCTGTTCGTGGATCTGCTCCAGAAAGGCGTGGTCGTCCTGTTGCTCGAAGTAGGCGCGGGCGCGGCTCAGGTCCACCAGCGCCTCGCGGGCGCGGCCCAGGAGGCGAAGAGCCTTGCCGCGCGTGGCCCGGGTCTGCGCGGCACGGTCGGCGTCGTCCAGGCGTTCGAACACGGCGAGCGCCTCGTCGAGCAGCGGCAGTGCGTCCTGCGCCCGATCCATCTTGATCAACGTGGCGGCCCTGGCACGCTGGGTGTAGGCGTGCTCCAGCGACAGGTCGAGATGTGCCTCGATCTCCATGGTGCGGGCATAGAAGTCCAGTGCGCGCTCGTAGTCCTTCTTCTGCTCGTAGGTGGCGGCAATGTTGAACAGGCCGGTGGCCATGGTGCGCAGGCTGCCCTGCGCGCTGTCCGCGGTGAGCAGCTGCGCGTAGTAGCGGATGGCCTGGTCGTAGGCGGCCACATTCGGGTCCGCATACAGGTTGGCAATCGAATTGAGCACGAAGGGCAGCTTGTCGGTGCGCTTGAGCTCGGTGTTCAGGTCGTAGGCACGCTGCAGGTCGGCCAGGGCCGGCGCGTAGTCTGCGTCGAGATAGCGGGCTTCTCCGCGCAGGGCGAGCGTATCGGCCAGCAGCGCCCGGTCCCGCAGGCGTTCGGCCTCGCTGAGCACCGCTTCATATTCACGGCGCGCCTGCCGCAGGTCCTGACCCATGGATAAGGCCCAGGCGCGGCACAGACGCAACTCGGCCCGGCGAGCGTCCCAGCCGGCAAACAGGGGCGAGGCCAGTGCGGCATCGGTGTCGCGGACGGTTTCGGGCAGGCGGTCGGTCGCCTGCAGCCAGCAGCGCTGCACCAGCGCGCGTCGGCGCAGGTCCGGGTCGGCGCCGGCCCCTTGCGCATCGAGCACGGCCAGCGCTTCGCGCGTGCGCACCATGGCGATGGCCGGGTCGCGCGGTTCAAGACGGGCGGCTTCGTCCAGCAGCTTGATCACGGCCGGGTGGGCGGCGGCTGGCGCAGCGTGCAGGCTCAGGGCACACAACAGCAGCGCGGGCACGCGCAGCAGGGGCTTGAAGATCATGGCGCGTGATTTTGGTGCAAGTCGCTGCCGGACTCACCGGGCTTTCTGGAGGGTTGCGTCGTTCACACCACATCCGCACGGGCTGAACCGAAGCGTGCAGACGAAAAAAGACCCTGGCAGGTTGCCCTGCCAGGGTCGGGATTGCGCTGTGCGGGTGGGAGAGAGGAGGAGAGACCGCTTTGCGTGCAGCGCAGAATCAGGGCAACCGTTTGCGCTCGCGCTCAGCGGCCGGCCTGAAACTCGGTGAGGGCGCCGCGCATCTTCTTGAGCGCGGCGCTTTCGATCTGGCGAATCCGCTCGGCGCTGACACCGTATTCGTCGGCCAGCTCCTGCAGGGTCATCGGCTCGCTGCCGTCTTCGGCCACGTTCAGCCAGCGGGTCTGGATGATTCGGCGGCTGCGGTCGTCGAGCTTGGCCATCGCGGCCTCGATGCCGGAGGAGGACATGGCATCGCGCTCCTTCATCTCGATGACGCGGGTGGGCTCGGTGCGGCTGTCATCCAGATAGGCGATCGGCGCGAATGCGACGGCATCGTCGCCATCGTCCGGGTTGCCCTCGAGCGCAATATCCCCGCCTGAGAAGCGCGTTTCCATCTCGCGCACCTCTTCAGGCTTGACCTCGAGCGTGTCGGCAATGCGCTGCACGGCGGCGGAATCCAGCGTGCCGGCGTCGCCCTTCATGCTGCGCAGGTTGAAGAACAGCTTGCGCTGGCTCTTGGTGGTGGCCACCTTGACCATGCGCCAGTTCTTCAGGATGTATTCATGGATCTCGGCCTTGATCCAGGCCAGCGCAAAGCTGACCAGGCGCACGCCACGGTCCGGATCGAAGCGCTTGACCGCCTTCATCAGGCCGATGTTGCCTTCCTGGATCAGGTCGGCGTGCGGCAGGCCGTAGCCCAGGTAGTTGCGCGCGACGCTGACCACCAGGCGCAGGTGCGACATCACCAGCTTGCCGGCCGCCTCGACCGACTCGCGGTCGCGCAGGTCACGGGCGAGCTGCTGCTCTTCTTCATGCGTGAGGAGAGGAATGCGATTGACGGCCGAGATATAGGCGTCGATGTTGCCCAGGGCGGGCAGGCGAGACATCGAGACCATCAGGCTCTGGCCGCTGGCGAACGGACTGGCGACCGGGCTCAGGGCAAGTGATTGAGTCATTTGTCTTACCTTTCACTGAATACAGCGGGGATGGTTAGCACTCTATGTCGGTGAGTGCTAAATGTCCAGTCGAGTTCCCTGATCGGCGATATAGGCCGGGTTAATTCAGACGGACGCGCTGCGGGCCTCAACATATTGGGGAGGATTGCTCTAATCGCATCTTGCTGCGACCTGCGGGAGCTTCGAGACTTAGGGATTGCCCGGGCGACCGGGCGCCATGCCCTGTACGTTGGCACCGCCGGACCCTCGATGACCGCCAAGACCCTATCCGCCGAAGATCTGTCCAGCGTGTTTGAACGCTGCACGCGCTCGGTCTCCCGCCGCATGGTGGGGCTGCCGGCCTTCGGGCCGCTGCTGCGGGAGGATCTGCTGGGCGATCCGCTCGTGCTTGCCACGCTGCCCGGAGAGCCGGGCCGGGCGATTGGGGATGCCGAGCGCTTCGTGATCGACAACGTCGCGCAGCAGCTGCATGACATGACCACGCGCGCCTGGACCGATGCGGTGGGCGCGGCCACGCCAGCCAGCGCACCCACGAGCCTGGCGCTGATCGAGGACAGCGCGCCGCTGGTCAGCCCGGAGGAGTGCCATCAGGTCGCCGCGGACATCGAGCGCATTTCCGGTGGCATGAGTCACAGCCTGGCGCGCATGTATGCCGACGTTCTGGCTGCCGCGAACTGCGTACCGCGCAACGACACCGCGCATGTCTGTCCCTTCACGGCGCGCGCCATTCTGGGCGCGGTCGGCGTGGCTTGGGGGCGTGCCATGCCGCAGGGCGCGGGTCTGGCCATGGTGCTGCAGCACTGGAAGCCGTGGCTGGCACCACGCATCATCGATGCGCAGCGCCGGGTCGAGCAGCGGCTGGTGACTTGCCTGGCCTCTGTGATGTAGAGCATCGCCGCACGGCAAGCGTCTGATCGGCAAGGCTGGCGCACAATCGGCCAATGGATTGAATTGTTTTCAGTCAAAGTGCGCCTGTGGCGGCATCGCTGATCCGGTGCGGGTTTCAAGTCGATTTCGGTCGACGGAAATCGACGAAGAGTCATTTTCGGCCAGCAAAAACCAACGAGATCGGCCGTCTAGTGCAGCAGGCGGTGCTGGGCGGCGAGTGCACTGGCCACAGCGGTCCAGTGGGCCGAGAGCGCCTGCTGTACGACCTCAGGGCTGGGCCCGCCCGATTCGACCAGATCATGCGCAAGGGCTTCGAGCTGCGCAGCGTGCTGGCTGCCCGGTGCGTCGCCCAGCATGCGCAGCACCGTCTTCAGGCTGTGCGCCAGTCGCTCGATCTGCGCGGCATCGCCACGCTGCAGGGCGGCCTCTCCCTCGGCCGCGTCTGATGCAAATCGTGCCCGGGCCCCGCTGGCGAAGGCCGTGAACAGCGCCAGATTGCCGCCGAAGTGCTCGGCGACGGGGTCGGCCGCGGTGTCGGCCACGGGATTGGCCACGGCGTCGGTCTGCGCATCGGGCGCAGGGTGGGCGGCCGTGGTGCCGGCCGCGTCAAAGGGCTCATGCATCGCAGCTTCGATGCAGGCTTCGATCTCGGTGATCGACGCCGGCTTGCGCAGGGTGCGCCACACGCCGGCCTGTGCAATGGCCTGGGCCGTCTGCGGGCTCGCATCGGCGCTGAACACGCAGACGCGCAAGCCGGGGTGGCGCGCCGAGGCAGGGTGTGTGCGCAGCTGCTCGATCAACCAGAGACCATGTTCGCCAGGCAGCATGAGATCGGTCATCAGCAGATCGGGCCAGCGCTGATCGAGTGCACGCAGCGCGTCGCGCGCGGTGGCCACGCTGTGCAGCGTCACCGGCAGATCGGCGCAGACCATCTCAAGGAAGCGGCGCACGCCCGCGTCGTCTTCGACCAGCAGGATTTGCAGCGCAGGCGTCGTCATGGCTCAGGCGGCCGGCGCAAGCGCCTCTTGCAGGCGCTGCGGCAGTTCGGTGACGAGGCGATCCTTGCGCACGATGGGCACGCCCTTCAGGGCAAAGGCATAGCGCTCGATCTCGGTGTCGGACAGCGAGGTCACCACCACCAGCCGCGCCCGGGCCAGCGCCGGGTTGGCGCGCAGGCTCGCCACCAGGGCGGCGCCGTCAATGCCCGGCAGCAGGATGTCGACGATCAGTACATCCGGGTCGATCCGTCCGTACATCACCAGCCCGGTCACGCCATCGCCCGCCACGGCGAGCTCGGCCTGCGGCAGCGCCTGCCGCACCACCAGCTGGATCAGATTCTGGAAATGTGCGGAATCTTCGATCAGCAGCACTCGCGGCGCCGTGGATGCCGCGCCGCGTCCGCCAGCCGTGGTTCCTCCACCTGCGCCGGGTGCGACGCCGCTCAACCAGCGCTCCACCGAAGCGCGCGAGATGCGGCGGTGCCCGCCAGGCGTGCGCCAGGCCTGCAGCTCGCCGCGATCCACCATGGCCTGCACCGACCGCACCGCCAGGCCCAGGCGCTGCGCCGCCTCCACCGTGGTCAGGACCTCCAGCTCATCAAGATTCGGGTGTTCTGTCATGCGCTGATTTTGCCAGACTCGACCGGCGAATCACGAAATTCGACTCAACAAATTCGTACGGAGGGCGATAAATCAGCCACGACTCGCCGATTAAATCAATTAATCAAATCAGAACCTTGCTTATTTGATAGATCCAGCTAAACTGGCATCATCAAACCGGCAAAATCGAATCATGAAGACACTCACCACCCTGTTCGAGAACCTGGACTGTGGCCTGATCTGGGCGGACGCGGAGTTCACGATCCGCTACGTCAATGCCCGCGCGGCCGAGCAGACCGGCCTGACCGTCGGCGAGAAGGTGCCCATGGGGCCGGTGCGCCGCGCGATGGATTCGGCCATGCGCGGCCACTCGGCCCTGCCCGTGAAGCTGCCCAGCGCCAGCGGTGACGGCCAGACCCTGACCATCACCACGCTGCCCGGTCTGGGCAAGCAGGACGCGATCGCGCTGGTCCGCAGTGACCAGCCCAGCTCAGCGCTGACGGCCGGCGGTGGCCTGGACGCGCTGCTCACGGTGATCCGCGCCGACCTGCTGGAGCCCTGGAACAAGCTCACGATGGAGTCGCAGCTCGCACGGCGCCTGCCGGGCGCCAGCGAGACGGTGCTGGGCCTGGTGAATCAGATCGAGGAGGTGGGCAGCACGCTGCAGAAGCTGCTCGATCTCGCGGGAGTGTGGAGCAGTTCGGCGCTGGTGGCCAACGACCGCGTCGACATGTGGGACATGCTGCGTACGGTCTGGCGTGCGGCCGAGCCGCTGGCGGCGAGCCGCAATCTCAAGGTGCGCTTCGCCCGCTTCCCGGCCGAGGCGGAACTTGCCGCCGTGTATGGCAGCGAGCCCTGGCTGCGCCGCGTGCTGATCGAGTGCCTCGAATCCGAGATCCGCAGCATCCCGCGCGGTGCCACGATCGACATCGAATACCACCAGATGGGCGCGCGCGGCCTGATCGTGTTCCGCGACTCCGGCCTGTTCGCGCCGCCACGCAAGCAGGCCACCGCCATGGACCTGCTGGTGCGGCCGGTGCGCGTTGATGGCGACGGCGAAAAGCAGCTCAGTGCGCGCGACCTGATCGGCCTGCGTCTGTGCAAGTACATCGTCGAGCAGCACGGCGGCCAGCTGCGCGAGGAGCATGACGGCGCGCAGCGCAACTTCCTGATCGATCTGCCCACCGGTGCACCGGCGCAGACCGCCACCCCCGAACTCGACCTGCTGCAGGCGCAGCAGTACGCCAAGGATCTGGCGGCCCTCGTGGCTCGCCGCAAGCAGCGCCAGCAGGCCGCCACCGCGGCCTGACCACTCCTATCCGCCGCAGCCACAAGCCCACGGAGCACACCATGAAGAAAGTCCTGATCGTTGAAGACCACGCGGACATCCGCAAGCTCATCTCGATGACGCTCGAGTTCGAGGACTACGAGATTCACGAGGCGCCCGATGGCGTGACCGGTCTGCTGATGGCCCAGACCGTACGCCCCGATCTCATCGTGATGGACGTGATGATGCCGGGCGAGCTCGACGGCCTGCAGGTCTGCAAGCACATCCGCAGCGACCCGAAGCTCAACCACATCCCCGTGGTGCTGCTCACGGCCCGTGGCCAGGCCAAGGACCGCGAGGCCGGCCTCGCAGCCGGTGCCACCCAGTACCTCGTCAAGCCCTTCAGCCCGCTGCAGCTGATCGAAACCATCGAACAACTGCTGGTCAGCGCCTGAGCACTCCATGACTCAGGGCCTTGCCGATGCCGACCTCGCCATGCAGCAGATGAGCCGCATGCTCGATGACCTGCGCGGCCTCTATGCACAGCGCAAGGCCGCGCTGCAGGAGGCCGAGCGGGCCCACCAGGACGCCATGCTCCGGCTGGCGCTTGCGGCCGAATTCCGCGACGACGAGACGGGCCGCCACCTGCTGACCATGGCCCTGTGCAGCGAGCAGTTTGCGCTCTGCCTGGGCTTGCCCAGGCGCTTTGCACGCAATCTGCGCCTGGCCGCACCGCTGCATGATGTGGGCAAGATCGGCATTCCCGACGCCATCCTCAAGAAGGCCGGCCCGCTGAATGCCGAAGAGCGCGCCGCAATGAACGAGCACACCACCAAGGGCGCGCATCTGCTGGCCGGCGCCACGAGCGACCTGATGAAGCTGGCCGCCGAGGTGGCGCTGACGCACCACGAACGCTGGGACGGCAGCGGGTACCCGAATGGCCTGTCCGGCGAAGCCATTCCCTTGTCGGGCCGCATTGTCGCGGTGGTGGACTACTTCGATGCACTGACCATGGACCGCTGCTACCGCAAGGCGCTGAGCGTGCCCGAAGCCATGGCCATGCTGCGCGCCCAGGCCGGGCGCGGGCTGGATCCGGCGCTCTGCGCCTGCTTTGAACTGCATCTCGACCGCATCCTTGCCGTTCGCGCCTGGGTCGAGAAGAACGACCTCTCACTGGCTGACCTGATCGATCATGAACTCTGCAGCTGAGATCCGTATCGCCATCGATCCGGAGGCCCTCTTCAAGCGCATTGCGCTGACCCTGGCGCTCCTTGGTCTGAGCGCCACGGCCGCCGGCATTCTGCTGGCCCCGGGGCCAGCTGCTGTCGCGGCCGCGGCAGCGCTGCTGCTTGCCACGGCCTACGCGCGCGGCCTGCTCGATCGTCATGCGCAGCAGCTCCAAGGCGTTGCCGCGCAGCTGGGCGCGGGCGAGGAAACCCCGCCGGACAATCAAGCCGAGCCAGCCGTCCGGCTCGATGCCCAGGCTGCCGCCGTGGTGCAGCGCCTGCGCGAGCGGGAGGCGGAAGTGGAGTCGCTGCGCGGCCGCCTCGACACGCTGCTGGGCACCGTGCCCGATGCCGTGTTCGGCCTCGATGCCGAGATGCGCGTGGTCTTTGCCAACCCGGCAGTGACCGCGCTGTGCGGTCTGGCGCTGGATCGGGCCACGGGTGTCGAATTCGCCACGCTGTTTCCCGAATGCACGGCGACCTGGACGCAGACCCAGCTGGACGGCGCAGCGGTGGTGTCGAGCACCGGCATGCGGGTGGCCCGCAGCGAGACAGACGGGATCCGTGGCGGGGACACGCGCTTTCCGGTCGAAGTGTCGATTGCGCAGGGTCAGAGTGCGGGCGACATCCGGTATGTCTGCGTGGTGCGCGACCTGGCCGAGCGCCGCTGGGCCGAGGACCAGATGCGCCTGTTCAACCGCGCCCTCGACGCCACCACCAACGGTGTGCTGATTGCATCGATGACCTGGCCCGGTGCGCCCGTGGTGTATGCCAACCCGGCCTTCGAGTCGCTGACCGGCTACGAAAACGGCGAGTTCATCGGCATGAACTGCCGCGTGCTGCAGGGCACGGACACCGACCAGCCCGCGCTCGATACCCTGCGTGCCGCCATGAAGGCGGGGCGTTCGACGCAGGTCACCTTGCGCAACTATCGCAAGGACGGCACGCCCTTCGTCAACGAACTCAGCCTGTCTCCTGTCACGGACCACGGGGGTGCGCTCACGCACTACGTGGGCGTGCTCAATGACGTGACGCAACGCGAAGCGGCAAGGCGCGCACTGGCCGACCGCAGCGCACGCCTGGATGCCATCTTCAAGCTCAGCCCGGACGGCTTCGTGCTCTTTGACAGCACCGGCTGGCTGGCTTACGGCAATCCGGCCTTCTATGAAATGACCGGGTGGCTGCCCAAGCACACCATCGGTGTGCTCGACCTGGACGCCTTCGAGCATCTGTTTGAAGAGCACTGCGATCCGGCGTTCCCGTATCAGCGGCTGATCAATGACGGGCAGCAGGACGACTCTCCTGCGCTGCTGCGCCTGGCCCGGCCCAGCCGCCGGGTGCTCAGCCGCACCGTGCGCCACACGCTGGCCGAATCCGGCGAGACCATCCTGTACTTCCGCGACGTCACGCGCGAGACCGAAGTCGACCGGATGAAGAGCGAATTCCTGACCACGGCGGCCCACGAGCTGCGCACGCCGATGGCCAGCATCTTCGGATTCAGCGAACTGCTCCTGCGTCGTGAAGTCACCGTGGAGCGGCGCCGCGAGATGGTGGAGACCATCCATCGGCAGGCCTCCTGGCTGATCCACATGCTCAATGAGCTGCTGGATCTGGCCCGCATCGAGGCACGCCAGGGCAAGGACCTGCTGTTCGAGCCGGTGCCGATCCGCGCGCTGATCGACGACGTCCTGGCGAGCCTGATGGTGCCCGGCGACCCGCGTCAGGTCCAGATCGTCGGAGAGATCTCGGCGCAGAGCGTCACGGTCGATGCCGAGAAGACCCGCCAGGCGCTGCTGAATGTGCTGTCCAACGCCTACAAGTACTCGCCCGAGGGCGGAGCGATCGGGCTGTGGACCGTGTCCAGACAAGACGAGCAGGGGCGGACGCAGTGCGGCGTCGCGGTGCGTGACCACGGCATCGGCATGACGCCCGATCAGGTCCGGCGCATTGGCGAGCGCTTCTACCGTGCCGACCCCTCTGGCAACGTGCCGGGCACGGGGCTGGGCATGGCACTGGTGCGCGAAATCATGGGCCTGCAAGGCGGCACCATCGACATCGACAGCGAGTTCGGCCAGGGCACGACCATCACCCTGTGGTTCGCCGCGCAGTCTCATGCGGGCACCGGCCTCTTGGCGGATGCGCGCCAGGCTCAGACGGAGATGCAGCCATGCACGTCTTCCTGATGGAATCGCTGGAAGGCTTTGTGACGGCAGCGCATGGGGACGCTTCATGGGCTGCAATCTGCAGGCGAGTCGATGCGCCGGAGGACGGCTTGCTTGCGCCAGGCACCGGCCTTCGTCCCTGCGCCTATGCCCTCGTCCACGCCAGCGCACATGAACTGGGCATGAATCGCCAGGCGCTCCTGGAAGCCTGTGGGGCGTTCTGGCTGGAACGCCAGCTGGGGGCGTGGCCCACCAGCACACCCGCAGTCGGTCCGCCCTTGCCTGAGGATGCGCCGGCACTCGGCCGCCTCCAGACCGTGTATGCCCTGGCGCAGCATGTGCTCCGCCAGTTTGGCGCAGATCACTGCACGCTGCTGCCCACCGGGCACGGCGCCATCGAGGTCCGGCTGCCGGGTGCGGGGGCGCTCGTGCGCAAGTGGACGGTGGGCGTGTTCAAGGCGCTGAGTCGGGCGGCGGGTGTGGCCGCGGCCGTTCGTGAAGTGTGTGCCGAAGAGGCGCGCGGATTTGCCCTGCACCGCGTCGAGGTGTGTGCATGCTGACTGTAGAGACCGTGAGTGCTGCTGACGCGCCGGACACACCGGCGGCGAGACGGCTGCTTTCGCTCACGCCTGACGCGTTGCGTCGTGCGTTTCCGTTCCTGATCCTCCTGGACGCGGAGCTCCACATCCTCGAGATCGGCGCTTCGCTGGCCAAGGCCTTGCCGCTGGCGCGCGTGGGCCGCAGTCTGCACGACGTGTTCCGGGTCACGCAGCCGGTCGCAAGTCGTGATCCGGCGCAATGGATTGCCGAGGCCGGGGCGCTGTGCACCCTGCGCCCCATCGTGACCCCGCAAATGATGCTGCGCGGCGCGGTTGAGCCGCTGGCCGATGGCAGCATCCTGCTGCTGGTCTCGCCCGTGTTTGCGTCGATGGATCATCTGAGTGCGCTGGGCCTGCGCTTCAGCGACTTCGCTCGGCACGACGCCGTGACCGACCTGCTGCTGATGGCGCGCAGCATGCAGATGGCGGCGCATGACACGCAGCGCATGGCGCGGCGGCTGCGCGAGCGCGGCGACCAGCTCAATGCCGTCCTGGACCTCAGCATCAACGGCGTGGGCTACTTCGGCCCGGATGGTGTGCTGCAGCTGAACAACGCGCGATTTGCCACGCTGCTCGAGCTGGAAGCCGAACGCATGACCGGCCTGCGTCTGGCCATGCTGGACGATCATCTGGCGCATCTGCTTGCCGGTGCCGATCGCGGTCGCCTTGCCCTGACGGACTGGGCGCGTGCCGGCTCGCCGGACGAACCGCTTCACCTGTGTCTGGGTGAGGCAGACCCGCGCCATGTGTGCCTGCGCCTGCGCCACACGCACGAGGGCGGCACCATTGTCTACGTGCAGGACACCACGCGCGAGGCGCAGATCGATCGCATGAAGAGCGAGTTCCTGTCGACGGCGGCCCATGAGCTGCGAACGCCGATGGCCAGCATCTTCGGCTACACCGAGCTGCTCCTGTTCAAGAGCTTCCCGCCCGAGGAACAGCGCAGCTTCCTGCAGACCATCCACAACCAGACTGCACTGTTGGTGGACATGGTCAACGAGCTGCTTGACCTGGCGCGCATCGAAGCCGGGCGCGAGAAGGAGTTCCGGCTGGCGCCCACGCGCCTGGACGCCATCGTGTCGCGCGCCCAGCGGGCCATTGCCCCATCGGCGGCGCGGCATGAGCTGAGGATCTCGCTGGATCCGGGCGATGCCATGCTCATGGTGGATGCGGCCAAGACGCATCGCGCATTGCTCAACGTGCTCTCCAATGCCGTGAAATACGCGCCGAATGGCGGTGTGATCGAAGTCACGAGTTGTCGCGAGCAGCGGGGGGGCCGTGCCATGATCGGCGTACGCATCTCGGATCAGGGCATCGGTATGAATGCCCAGCAGCTTGAGCGCGTCTTCGAACGCTTCTACCGGGCGGACCCGAGCGGCGAGATCCCGGGGACCGGTCTGGGCATGAGTCTGGTCAAGGAGATCATGGAGCTGCAGCGCGGCGAAGTGACCGTACAGAGCCAGCCCGGCGTGGGAACCTGTGTGACCCTGTGGTTCGCGGAGTTTGCCAACCCGGCCGCAGCTGAATCCCCCATCGGGGTATCCGAGGGCGTGATGCCCAGTGAAATTCAAAAGAGGTCTTGAAATGTCCGCATGGAACCCACTGTCCGTCGTGCGTGCGATCGTGCGAAGCCCGGCTGCTGCGCTGCTCGCGGCCTTTGCACTGGCTGCGCCGGCTGCCCATGCCGGCCCGGTGCTCGACAGGATTCGCGCCTCCGGGGAGCTGCGCGTCTGCATCTGGCCGGACTACTACGGCATCACCTTCCGCAATCCGAAGACGCAGCAGCTGGCCGGGATCGACATCGATCTGTCTGCCCAGTTTGCCCGCCAGCTCGGCGTGCGCCTGAGCTATGTGGACTCGTCCTTCGTGAACCTGATCAATGATGTCACCACCGACCGCTGCGACATTGCCATGTTTGCCGTGGGCGTGCTGCCGCAGCGTGCAGAACGCTTGCGCTTCACGTCGCCCTACCTGGCCAGCGACATCTATGGTGTGACGACGCGCAGTTCGCGCGTCATCCGGCAATGGGCCGACATCGACCAGCCGGGGGTTCGCGTGGCAGTGCAGGCGGGGACCTTCATGGAGCCGGTCATGCGTGAGCGTCTCAAGCAGGCCACCATGGTCGTGATCCGGCCGCCGCAGACGCGGGAAGCCGAGCTGGAGGCCGGCCGTGTGGATGTCTTCATGACCGACTACCCCTACAGCCGGCGCCTGCTGGACAATGCGGACTGGGCCCGCCTCGTGACAGCACCCGCGCCGTTCCATGTGCTGCCTTACGCCTACGCGGTCAAGCCCGGCGACGAGGAGTGGTTCCGGGAAGCCGAGGCCTTTGTCACGCGCATCAAGGCGGATGGCACGCTTGCAGCAGCCGCAGCGCGGCACGGCTTGCGCGAGATTATGCTCAATCGTTGAGTGGCGAGTCGAAGCGTCGAGCGATGAAGTCAGACCAGTCATTGCAGGCCGGCTACCGGTTGATCCGGTGGCTGGCTGCTGCCTTGGCGCTTGCGAGCGCGGTGGCGACAGCCGCTTTCGTCGCCTATGAGTATCGCGAGACCGAGCGCGTGGAGCTGGCCAAGGCGGGGCTGCTCGCGCGCGTGCTCGAGGACTACAGCTCGCGCCTGCTGGACAGCAGCAGCAGCTTGTTGGGCAGCGTGGCCGAGCAGATTCGGCTGCGCCCGGAGGCCATGTCCGATGCCAGCCTGCAGCAACTCATTGCAAGCCAGCGCCATCTTCGAAGCCTGTCGATCCTGGACGCGCAGGGACGCGTGCTGATGAGCTCCAACGCAGAGAACGTCGGGATTGCCGTGGATGCCGCCGTGTTCAAGTCCCTGGCGGAGGCCAACGGGCCTGCGCTCGGCGACCCCGTGACCGCGCGGGACCTCTTTGAGCTGGCGCAGGGGCGCGCAGCGAACTCGACTTCCGTCGTCACCTTGCTGCCCATGGCACTGCGCCTGCAGCCGAACCCCGAGTCGCCGGTCTTGCTTGCGGTGATCAATCCCGATGCCATTGCCAACTGGTTCACCCTGACGACACAGCCGGAGGGCTACGCGGCAAGTCTGGTGAGCTATGGACGCCGCAATCTGGTGTCGACCCTTGATCTGCCCGATGCCCGCTTGTCTGCGGCGGCCAGCACCCACCCCATCTTTGTCGCGATGCTGCCGGCGGTGGAGCACGCCGCCATCGAGGGTGCAGGGCTGAGCGGCACAGCGTCGATCCTCGGCTATCGGGCGCTGCGCCACTGGCCAGCGGTGGTGCTGGTCGAACGCACGCATCAAGCCACCATGGCACCCTGGTGGCGCACGGTGTGGCTGTCCCTGGCCGGGCTGCTGGCCGTGTGGATGCTTGTGGGAGTCATGGCCTGGTTTGCCCGCCGCGTGCTGCGGAGCAGTCAGTTCATGGCGGGCCGGCTGATGCAGGCCAGTGACCGCCTGGCCGAGCGCGAGCGCGACATCCGGAACCTGTTCGAGGGGGTGCATGAGGTCTTGCTGCGCACGGACGCGACTGGTGCCATCCGCGTGATCAACAGTCACTGGACGACGCTGACCGGCATCTCGACCTCGGACGTGATCGGTCAGCCGGTCTGGGTCCTGGTGGATCCGGCGCAGGCCGCACGCGTTCAGGAGCAGTTTGCGTCCCTGGGTGACAAGCCCTCGCGCCTGACCGTGAGCCTGCGCACCCAGGGCGACGACGCGCCGAAGGTTGACCTCATCCTGACGCGCGAGCAAGGACACGGGACCAGCACTGGCGGTGTGATCGGCTTTGCGGTGGACGTGACTGAGCGTGAGCGGGCGCGGCGTGCACTGCGCAAGCAGCTGGCCTTCAGCCGCTCGGTGCTGCAGGTCATCCCGATCCCGGTCTGGGTGCAGAGCACCAAGGGGCTCACGCTGGAGGTCAATGCCGCGTGGGAGACCTTCCACGGCATCGGCGCGGAAGACATTCGCGGCCGCCCGCTGGACAACGTGCTCAGCGAAGGCATCGGCCAGGTGTTGCAGCGTGACGATGGCCGCATCATCCGTGGCGAGGTGAGCGAGCTGACCTTCACCGAACGCATTCGCCGTGGCGACGGCCAGTGGCGCGAGGTGTCGATCATCAAGCGCGCGTTGACCGATGTGAATGGTCAGCCCGTGGGTGTCGTGGGCAGCGTGTTCGACATCACCGACTTCCACCAGGCGCAGCAGGCCATGCAGGCCGCGCGAGACGCTGCCATTGCCTCTGAGAACGTGAAGAGCGGCTTCATTGCCAACGTCAGCCACGAGCTGCGCACGCCCCTGCAATCGATCCTCGGTTTCTCGGAGCTGGCCTTGCGTCGGCAGATGGGCCCGGAGCGCCTGAAGTCCACACTCGAGGACATTCACGGCGCCGGGCTGCGCATGCTCACGCTGGTCAACGAGATTCTCGACATTTCCCGGCTCGAGAACTCGGACGAGGCGCTTGCACTCGGTCGTGCCGACGTGTGCGAGGTGGTCCGAGAAGTCAGCCGGGAGATTTCCGCCATTGCCACCCAGAAGTTGGTGTCGCTCGAGGTCGAGCTGCCGCATGAGCCGATCTGGGCGGCGCTGCATCCTTTCCGGTTTGCACAGGTGTTGCGCAATGTCATGGCCAATGCCGTGCGCTTTTCGCCGGCGGGCTCGCAGGTGGAGGTG
Organism: Burkholderiales bacterium; assembly: GCA_027484405.1. Lineage (GTDB taxonomy): Bacteria > Pseudomonadota > Gammaproteobacteria > Burkholderiales > Burkholderiaceae_C > Piscinibacterium. The sequence goes on from JAIXTA010000035.1 coordinate 36,494, forward strand.
CAGCTGAGCCGGGCGGCCGGCGGCATTGCCGTCAAGATTCTCGATCGCGGGCCGGGTATTCCGCCCGACGAACTCGAGGCCATCTTCGAGGCCTTCACGCAGTCCAGCCTGACCAGCGATGGCGCCGGCGGGACGGGTCTGGGTCTGACGATCGCACGCAGCATCATGCGTGCCCATCACGGGCAGATCGCGGCGACGAACCGGGCTGAGGGCGGGGCCTGCTTTACCGTCTGGCTGCCTGATCCCGACGCGGAATCCAATCTGTCCTTTGTGGATTCCCTGCCGGGCGAGGCGCACGTGCTTTAAGTCTTTGGTGTCCAGCGCGCAAGCACTGTGCGCAGATCGTGGATGGATGCCGGCTTCACCAGCACCTCGTTCATGCCTGCCTGCAGGCAGGCGTCTTCCGTGTCGAGGCCCGAATCACCGGTCAGACCGATCAGCGGCATGGCCACCCGGCCGGCGGCTGTCTCGCGCGCTCTGACGGCCGCCGCGGTCTCCGGGCCATTCAGGCCGGGCATGTTGAAGTCCAGGAAGGCGAGATCGAAGTCGCGGTCCGCGAGCAGGGCAAGCGCCTCTTCCCCGTCCGCAACAGCCTCCGCAGCCGCCCCCAGCGCGCTCAGCAGGCTGAGCATCACCTGGCGGTTGAATGCATTGTCTTCAACAACCAGAACGCGGGGCGGGACGGCGGGCGCGGTTTCGCTCATGCAGCCAGAGTACGGCAGTCCAGCACACGTGGGATCGCAGCCACGCGAAAATGAACTGATTGGTAGAAATAAATCTTTATGGTTATGAAATAAATCAATCGATTGATTTTGTGCTAGAGTGCGCGGCATGGACCCCGATCAAAGCTTGCCTGCCGCCCACGACGCACCGTCCGAACCTGCTGCCCAGCGGGGCCTGACCGCGCGCGATCAGCTGGTGCTGCATGCCACGCCGATCTTCGCCAACAAGGGGTTCGCCGGCGCCTCCACCCGTGAGATCTGCGATGCCGCCGGCGTGAACCTGTCCGCCATCCGGTACTACTTCGGCGACAAGGCCGGCCTGTACCGCGCGGTGCTGGAACGCCCGATCGGCGAGATGACAGCCGCGTTCTCCGGATTCGACGCCGCGGACCTGCCGCTGGAGCAGGCGCTTCGCATCCTGCTGAGGCCCTTCGTCGATTCAAACGACGATGACGCGCTCGAGGCCCAGACCATGCGCCTGTACTTGCGCGAGATGATCGAACCCTCGGAGATCTTCCGCGAGGTGGTCGGCCGTGCCGTCATGCCTTCGCACATGGCCATGTGCGAGGTGCTCGCCCGGCACAGCGGCGCCGCGCAGATCGACGACGAGATCCATCAGCTCGCCTTCGCCCTGGTTGCGATGGCGCACGACTACTGCATGTCGCGCGAGTTCATGAAGATGCTCGCCCCCAGCGTGCTGTCCCGGCCGAACGCCACCACCCACATCGTCGACCGTCTCGTGGACTACGGCATCGCCCTGGTCGGCGCAGAACAGCAGCGAAGAGCCCAAGCCGCCGCACGCCAGCCCGCGGCCGGAGCCCACGACTGACCCCAGGACTGCAACCCGAAGAGAAGCAGCCTCTCCCCCTCCAGAGCACAAAGAGATCACTCATGCGTCTTGCCCACCTGTTGAAACCTGCGCCCCGCCAGCCGGCACGTTCATCCCTGCTGCGCCTGGGGGCGGCGGCCGGCCTGGTCCTCGCCTTGAGCGCATGCGCGACCGTCGCGCCCGCTCCGCAAGCGCCACGCGGCATACCCGAGCGCTGGCAGGCCCCGCTGCCCGGTTCCCAGGCAGGCACTGTGGCCCACGGGGGCCGCGTGGATGCGCTGGCGCAGTGGTGGGCGCAGTTCGATGATCCCGCGCTTGTGCGCCTGATCAGCGCAGCCCAGACCAACAACGGCTCGGTGGTGCAGGCGGGTGCCCGGATCCAGCAGGCGCGCGCATCGCTGCGCTCCGCCGGGGCCGCCAACCTGCCGCAGGTCGATGGCGGCGTCTCGGCCACCCGCGCGACCCAGGCCGGCGCGCCTATCACCCAGTCAGCAGGGGTCTCTCTGGACGCGCTCTGGGAAATTGACCTCTTCGGCGCCGGCCGGGCCAACCGCTCTGCCGCGCTCGCCCAATTGCAGGCCAGCGAAGCCGCCTGGCATGACGCCCGCGTAAGCATTGCTGCAGAGCTTGCCCAGACCTATGTGAACTACCGCAGCTGTGAACAGCTGGTGCGGGTGCTGCAGTCCGATGCCGCATCTCAGCGCATCTCCGCCGAGCTCACCGACCGCAAGGTGCGCGCCGGTCTGGAGTCGCCCGCCAATGGCGCGCTGGTGCAGGCCAGCGCCGCAAACTCTGCCTTGAACCTGGTCGGGCAGCAGTCCCAGTGTGATGTTCAGATCAAGGGGATTGTGGCGCTGACGGCCCTGCCGGAGCCCGAGGTGCGCCAGCTGCTCGGCGCCGGATCCGCCGTGTTGCCGCAGCCACGCGCATTTGCAGTGGACGCCTTGCCCGCCCAGTGGCTGACGCAGCGGCCGGACCTGCGCAATCTTGAGCGGCAGGCGGCCGCTGCGCTGCGCGATGTGGACGCCGCCCAAGCCGACCGCTGGCCACGGCTGACCCTGGCGGGCTCCATCAGCCGCGCGCGTGTCAGTGGCGTGGGCGGCGCACCGGCGAGCTTCGCCAACACGTGGTCCATCGGTCCGGCCCTGAGCCTGCCCATCTTCGATGCCGGCCGCCGCAGCGCCGCGGTGGATCAGGCCCGCGCGCGCTACGACGAGATCAAGAGCCAGTACGAGCAGCGCGCCCGTGACGCCGTGCGTGAAGTTGAAGAAGCGCTGGTCAAGCTGGATGCGGCGCAGCGCCGCGAGGCCGACGCGCTCACCGCAGCCCATGGTTTTGCCGCCTTCCTTGAAGCGCAGCGCAAGCGCACCGAGGCGGGCGCCGGCAGCCTGCTCGATCTGGAAGATGCACGGCGCACGGCACTCTCGGCCCAGTCCAGTCTGATCAACATCCAGACCGAGCGTGTCCAGGCGTGGATCAGCCTGTATCGCGCGGTCGGCGGCGGCTGGTCACCCGAGACGGCCGTGGCCACGGCGGCACTGCCCGCAGCGCCAGGATCCCGCTGACCCGACCGACCGACATCCACCGCATTCAACAGAGCCCCTGCCGGGCCGCCTCTCCCCTCAAGACCTCACACGAGCCAAGCACCATGACCGAGCACACCTCCACCGAACACCCTGCCGGCCCCGATCAATCGCGGGAATCGACCTCGCATGCCCTCTCGGCGCGATTCATGCAGCCCCGTGTCCTGCTGGCCGGCGCTGCGCTGACCGGTTCCCTGGTCATTGCGCTGGGGCTGGCTTTGGGGGCGGGAAGCCCGCGGGCCAACGCGCAGGCCGCACCCGGGCAGAGCACGGAGAAAGCCGCAGACAAAGCGGCCGGAAAGGCCGCGGTCAGCGCGCGCCCTGCGCTGACCGTCAATGCCGTCCAGCCCGTGCGCAGCGAGTGGGCGCAGACCCTGGAGGCCAATGGCAGCGTGACGGCGTGGCAGGAAGCCATCATCGGCCCTGAGGTTGGCGGCTATCGCCTGGTGGAAGTGAACGCGAGCGTCGGTGATCGGGTGCGCAAGGGCCAGCTGCTGGCGCGAATCAACAGTGACACGATCGCTGCCGAGCTTGCGCAGTCGCGCGCCGCTGCCGCCGAGGCGCAGGCATCGCTGGAAGAGGCGCGCAACAACGCGCAGCGCGCGCGCGGCCTGGCCGAGAGCGGCGCGCTGTCTTCCCAGCAGGTTTTGCAATACGTCACGGCCGAGCAGACCGCCCGCGCCCGGCTCGATTCCGCCCGTGCCAAGGTCCAGGCCGACGAAGTTCGCATGGCGAACACCCGCGTGCTCGCCCCGGATGACGGCGTCATCAGCGCGCGCCAGGCCACCGTGGGCTCGCTGGCCCAGCAGGGCCAGGAGCTGTTCCGCCTGATCCGCGATCAGCGTCTGGAATGGCGTGCCGAGGTCACGGCCACCGAGCTGGCCCGCATTCAGCCGGGCATGCGCGCCAATGTGACCGTGCCAGGTGCCGAGGGCAAGCCCATCACGGGCAAGGTACGCATCGTGGCACCGACCATCGACCCGCAGACGCGCAATGCGCTCGTCTATGTCGACCTGCCCGCAGGCAGTGCGGCGCGTGCCGGCATGTTCGCGCGCGGTGAGCTGGTGCTTGGCGCCCAGAGCGCGCTCACGCTGCCGCAGTCGGCCGTGCTGCTGCGCGACGGCTTTGCCTATGTGTTCGTGATCGATGCCAACAATCGCGTCCAGCAGACCAAGGTCAGCACGGGGCGCCGCAACGGCGATCGGATCGAGATTGCCAGCGGCTTGAAGCCCGAGGCGCGCGTGGTGGCCAGCAGCGTGGCCTTCCTGGCGGACGGCGATCTGGTCAGCGTGGCCGCCGTGGCGCCTGCCGCTGGGCAAGCTGCCCCTGTGGCCCATGCCAGCCGGCCGCGTCCGGCTGCCCTCTGATCGCGGAGCGCAAACGCCATGGCCATCAATGTCTCCTCCTGGTCGATCAAGAACCCCATCCCTGGGGTGATGCTTTTCATCATGCTCACGCTGGCCGGACTCATGTCCTTCCATGCGATGAAGATCCAGAGCTTTCCGGACATCGAGCTGCCCACCATCACGGTGAGTGCATCCTTGCCCGGTGCGGCGCCCCCGCAGCTGGAAACCGAAGTCGCGCGCAAGATCGAGAACTCGGTCGCTACCCTGCAGGGCCTCAAGAACCAGTACGCCACCATTCAGGACGGCGTGGTCACCATCACGGCCGAATTCCGGCTGGAGAAGCCCATCCAGGAAGCCCTGGATGACGTGCGTAATGCCGTGGCCCAGATCCGCAGTGATCTCCCTGCAGATCTGCGCGACCCGGTCGTCAGCAAACTGTCCTTGTCCGGTTCGCCGATCCTTGTCTTCACGGTGGCCTCCGAGCGTATGGACGAGGAGGCCCTGTCCTGGTTCGTGGACAACACCGTCACGCGGCAGCTGCTGACCGTGCCCGGCGTGGGCGCGGTGGCGCGTGTGGGTGGGGTCACCCGCCAGGTGCAGGTGGAGCTCGACCCGGCCAAGCTGCTGGCACTCGGCGCCACGGCGGCCGATGTCTCGCGTCAGCTGCGCAGCATCCAGCAGGAGGCCTCCGGTGGCCGCACGGACGTGGGCGGCGCGGAGCAGTCGGTCCGCACCCTGGCCACGGTGCAGACCGCGGAACAACTCGCACGCATGGACATCTCCCTGTCCGATGGACGCAAGGTGCGCCTGGACCAGATTGCCACGGTGCGCGACACCGTGGCCGAACGCCGCTCGACTGCGCTGCTCAACGGCCAGCCGGTGGTGGGCTTCGAGATCACCCGCAGCAAGGGCGCCAGCGAGATCGATGTGGCCGATGGCGTGAACGCCTCGCTGAACGCGCTCAAGGCCCAGTACCCGGACCTCAAGGTCAATGAGGCCTTCAACTTCGTCACGCCGGTGCGTGAGAGCTACAAGGGCTCGATGTGGCTGCTCTATGAGGGCGCCATCCTCGCGGTGCTGGTGGTCTGGCTGTTCCTGCGCGATTGGCGCGCCACCTTCATTGCCGCCACGGCGCTGCCGCTGTCGGTCATCCCGGCCTTCATCGGCATGCACTACCTCGGCTTCACGCTCAATACGGTGACGTTGCTGGCCATGTCGCTGGTGGTGGGCATCCTGGTGGACGATGCGATCGTGGAGATCGAGAACATCGTGCGCCACCTGCGCATGGGCAAGACGCCCTACCAGGCCGCCATGGAAGCGGCCGATGAGATCGGCCTGGCGGTGATTGCCACCACCTTCACGCTGATTGCCGTGTTCCTGCCCACCGCGTTCATGAGCGGCATTCCGGGCAAGTTCTTTGTTCAGTTTGGCTGGACGGCCGCGCTGGCGGTGTTTGCCTCGCTGGTGGTGGCGCGCGTGCTGACACCGATGATGGCTGCCTACATCCTCAAGCCCTGGGTGGCGAAGACGCCTTCCGGCGAAGCGCCCCTGGCTTCAGCGAGCAGCCACGACCCGCATGGCGAGCCGGATGGCCGCCTGATGCGTGCCTACATGGGCTGGGTGGCCTGGTGTCTGAAGCATCGTGCGGCCACCATGCTGGGCTCGCTCGTGCTCTTTGTGGGCGGCATTGGCGTGGCAGGCATGCTGCCCACCGGCTTCATCCCGCCCGATGACACCGGACAGACGCAGGTGAAGCTGGAACTCCCGCCGGGCAGCCGCTTCGAGGATTCGCTGGCCGCTGCCGAGGCCGCGCGTGCAATCGTGGCGGCCCATCCGGAAGTGCGCTCGGTCTACACCGCCATTGGCGGCGGCGCGGCCGGCTCGGACCCCTTTGCGGGCGGCAGCGGCGTGTCCGAGGTCCGCAAGGCCACGCTCACCATCCAGACCACGCACCGCAAGGAGCGCAGCGTCAGCCTGCAGCAGATCGACTCCGAGCTGCGCGAGAAGCTCGCGGCCCTGCCGGGCGTACGCGTTCAGGTGGGCCTGGCCGGTGCGGGCGGCAGTCTGCTGCAGCTCAGCCTCTCGGGCGACGACCCGCAGGCCCTGCTGACGGCCGCCCGTGCGCTGGAGCGCGATCTGCGCACCATCCCGAACCTGGGCAACATCACCTCCACTGCCGCGCTCATCCGGCCCGAGCTGGTCGTGCGGCCGGACTTCGCCCGCGCCGCCGACCTGGGCGTGACCTCGGCCGCCATTGCCGACACGCTGCGCATTGCCACCGCCGGCGACTTCGATCAGAGCCTGGCCAAGCTCAACCTGAGCCAGCGCCAGATCCCGATCGTGGTGAAGCTGCCGGCCGACGCGCGCGCGGACCTCGGCCTGATCGAGCGGCTCATGGTGCCTGGTGCACGCGGCCCGGTCATGCTCGGCCAGGTGGCCACGGTCACCATCGACAGCGGCCCGGCGCAGATCGACCGGTTCAATCGTCTGCGCAACGTGAACTTCACCATCGAACTCAACAACCAGCCCCTGGGCGATGTGCAGGCCAAGGTCGATGAGCTGCCCGCGCTGAAGAATCTGCCGCCCGGCGTGAAGCGCACCAACATCGGCGATGCGGAAGTCATGGCCGAACTCTTCACCAGCTTCGGCTTGGCCATGCTGACCGGCGTGCTCTGCATCTATGTGGTGCTGGTGCTGCTGTTCAAGGACTTCCTGCAGCCCGGCACCATACTGACGGCCCTGTTCCTGTCGATCCCCGGTGCGTTCGTGGCCCTGCTGGTGACGGGCAAGGCGCTGTCCATGCCGGCGATGATCGGCCTGATCATGCTGATCGGCATCGCCACCAAGAACTCGATCCTGCTGGTGGACTACGTCATCATCGCCCGGCGCGAGGGCATGAGCCGCTGGGACGCGCTGCTGGACGCCTGCCACAAGCGCGCCCGCCCGATCATCATGACCAGCCTGGCCATGGGCGCCGGCATGCTGCCCATTGCGCTGGGCATCGGCGCCGACCCGAGCTTCCGCGCCCCCATGGCCATCGCCGTCATCGGCGGGCTGATCACCAGCACCTTCCTGTCGCTGCTGGTGGTGCCCGTGGCCTACGCCATCGTGGATGACCTGGAGCAGCTGCTCAAGCGGGTGAGCCCCTGGCATCGCCGGCGCAAGTCGGCCCCTGAGCCGGTGGTGGCCCCATCGGGCGAGTAGCCGCGCTGCTCGGCGCTCGGGGTGGGCGACCTGTCACCGCCTCGTGCGCTGAGCGCGTCCATCCCCCATCGGATACAGGTGTGAGGAATCATTTTCGGCCATGAATAGCAGTCAAAATGTGTAGAAAGTGCCAAAGGCCAGTCTCGCTTGGCTGAAGCCGGTCTTCAGGCATTTTTTGGTACCAGAGAGTGTCAAAAAAACAATTTCGGCCGAATCATTCATTTATTTTTGGCCGTAAATGGCCAATCTGAGCTGGCTACCCGGACAACCTGCAGGCCACACTCGCGCTCCGCCAACGGCGAGCCTGCGGCGCGTGCTGCCAACAGGCGACAATCGCAGCCATGTCGGATTCCGCTGATCGTTCCACGCCACCCCATGCCGCAGCATTCGGCGCTGCCACGCCGCGGGCGCTGCCCCCCGGCCAGTTCGAGCAGCTCGGCATCCAGGCGCCCGGCCGCTACGCGCTGGTGATCGACGCCCGCTCGCCGCGCGAGTTTGCCGAGGACCACATCCCCGGCGCGGTGAATCTGCCGGTGGTCAATGACGCCGAATACGCCGAAGTCGGCACCCTGCACCGGCAGGACCCGCACGCGGCCTACCTGCTCGGGGTGCGCTATTCCCTGGCCAACATCGCCACCCAGCTGCCGCGCATCATCGAGCCGCTGCCGCGCTACGCGCCGATCCTGGTGTATTGCTTCCGCGGCGGCAAGCGAAGCAAGCTGTGGGCAGACAATCTGCGCACGATCGGCTTCCGGGTGGACGTGCTGCAGGGCGGCTGGAAGCGCTACCGGACCTGGGTGCGCGAAGCGCTGAACGCGCTGCCGCAGCAGTTCCGATTCCGGGTGCTGGTCGGCCCCACCGGTTGCGGCAAGACCCGGGTACTGCAGGCCCTGGCCGACGCCGGCGAGCAGGTGCTTGATCTGGAGAGCCTCGCCAATCATCGGGGTTCGCTGATCGGCGGCATTCCCGGCCTGCCACAGCCCAGCCAGAAGCACTTCGACAGCCTGCTGCTGCACGCCATGCAGGCCCTGGACCCCTCACGGGTGGTCTGGCTGGAGGGCGAAAGCAAGCGCATCGGCAAGGTCCAGCTGCCCACCGCGCTCTATGAGGCCTTGCTCGCTGCGCCCACCGTGGGTGTGGACGCACCCATGGCGGCCCGTGTTCAGATGTGGAAGGAAGACTTCCCGCATTTCGTCACCGACCCGGTGGGCATGATCGAGCAGCTCGAACCCATCCGCGCGCTGGTCAGCGGCGAGACCTACGAGCGCTGGCAGGCACTGGCCGGCGCGGGGCGCGTGGATGAGCTGTTTGAGCGCGTCATGCGCGAACACTATGACCCCTGCTACACCCGTTCGCTGAAGAAGCATGTACAGCATGGCGCGGCAGCGACCTCGCTACACGTGCAGGTGGCCGATCTGGGCCCTGCCGGCTTGGCCAGCGCGGCCCAGGCACTGAAGACACTCGCCTGAAGCCGCCAGGGCAGCGCGACCGCCAAGGGCGCGGGCGCGCTTGCAGGACTCACTTGCGCCCGTAGTGATCCTCGAAGCGGACAATGTCGTCCTCGCCCAGGTAGCTGCCCGACTGCACTTCGATGATCTCGAGCGGCAGCTTGCCCGGGTTGGCCAGGCGGTGCACCTCGCCCAGCGGGATGTAGGTGCTCTGGTTTTCGGTGAGCATGATCTTCCTGTCGCCCACGGTGACCTCGGCCGTGCCGCTCACGACAATCCAGTGCTCGGCGCGGTGGTGGTGCATCTGCAGGCTCAGACTCGCGCCCGGCTTGACCTGGATGCGCTTGACCTGGAAGCGTGCACCCTGGTCGATGCTGTCGTACCAGCCCCAGGGGCGGTGCACGCGGCGGTGCAGGTTGCCCTCCGAGCGGCCAGATTTGGCCAGGCTCGCCACGATGTGCTTCACGCCCTGGCTGGCGGCCTGGTCGGCCACGAGCACGGCATCCGGCGTTTCGACGATGACAAGGTTCTCCACGCCCACGGCGGCCACCATGCGGTCGGTAGCGTGCACGAGCGTATTGCGGCTGTCCTGCAGCAGCACATCGCCCTGTGCGGCATTGCCTTCGGCATCGCGCGCAGCGGAATCCCAGACGGCATCCCAGGCACCGAGGTCGCTCCAGCCGGCATCCAGCGGCACCATGCGCACGGCAATGCCTGCGCCGGCGGCCTTCTCCATCACGGCGTAGTCAATGCTCTCGCTGGGGATCTCGGCCCAGAGCGCCTTGTCGGGCCGGACAAAAGCCTGGTCCGTTGCGCCGCGCTTGGCCCATGCCGCTTCGGTGGCGGTGGCGATGTCGGCACGCAGCGCGCGCAGGGCCGCCAGCCAGACGCTCGCCTTGAGCACGAACATGCCGCTGTTCCAGAAGTAGTGGCCCGCGGCAAGGTATTCCTCGGCCGTGGCGGCGTCCGGCTTCTCGCGGAAGGCCTTGACCTCACGGACGACGCCCGTTGCGCTGGCGTCGATGTAGCCGAAGCCGGTTTCAGCACGCGTCGGCACCACGCCCAGGATCACGATGCCGCCGCTCTCGGCGGCTTCCACCGCCTCGCGCAGTGCGGCCACGTAGGCGGGCGGGTTCGTCACGGTCTGGTCAGACGGCGTCACGACCAGCACCGGGTCGGTGCCGGCTGCGGCGGCTTGCAGCGCGGCCAGAGTCAGCGCCGGAGCGGTGTTCTTGCCCGAGGGTTCCAGCAGCACGGCCATGGGCGACATGCCGATCTCGCGCAGCTGGTCGAGCACCATGAAGCGGTGCTCTTCGTTCGTGACCACCAGCGGGTCGAGGACCGGCTGTGCGTCGGAGCCCAGCCGCGCAATCCGGGTCGCGGCCTGCTGGAACAGGGTTTGCGGGCCGTTGATGGCGAGAAACTGCTTCGGGTAGGCCGCGCGGGACAGTGGCCAGAGCCGCGTGCCGGATCCGCCGGCCATGATCACGGGTTGAATACTCATTTCGCGTTTCTTGAGATCAAGAGGTTGGACATCGTCATTTTCGCCGAACGCTTGCGCCGCACGGCGCCCAGCGCGTAACGATGTCCCAGGTCCGTGCGCCGGGTTGCACGCCGGGCGCGTCGGTCAGCTCGATCAGCGCACGGTCGCCCGCTGCACCCAGGAACTTGCCGCGCAGGCGGATGGGTGTGGCCGGGTTGGCACCGGAGCCGGGCGGATAGACCACGCGGCAGATCTCGCTGCCTTCCTTGAGCACGGTGGCCAACTGGGCAATGCCCACCGCGCGCATGTGCTGGTACGCGGTCGCACCCGCCACCTGCACACCGTTCTCAAAGCGCGCTTGCGTCTGGTCACCAAAGGCCCAGGTGTAGGTGCCTTCGCCGTGCAGCTTGTCGGCCTTGAAGCCACCCACATAGCGGTCGCCCACCCAGGGTGAGCCCGGGCCGTAGACGAGCGTGCCCTGGCCCTCGCGCAGATCGTTCACAAAGCGGCCCTCATAGCGATCGCCGGCGGCATTGACCAGCACACCCTGGCCCTGCCGGCGCCCAGCCGCAAAGTCGCCTTCATAGCTGCCGCCGGAGCCTGTTGCCTTGCCACGACCGTGCGCTAGTCCATCCTTGCAGGGGCCTTCATATCGCTCAGACAGGGCGGCGTCCAGCACACGGCAGGCGCTTGCGGGGGCCTGGGCCGCTGCCACAGGGCTGGCGGGTACCGGGCTCTGCGCGAGGCCGACTGCAGGCAGGCTCAGCACACACAGGAACAGGGCGCTTCTCATGGCTTGGCCTCCGTATCGGCCGGGGCATCGGTAAACCCGCGCAGCGCCTCTTTGCCTCGCAGGTTGTAGAGCATGCTGCGTTCGAACATGCCCACCAGGTCGGCAGACTGGCTCACCATTTGGCCGACATCGCGCGTCCATGGGGCGAGCGAGAACGTGGCCACGGCAGCACTGTCACGCGTCAGCAGCAGATTGAGCGGCATGCTAATGAAGATGCCCTTGTCCTGATACGGCTTTTCAGGCGTGCCCGGGGCGGTGATGTCCCGCCCGTTGGTATGCGTGTACCAGACACCCATGGTGATGCCCGAAGCAAAGCGGCGCTTGAGCTCAAAGCGCGCGCCTTCGTCCTTGGCAAGAAAACGGCCCGCGCGCACGCTGGCCAGCATGTCGTAGGGCAGGCGCATGTGCAGCGACGCATAGCCCGTGGTGGTCTTGTAGGCCTGGAAGCCGGTGCCCTTGAAGTCGCGCTGACGCAGCCAGTCGCCCATCACATCGGCCGCCCAGCGGCCGCTCGGGGCCACATACATGACCTGGGCCCCGGCGCCACCAAACATTTCTTCATACAGGCCGCCGGACGCCCGTGCATACCAGTTGGCTGCGGGTTGCCAGAACTGATTCAGCTGCAGGCGATCCAGCTTCACGTTCGCACCGCGGAAGTACTCCGCAATGTCTGTACGCACCTTGGGCAGCAGGGAGTTGCTGGGCTGCTTCACGTCGGTCACCGTTTCGGCGATGCGGCCGCGCAGTGTGCCCTCGAGCGTGGTGCTGCGTGTGAATTCGTACCGGCCGCCCAGCTGCAGGCCCAGCTCGTACTTGAATGCGCCGCTGGGGTCGTTCAGGAAAATCCGCGTGTACGGGCTCAGGCCCAGCGTGTTTCCGCGCGCATCATCCAGCGCCAGCGTGCCGGCACCGGCTGCCACGCGCGTGGCCACCGGAATGTCTTCGCGCTGGGCATAGACCAGCGCTTCCAGCGTCGCATCGTCCAGCGGCGCGGGTTGTGCAGTGGCATCTGCAGGGCGCAGCTGGGTGTGCTGCTGGAGCGTTGCCAGGGTGGCGGTACCGGCAAAGAAATCGGACAGCACATCCAGCCGGTTGAAGGCGTAGGTCTTGGTCGCCATGCCGTTGATCATCGGCGTCAGCTCGATCGCCTTGGCCTCCAGAGGCGTATGGGCAAGCGCCAGGCGGGCGGCCCGCGCCACGGCGCGCGAGGCCAGCAGATGCCGTGTGCTGGAGAACGCCACGCGCATGACACCCTGCTCGTACTTGAGCCCTACGTCCCGGAAGCCCTCGCGGTCCATGCGAATGCGCAAGGTCTGCGCCCAGTCAGGATTTGCATCCCACTCAGCCGTGGTCGGGCGCGTGTTCAGCGGCTGATAGGCGGGCGCTTCAGACACCCAGGGCGCCCACTCTCGGCGGTTGGTCGGCGCGCGAAGCTGCACCAAGACGCTGGGCTTGTTGTAGGACGAACCGACTTGGATGCCCCACCAGTCAGATTGGTAGCCGATTGCGGCGTTGACGTGGCCTGTCTTGCGGTTTGCAAGGCCGGCTTCTTCAGAGCGGTAGTCGGACCGGTAAGCGGTTGCGTCGTACTCGATGAGGCCATACCAGCGCTGAAGGCTGCTTGGGCGGAAGCGAATCCCGCCGAAGACCCCATCGATCCGCTGGCGACCGTAGCCCAGCGTGAGGTCGACATCGCCAATTCCCTTGCTGGCGACCAAGAACTCAGAGGGGTAGATCTTGGTACCGAAGAGGTCTTCGCGACCGTATGAAATCTGCGGGATCCATGCTTGTCCAAGCGCGCCCTCAGAAATCAGTCTGACCTTGAGGGCGATTGACTTGTCTTTCTGAGCGCCATACTGCGGTCCAAGGTCCGTAGAAACCCCATCAACTCGCCGATATCGCCCGCTGATCTCCAGCCACGGGAAAGCTTGAACTGAGACAAGAGCGTTTTGATACGGCTTGCCGATGTTCAGGCCTGTACGAAGCAAGCCGTCAGGCTCCATCCGCGCATCAGGCATCTCAAGCAATCCGGTCAGGCCGCTTGTACTCACCTGGGCGTGGGTGGGAGCGGATCCCAAGGCAGCAGCAAGTCCGAGCAGGACAGGAAGCGCCGCGCGCATTTTTGTTAGTGGCACAGTTTGAGAGGAGTAAAGGTAGTTGGCTATCTACAAAAAAAAAGGCAGCCGAAGCTGCCTTGTGCGACTACTGCCAACCCAGTTATGGGCGTGCGAAGTGATGCGACGTCGTCGATGCCTTGTCGCTGGAGCTGCCGATGATCACAGCGGCGACGACGACGGTGCCAACGATCACGGTGGTCGGGGCAATCTTCATGCCGCCGGCGCCACCGGCCTGAGCGGCAGCCTGACCAGCGGGCAGCGAAGCCTGCGGGGCGGTGGCTTGGGCGGCGGCAACAGCGGCTGGAGCTTCAGCAGCCATGGCAGACAGAGACAGCAGCGAGGCTGCGGCGGCGATAGCGATGCGCTTCATTGTTTCTTCTCCTAGGGGAAATGGAGCCCGCGTCCGGGCAGGTGGATTAGCCAAACTGATAACCCAGTGCGCGTTTTACCAGAATGGCGCGTCGGCAATCAACCGCAAGCGGTTTCAGGAGTTGCGCGGCATAGACACGCTGCAAGCGCAGAACTGCATGCGATTCAGGCGCGCTGGCGCCGTGCACACTTTGCCCTTGCATGCTTCGACACCGACTAGCGGCGGCTGATTCGTTGCCCGCATGTTCGGTGGGCGTATCACACAGCTTTGACGAAATTCGGGTCTGTTATCCTGCCAAGAGCGGTTGTGCGGCCGGTGGACTCGATCAGCAGCCATTCCCGCTGCGGCTCGTCATGACGCCCCGTTTCGGTGCGGTACGTGCTTGTTGGCGCCTAGAACAGATGTTTTGACGACTAATGGATATCAAATTGGATTTCTCTCGGCTGGTAGGCTGCATGGTTGCTGCCGTGACTTGCCTAGGTTTGGGTGCTACGGCCGAAGCGCAGCAATCAGCCGCGCAAGACGAAGCGCGGAGCGCAAGCGCATCCCAGCAACAGCAGCTTGGGGTTCCTAGAATTGTTTCCAGGGACGTCGCTGATCCTCGACGGGAGCCCGCCTCCCAGACGCCAGGGCAATCTCTGGGCGCGCAGCAGATGCTCAAGCCCGCGGATGCGCCACCGGTCAAGCCGACGCCTTCGGAGTTTGAAGCGTTTGTCGAGAGCAGCATCGGGCAACCGCTGCGCCGATTCGGGGCTGCTTATTTTGAGGCGTCCAAAGAGCCAGGGTTCGAAGCCGACTCAGCTGTTCCTGGTGACTACGTCGTAGGTCCGGGCGATGAAATCTGGGTCCGTGCTTCGGGCCAGATCGAAATGGACGTCAGAACCCGAGTCGATCGCACCGGTGCGATCGTGATTCCGCGGGTTGGTGTAGTTGCCGTCGCAGGTGTTCGTCAGGATCAGCTATCTGCACACCTGGCTGCTGCAGTCGCTCGTACCTTCAAGGGCTTTGAACTGAATGCCACTATTGGCACCGTGCGTGGTGCACGGGTGCTGGTGGTGGGGCAAGCCAAGCGGCCCGGCAGCTACACCCTGAGCGGGCTGACCACCTTTGCCAATGCGGTGTTTGCGTCCGGCGGGCCAAGCGCCGCAGGTTCCATGCGCAAGATTCAGTTGCGCCGCGGGGGCCAGCTGGTGGCGGAACTGGATCTTTATGATTTGCTGCTTAAGGGTGAAACCAAGCAGGATGTCCGCATCCAGTCGGGTGATGTGATCTTTTTTGCGCCGATCGGCCGGCAGGTTGCTGTGGCCGGCGCTGTCAATGCGCCAGGCATCTTTGAGTTGGGATCCGGGACGCAGTCGCTTGCGGACGCCATTGCATTTGCGGGGGGGCTGACGACAACCGCATCTGGCCAGCGTGTCGTGATGGAGCGCATTCAGGATCGCAAGTCGCGCCGCGTCGAAGAGCTCAACCTCGACCCAGCCGGTCTGGCCAAGCCACTCTCAGACGGCGACCTGGTGCGGGTGTTCTCTGTCAGCCCGCAGTTTGCAAATGATGTGAATTTGCGCGGCTTTGTCGCGCAGCCCGCCCGCCTTGCCTGGCGGGAAGGTATGCGTGTGAGCGACGTCATTCCAGACAAGACGGCGCTGGTGTCCCGCGATTACTGGTTGCGCCGCAATGGCGCCGTCGCTGCGTCTGCCTTGGCGCCTTGGCAGGTCAAAACTCAAAACAGCGGGCCTGCAGAGCGCAGCACAAGCGGCTCCTCCCAAAGAGCGCCGAACGGCAACGCTGAAGACGCGTCTGGCATCGACTCATACAGCCGGCTGCGGCGTGGCGACACGGATGATGTGCAGCAAAACCGTGTTTCGCAGACTCTGGCGCAGGAGATCCGCCGCCAGGAGTCGATCAATTGGGACTACGCCCTGATTGAGCGGCGCGCCGACGATTCATCTACCGAGCTGATCCCGGTTGATCTTGGCAAGGCGGTCCTTGAACGAAGCCCGGCGCATGACGTTCCGCTTCGTCCCGGCGACACCATCACTGTGTTTTCCACGAGTGACATCCGAGTGCCGGTGTCCAAGCAGTCGCGCATTGTTCGGCTGGAGGGAGAATTTGTGCGGCCAGGGGTGTATCGGGCCCGCCCCGGAGAAACTTTGCGGCAACTGGTTGAGCGCGTGGGCGGCCTGGCGGCCACGGCCTACCTGCCAGCGGCCGAGCTCACACGGGAATCGACTCGTATTGCCCAGCAGCAGCGGCTGCGCGAGCTGGCGGACCGCCTGGAGCGTGAACTGCAGATTGCCAGCAGCAACCGCGCCGGCGGAGCAGGTACGGATGCTGCAGCTGTGGCTGCGCAACAGGCTGCCCAGGCTGCGTTTGTGAGCCGTATCCGCTCCGTACAGGCCACAGGGCGCATTGTTCTTGAACTGCCCGAGACGCCCAGCACAGCAGATTTGCCGTCCATCCCGGTTGAAGATGGAGATACCTTATTCGTTCCGACTAGGCCTTCCGTAGTGAGCGTGCTGGGTGCGGTCTACAACGAGGGCGCGTTCCTTCACATTGAGGCAAAGAACGTTGCGGACTACCTGGGTCAAGCTGGTGGGCCCACGCGCACAGCCGACGACAGCCGTATCTATGTTGTCGGTGCGGATGGTGCAGTCAGTCAGCGACCAGGTACGTGGTTTGGCATTCGGAGCGGGAGACGGCTGCTTCCAGGCGACACAATTGTCGTGCCGGAAACGCTCGACCGCTTTGCCTTCACGAGAGAGCTGAAGGACTGGTCGCAGATCTTCTATCAGTTCGCGCTTGGCGTTGCTGGTCTGCGCAGCCTCAGGGGGCTTTGATGGACCGTGATCTTCGAGACCAGGCGGCGTTGGACGCCAGTGTTGGTTCGGTTGATGCGATCACGGCCCGCGAGCTGGTTGCTGCAATCAAGGGGTACTGGCGTTGGATCACATTCCTCCCGGTGTGCGCTGCCGCGGCAACGTTTGCGGTTACTTTTCTCATGTCGCCTCAGTTCACGGCAAAGGCGCTGCTGATGCCCCCGCAGCAGCAGCAAAGTCTCGCGGCCGCTGCACTCCAATCGCTTGGCGCACTTGGAGGCCTCGCCGGAGCCGTTGCGCCTCTGCGCAGCCCAGCCGATCAATACGTGGCGCTCATGCAATCGGATAACGCGCTGGATCGCCTGATCTCAGAAAACGACCTGCACACTGTCTACAAGAAGGAGCTTCGGTCCGAGGTGCGCGAGCGCTTGGCAAGCCGCTCTCGGATTGAGGTGAACAAGAAGAACGGCCTCATCCAAGTCGAAGTGGACGACACTGATCCATCTCGGGCGGCTCGACTTGCAAATGGCTATGTCGAGCAACTGCGTCGCCTGACCAGCGAACTGGCTGTATCCGAGGCTCAGCAGCGGCGGAAGTTCTTCGAGGGGCAACTGGCTCAAGTCAACAAGCAGCTTGCAGCCGCACAGGGTGCCTTGCAAGCGACCGGCTTGAACGAAGGGGTCATTCGCTCCGAGCCCAAGGCAGCCGCCGAGAACTATGCGAGGCTGCGTGCGCAACTTACCGCAGCAGAAGTCCGCTTGCAGACGAAGAGGGCGTTCCTTGCCGATGGCTCGGCAGAGCTGTCGCAGGCCAGGGAAGAAATCGCGGCGCTCCGCACTCAGCTGAATCGGCTTGAGACGACACTTACTGGATCGAGTGATACAGGCTATATGGTCAAGTACCGAGATGCCAAGTATTACGAGGCATTGTTCGAGATATTTGCTAAGCAGTTTGAGCTCGCACGGGTCGACGAAGCACGCGAAGGCGCTTTGATCCAGGTAATTGATAAGGCTGAGGCGCCTGACGTCAAGAGCGGTCCCAAAAGGTTTTTTTTGGCCGCAGTGATCTGGCTTCTTGCAGTCATTAGCGTGTTTTTCTTTGTTGCGACTCGCTTGTTTCTGCGCAAGATCGATTCTTCGCAGGCCTCGGCGCCACCAAGCAACTGAAAATCCATTTGTAAGTGCTGCATATCTGTGCGAACTTTGCTGAGTTGTTTTTTGCAGAGGTCAGGTGCTGCTTTGAGCAGAGTAAGTGAATATGAGAGATAGAACGATTGCCGTCATCGGGTTGGGGTATGTCGGACTGCCGCTTGCTGTCGAGTTCGGCAAGAAATACTCGGTTATCGGATTCGATATCCAATCTGCGCGAATCGAAGAGTTGAGTCGCGGCTTCGATCGAACCAGGGAGTGTTCGGCAGAGCAGCTTGCAGACAGCAAGTTCCTGCGATATACCGCTAGTGTCGACGAGTTGCGTTCCGCGCAAATTTTCATTGTGACGGTGCCAACACCTGTTGACACCGCGAATCGGCCGGACTTTACACCTCTGGTCTCGGCAAGCGAAACGGTTGGGCGTGTGATCTCCCCAGGCGCTTTGGTGATCTACGAGTCCACTGTCTATCCAGGAGCAACCGAAGAGGTTTGTGTGCCAGTTCTCGAGAGAGTAAGTGGCCTGCGCTTCAATATAGAATTCTTCTGTGGCTACAGTCCCGAGCGGATCAACCCGGGCGACAAAACTAATACCCTGACCAAGATTCGCAAGATTACCAGCGGTAGTAATGACGCAGTTGCCAATGAGGTCGATGCACTATATGCGAGCATCGTTGAGGCTGGCACATGGAAGGCTAGCAGTATCAAGGTTGCAGAAGCTGCCAAAGTTATTGAAAATACCCAGCGCGATTTGAATATTGCTTTTGTTAATGAGCTTTCACTGATTTGTGAGCGTCTCGGTATTGATACCATGGATGTGCTCGATGCAGCCGGCACCAAATGGAATTTTCTGCCATTCAAGCCAGGCATGGTTGGCGGGCACTGCATTGGTGTTGATCCTTATTACTTAACGCATAAGGCAGAGCAGCTGGGCTACCACCCACAAGTGATTCTAGCTGGACGACGGATCAATGACGGTATGGCTCGCCACGCCGCTCAAGCATTCGTCAAAAAAATGGTACAAGCAGGAGTTAACATCAGCAAGGCGACTGTCGGAGTGCTCGGTATCACGTTCAAGGAAAACTGTCCCGACATCCGTAACAGCAAGATTGTGGACATGATTCATGAGCTTGAAGGTTGGGGCATTCGAGTTCAGGTCTCGGATCCATGGGCTGATCCGGATGAGGTGAAGCATGAGTATGGCTTGCAGCTCTCCACGTTCGGCGCCGAGACAGGGTTTGATGCGATCATCGTTGCGATCGGACACAACGAATTTCGTGCGATGACCCCGCAACAGCTGCGCGGGCTCTGCAGAGCCGACTGCCGTCAGCCGCTGATTGGTGATTTGAAGAGCTTGTATCCGCGCGACCGGCTCACCGAATACGGTTTCGATGTATTCCGCCTTTGAGCGAACCAGTAAGGCCGGCGCGCTGTCGCAATTGGCGGGCGTCGGCTTTGTTTATTTCCTGCTGGCGACTGGTACAGTGAGTGCGTTTGAGTACGCTCGGCACTGGTTCTTCATATATCTCTTTGGTCTGTTGCTGGTGTTGCTTGCCATCCGCTTCACCGGTGTGGTACGCGACCTCGTTGTCAATGCACTCCTGTGTGCGATTTGGCTATCGCCAGCGCTGATTATTTATTTGATCATGGGGCTGCGGGCACAGGATGTCGAGCTCTTCGTGAACCGAATCGAAGGCGCTTTTGTAATTACCGTGATTGCCGCCGCACTTTCGATGGCATTCATCAGGCATTACGGTGAGGCGATGTTTCAGCGACGGTTCATCGAGGTGGCTGCGATCATTTTGATTCTGACCTTCTTCTACAAGCTTCAGTTCGGATTTTTCGATCGTCAAACCCGCTTTTTTCTCAATGGCCCGATCGTTTTTTCCTGGCTCATGTGTTACTCAGCAGTGCTTGTGTTCCTGCTTGTAGGAAATCATGATCGATCAATGCGAGTCGCCTGGTTTCTACCTGTTTTCATTCTCGCCGCATTGTGGAGCGCATCGAAGGGGCCTATTCTGGCGTTGATGCTCACGTGCGCCAAGATCTACGTTGATCGGCCTTTGAGTCTGCATTATCTCAAGCTTGGGGCGATTGTCGCGGGGTTGCTTGCACTCCTGTTCATCATCATGCCTGTTGAAGAGACAAATCGCCTACTGGCCTTGGCACGTTTGTTCGATGGCAGTATGAGTTCGGATGAGGATTATGCTTCAGTGGGTATTCGTGCGGATATGTGGATTTCTGCCTATGACATCTTCATGGAGTATCCGCTCTTTGGTGTTGGGGCGACCAATTGGCAGTTTCACAGCATCTTCGGCGATTTGCTCTATCCGCATAATCTTTGGCTCGAGTTGGCGGCCGAGACTGGTTTGGTGGGTGTTGCTGTTTTTGCCGCAACGATCGGCTTGATTTGGTGGAGAACTTCCTATTTCGGTCGTCTTACCATTTTGTTTTTTCTTGTTTGCTCATCAGTAAGTGGCGATATGTCCTATATCCGCATGATGTTGGCGGTGCCACTCGCTTCCGCGCTTTGCCGTGTATACAAGATTGGGCCGACCCCCTCATCAAGATCTGCAGTGATCCATGCATGAGTTATAAGTCGTCGGGGTTGCTGGCAGGAGCATCATTCGCAGGCTATTTCACGCTGCTCGGATTGACGCCATTCATCACTCGCGTTTACGGGCCGGTGAGCATTGGCGAGTTTGCGGTGCTCGGTTCGATCATCCTGTGGTTGCTCCCGGTTCTGACGCTGGGCAACGAGGTCGGCATTCTGAATGCCGGTCGCCAAGCAGACGCATTGCGTTATCTGGTCCGCGCGCTGACGTCAATTTTTGTGGTGGGGGCTGTCGCCTTTGCGATCGGCCTGTGCCTTGCGCTCTACCCTACCGGCCTCTTGGCAAAGGTGCCGAATTGGGCGTTCCTCAGTGCACCAGTCATTGCAGTCGTTGCGTCTCTGAGCGCGCTGCTCATCAATTATCAGATCTGGCAGCACAGGGATCGAATTGTCGCAAGTGCCCTGTATGTGAACTTGGGTTTCCGTGGGGCGCTCCAGCTGGCTGCCGGCCTCCTATCGCCATCCCTACTGTCGCTGGTGGTCGGAGAGTTCTTCGGACGTCTGCTCGCATGGCGCATTGCCGATCCTAAGGCCTTAGTGCTGCGGATAAAGATCTTGCGGCGTGCCGTCTCTCTCAAGGCAGTGTCTGCGGCAGTTACGCCATATGCGCGCTACGTCACGCCCAAGGTACTGCTGGAGAACTTTGTCATCTGGGCACCGGCGTTCTTGATTGCACTTCTGCATGGCCCCCTGGCTGCAGGCCTCGTGTCCATTGCGCAGCGGCTGGGCGCAACGCCAGTCACGATCTTCAATCAGTCTTTTGGCTCCGTGTTGCACCGAAAGCTTTCGCGCACGGAATCTCCTACACGTCGCTCGATCGTGCTTCTGCTCGTCATTGTGTCGAGTGTCACCGCAGCTATGTACGTTGCGACCGATAAACTGCTGCAAGTGGCTGGCGTGCCCCTGTTCGAGGCGGTTTTCGGATCCGCCTGGGGTGGATTGGCAGAGATCATCGAACTGTTGTTGCCGGTTTATTGCATCCAGTTCGCTCTCGTGCCGTTGGAGCGCATCCTGCTGCAAAGAAAGATGCTCAGGCTCAATCTCTTTGCATCGGTGACCAACGCCGCAGTGCTGGTGCTTGTCTTTGTTGCCGCATCAGCAAGGACCTGGACGCTTGAGGTCACGCTGCACAGTCTTGTGATCGGACTCTGCGCTTCCAGCGTGTTCTGGGCCTTGGTGTCCGTGGGCTACGTGCTGCGCGGACTCGAGTCACGCAGCCTTGAATCACATTCAGGATAGAGAGTATGTGTGGGATATTTGGGTTGATCTCGCGATCAGCGGTTTCAAGCAAGGATCTGAGTCAACTGAGTAACGCGGCCCGGCGCCGCGGCAAGGATTCAAGCGGCCTCGTCGTCGTGCGCAGCGACGAGCCGTACGCCATCTACCGTGCTGCACTGGACGTACGGGCACTGCTTGCGGAGGTCCGCAGCGGTGACACCACGGTCGCGCTGGGCCACAGCCGGTTGATCACCAACGGCAACGACGACAACCAGCCTGTTGTGAGGGACGGTGTCATCGTGATTCACAATGGCATCATCGTGAACGCTGATGCCCTGTGGAAGCTTCGGCGCGGCAAGCGCCAGCTTGAAGTTGACACCGAAGTTATTGCGGCGATCGTTGCCGAGATGATCGAAGACGGTGAGTCGCTGGACAACATTGCCGGATACATCGCGCGTGAATGCCGCGGCACGGTGTCATGCGCCATCGCTGTACCTGCGCTGGGCAAACTGGTTCTGCTGACCAACAACGGCAGCTTGTATGTTGGGGAGACGGCGGATAGCACCTACTTCTACTCGGAAGCGTATGCGCTGAGCGAAGTCGGCTGCTCGAATGTCCGTCAGGTGCAGGAGCCCATGGTTCTCGACATTCCACGGTCTGCCGAACCTTTCGTGATCAGCAATCTTGCCGGGCGCAGCAACAATCTTGTGCCGGCTCTGGGGAGCAATGCTGAAGAGGAAAGGTCTCTGCAGCATCTGCGCCATCAGCTGCGCCGCTGTTCCCGCTGCATCCTGCCGGAAACCATGCCGTTCATACGCTTCGACGAGCAGGGGGTCTGCAATTACTGCAAGCACTACAAGCCCAAGAACAAGCTCAAGTCGCGCGAACGCTTCCTCGAACTGCTTGACGGCTACCGCGTGAACGGCAACGTCCCATGCATCGTTCCGTTTTCAGGCGGTCGCGACAGCACATACGCAATTCACGTGATCGTGAACGAGCTGGGGATCAGGCCGATCACCATGACCTACGACTGGGGCATGGTGACCGACCTGGCCCGTCGGAACATCAGCCGCGTCTGTTCGCAGCTGAAGCTCGAAAACATCATCATCGCGGATGACATCGAGAAGAAGCGCGGATACATCCGCAAGAATCTGCAAGCATGGCTGAAGCGTCCGCACCTCGGCATGCTCAACCTGCTCATGGCGGGCGACAAGCACTTCTTCCGCCACATCGAGAGCGTGAAGCAAGAGACCGGGATTGAGCTGAACCTCTGGGGAATGAATCCGTTGGAAGTCACTCATTTCAAGGCAGGATTCCTCGGATTCCCGCCCGATTTCGAGACGGAGCAGGTGTTCTATACAGGCACCTTGAACCAGCTTAAGTATCAGTGGCTGCGCATCAAGGAGGTCGCCAAGAACCCGGCCTACCTGAACGACTCCATCTGGGACACGCTGTCCGGAGAGTTCTACCGGAGCGTCAAGAAGAAGACCGGTTTCCACAACATCTTCGACTACTGGGACTGGAACGAGCAGCACATCGATTCCGTGCTCGATACCTACGATTGGGAGCGAGCTCCAGACACTCGCTCGACCTGGCGTATCGGCGACGGCACGGCAGCGTTCTACAACTACGTCTATTACACCGTTGCTGGCTTTTCGGAGTTCGACACGTTCCGCAGCAATCAGATCCGTGAAGGCGTCATGACGCGCGATGAAGCACTTGAAAAGGTTGCAGTGGAGAACCAGCCACGGTATCCGAATATCAAGTGGTATCTCGATGCGATCGGCATGGACTTCAATTCCGTGATCCAGCGCGTCAACAGCATTCCTCGGCTCTACTGACCGGCATATGCGGCGAGTCGTCTGGTACATATCGAAATACACCGCACCGCGGCAGCACGCGCGTGTGGGAGTTCGCGCGCACAGCATTCTCAGCGAGATGGCGCGCAAGGGCGTGGAGCCTGTGCTGATCACCTCGGATGCGAACCATCTGGCCAATGTGCCGGCGCTGAGCAGGCGCGTGCAGGACGAGGTTCACGACGGCGTACACGTCCGCTGGATTCGAACGCTGAAGTATGGGGCGGCGCGAACGATGCGGCGCATCATGAGCTGGTTCGACTTCGAACTCAAGGTGGCCTTGTTCGGTTGCCGCGATCTGCCGAGGCCCGATGTCATCATCGCCTCCAGCCTGTCCTTGCTGACTGTTGTGACCGGGCTGTACCTGCGCCGCAAGTTCCCGGGCTGCAAGCTCGTGTTCGAAGTCCGCGATGTTTGGCCGATGATTCTCGTGAAGACCGGGGGCTTTTCGCCGCGCAATCCAGCCATCTGGTTTCTTTCGCAGGTCGAGCGGCTGGGCTACCGACATGCAGACTTGATCGTGTCAACGCTGCCCAATCTGTCGGAGCATGTGCAGGAGGTGCTTGGTGAGGCCCGGTCGGTGGTGTGTATTCCGCAGGGTATCGATCTGAGGGAGCAGCAGACTCCTGCCTGCCTTTCTGCCGATTACGTCGAGCAGCACATCCCGCGCGGAAAGTTCATCGTCTGCCATGCCGGCTCGATCGGTGCAGACAACGCCCTTGAGACCCTGCTGGCCTGCGCCCGTGCAATGGTTTCCGAGCCCGACGTGCACTTCCTGATCGTCGGCGAGGGTTACCTGAAGGCTAGCCTACAGGCGCAAGTGGCGGATCTTTCCAACATCACCTTCGCGCCGGGCGTGCCGCGCAGCTGCGTGCAAGACCTGCTTTCGCATGTGGACGTCGTGTATTTTGCGGCGCATCGCTCGCCCGTCCTCCGTTTCGGCCAGTCGCTCAACAAGATCGTGGACTACATGTACGCCGGCAAGCCGATCATCGGCTCGTATACCGGCTATCCATCGATGATCAACGAGGCGGACTGCGGGGAGTTCGTGCCTGCGGAAGACGTGCATGCGCTGGCCGACGCCATTCGTCGATTCAAGGCGATCGATGCTGCGCATCGTGCCGACATGGGCCGCCGCGGACGTGAATGGATCGTCCAGAACCGATCCTTCGAGGCTCTCGCCCAGGCATACCTATCCGAGATTGATCGACTGGCGCCCACGCCGAGTGCCAGGCATTGACGTGCGCCAATCGGCATGAGGGAAACAAAGGTGAAGCGGACTTTCGACTTCCTGGCTGCGGCGGCTCTTCTGCTTGTTCTCGCCCTGCCCTTGGCACTGTTGTATATCCAGGTGCGGCGGCGCCTTGGCGCGCCGGCGTTGTTTCGCCAGGTGCGGCCCGGTCTGGGCGGACGCCCGTTTGAAATGATCAAGTTTCGAACCATGACCGATGCCAGGGATGCCTCGGGTCAGCTGCTGCCAGACAGCGAGCGTCTGACGCCGTTTGGTAGGTGGCTTCGCTCCACCAGCCTCGATGAACTGCCTGAGCTCTGGAATGTGCTCTGCGGGCACATGAGTCTGGTGGGGCCTCGGCCTCTGCTCATGGAGTATCTCCCGCTCTACAGCGCCGAGCAGGCCCGTCGGCATGACGTCCGGCCAGGCGTCACGGGCTGGGCGCAGATCAACGGGCGCAACGCGATCAGCTGGGACCAGAAGTTCGCACTGGACGTCTGGTACGTAGACAACCAGAGTCTGTGGCTTGACCTGAAGATCCTGGCCCTTACCGTACTGAAAGTGTTAAGAAAGGAAGGCATTTCGTCGGCGGGCGAGGCAACGATGCCCCGCTTCACTGGAACGAAAGCCGACTGAGGAGACGATATGCAGGAGATCGCAGTTTTCGGTGCTAGTGGGTTTGGCCGTGAGGTGATGCCAGTAGTTCGGCAACAGATTGCATCTGCCGGCACGCATGCCCGCCTAAGCTTCGTTGACGATGCACCAACTTCGTCGGAATGCAACGGGCATCCAGTGTTTGTCTACAGCGATTGGCTGGCTGGAGCTGCTATCGGCAAGTCTGTTGCGATCGCAATTGCGAATAGCCAGGTCCGGGAAAAGCTGGCCCAAAGATGTGTCGCTGACGGGGTGAAGTTCCTCGAGATTCGACACCCGAACGTCGTGCAGTTTGATGATGTGCAAATTGGTGAAGGCGCGATTCTCTGCCCCTTTGTCACGCTGACTAGCAATATCCGCATCGGAAAGCACTTCCACGCAAACATCTACAGCTATGTCGCGCATGACTGTGCGATCGGCGACTATGTGACCTTTGCGCCAGCTGTGAAGTGCAACGGAAATGTTGTAGTTGAAGATCACGCCTACATCGGAACCGGGGCAGTAATCAAGCAGGGTCAACCGGGCAAGCCCATTGTCATTGGCCGAGGCGCAGTGGTTGGCATGGGGGCGGTTGTGACCAAGAGTGTTCCGGCGGGCACCACAGTGGTGGGCAATCCGGCGCGCCCTCTTTGAGTCAGGAATTCATCGTGCTGAACACCCCATTCTCCCCGTGGCCCTCTTTTACCGCTGAGGAAGCCGAGGCGATCCACGGCGTCCTGCTGTCGAACAAGGTCAACTACTGGACGGGCAACGAGGCCCGCGCGTTCGAGCGTGAGTTTGCGCAGTGGTGCGAAACGCGCTACGCAGTCGCGCTGGCCAATGGAACGCTTGCGCTCGATGTCGCCTTGAAGGCGCTCGGCATCGGTCCGGGTGACGAGGTAGTGGTCACTCCGCGGACCTTCATGGCGAGCGTGTCCTGTGTGGTGAACGCTGGCGCCACGCCGGTGTTCGCGGATGTGGAGCCGGACTCGGGCAATCTATCTGCACGAACGATCTCGGCTGTGCTGACTGAGCGCACGCGCGCGATCATATGTGTTCACCTCGCGGGCTGGCCTTGCGACATGGATCCGATCATGACGCTTGCAGAGCAGCATGGTCTGAAGATCATCGAGGACTGTGCACAAGCGCATGGCGCGCACTACAAGGGGCGGCCGGTCGGCAGCATCGGTCACATCGGCGCCTGGAGCTTCTGCCAGGACAAGATCATGACCACTGGCGGTGAGGGCGGCATGGTCACGACCAACGATGAGGCGCTATGGCGCACCATGTGGGCCTACAAGGACCACGGCAAGAGTTATGAAGCGGTCTACGAACGCAGCCACCCGCCGGGTTTTCGCTGGCTGCACGAGTCCTTCGGGACCAACTGGCGCATGCTCGAGATCCAGGCGGTGATCGGTCGTATCCAGCTCAAGCGCATGGGTGAGTGGACGGCCCGCAGGCATGACAATGCCCAGCGGCTGCGTGCTGCGCTGGCGCCGTTTTCCAGTGAACGGGGCCCCGTCCGCGTGCCGGCTTTCCGCTGCGCATCCTGTCCGGGCCAGTGCGGCAACGGCCCCTGCATCCATGCGAGCTACAAGTTCTATGCCTATGTGCGGCCCGAGAGTCTGGCCCCGGGCTGGACCCGTGACCGTATTGTCGACACCATTGTGGCGGCAGGCGTGCCCTGCTATCAGGGCAGTTGCAGTGAGGTGTATCTGGAGAAGGCGTTCGACGGCACAGGTTTCAGGCCCAGTGCCCGCCTGCCCGTGGCGCAGCGCCTTGGTGAGACCAGCTTGATGTTCCTGATCCATCCCACCCTCACGCCTGCCGAGATGGACAAGGCCTGCTCTGTCATCGGTGAAGTGTTGACCGAGGCATCAATGCCAGCCCGGGGTGTGGTTGCAGCGGCCGAATAGCGGCAAGGCACAGACCCTCAGGAGACCCGCGATGAACATGCTGCGCTCGATGGGTGTACGCGCACTCGCCCTGCCACGTCCGTTCAAGCGGGCCCTGGTGCTTGCGCTTGATGCGGGCCTGTGCGTGCTCGCGGTCTGGCTGGCGTACTACCTGCGTCTTGGCGCCTTTGTCTCCATTGATGGCGATGTCCGGCAGCCCGTCCTCGCATCCATTGCCCTTGCGCTGCCGATCTTCGTCTTCACCGGCATGTACCGCGCGATCTTCAGATACAGCGGGCTGCCCGCGATGCTGGCCCTTGCGCGCGCCATGGTGCTGTACACCCTGAGCTTCGGGGCGATCTTCACGGTATTCGGTGTGGATGGCGTGCCACGCACCGTGGGTCTGATCCAGCCCATGGTGCTGCTGATCTTTGTGGCCGCGTCTCGCATCGGTGCGCGGGTTTGGCTGGGGGGGCTGTATCACGACAGGCTGCGCAAGTCCGCCCTGCCCCGTGCATTGATCTACGGCGCGGGCAATGCGGGCAGGCAGCTGGCTTCGGCCATGGCCAACAGCCCGGAGATCCGCGTCGTCGGATTCCTGGACGATGATGATCGCCTTCATGGCCAGCTGCTCAACGGTTTGCCTATCCATCCGCCCGAAGACTTGGCGCGTGTCCTGCGCAAGACTGGCGCCACCGATGTCCTGCTGGCGGTGCCTTCCGCACCGCGCTTTCGGCGCAACGAGATCCTGAACCGGCTCAAGGCACACAAGGTCGTGGTCCGGACGCTGCCTGGCCTGAGTGATATCGCGACCGGGAAGGTCAGCCTGAGCGATGTCCGTGAGCTGGATATTGATGATCTGCTCGGCCGCGAGCCCGTCCAGCCCCATCGCCTCCTGCTGCAGCTGAACATCACAGGCCGGACCGTCATGGTGACAGGCGCCGGCGGAAGCATCGGCAGCGAGTTGTGTCGCCAGATCCTGAAATCCCGCCCGAAGACGCTGCTGCTGGTTGAGATCAGCGAATTTGCGCTCTATCAGATCCAGCAGGAGCTCCAGGGGGCACTGCTCAAGGCCATGGCTGATGACGATGGCGATCTCGAAGCTTCCGCCCGCGAGTTCAGTGGCCAGACCAGCATTGTTCCGCTGCTGGCGTCAGTCTGCGACGAACGCCGCATGGATTCGATCATGCGTGCATGGCGGCCTTCGACGGTCTACCACGCAGCTGCGTACAAGCACGTGCCCCTGGTGGAGCACAACCCGGCCGAGGGGGTGCGCAATAATGTCTGGGGCACCCTGGCCTGTGCCGAGGTCGCGAAGCGCAACGGCGTGAAAAACTTCGTGCTTGTCAGCACCGACAAGGCCGTGCGCCCCACCAACATCATGGGCGCTACCAAGCGGCTGGCCGAGATGGTGCTGCAGGCGCTTGCCGAATCTGCGCCTGGGTCGAGACGCACCGGTGCCGAGCCCCTGCAGGCGCGCACCTGTTTCTCGATGGTGCGCTTCGGCAATGTGCTTGGCTCAAGCGGCTCGGTGGTACCGCTGTTCCGTGAGCAGATCCGCAGCGGCGGCCCGGTCACGCTGACGCACCCGGACATC
The DNA here is from genome assembly GCA_027484405.1 of Burkholderiales bacterium. Classification (GTDB taxonomy): domain Bacteria; phylum Pseudomonadota; class Gammaproteobacteria; order Burkholderiales; family Burkholderiaceae_C; genus Piscinibacterium. The sequence continues at coordinate 65,394 of JAIXTA010000035.1, forward strand.
ACGCGATACTTCATGACCATCCCGGAAGCGGCGCAACTGGTGATCCAGTCGGGTGCGATGGGGACCGGGGGCGACGTCTTCGTGCTCGACATGGGCCAGCCAGTGAAGATCATTGATCTGGCGCGCCGCATGGTGGAGCTAGCCGGGCTCACGGTGCGCGATGAGTCGAACCCCAACGGTGACATCGAGTTCAGCATCACCGGACTGCGGCCGGGCGAGAAGCTGTACGAGGAGCTGCTGATCGGCGACAACCCCAAGCCCACGCAGCACCCTCGCATCATGAAGGCGCATGAGCACTTCCTGCCCTGGGAGATGCTGCAGCAGCGCCTGACGGAGCTGCGTGCCGCCGTTGATGCGAACGACGTGCCCTCGATCCGGGCCCAGTTGCAGCAGCTGGTGTCCGGCTATCAGCCCAGTGCGGACGTGGTGGACTGGGTCCACGTAGCGTCGCAGGCTGGTGCAGCGCGCGAAGCTGCAGGCCGCGGCTTGGGCGGGGCCTGAGTCTCCGGCTGCTGGAGCCTCACCGGCCGCGCGCGACGGCGCCCAGGTAGGTCCCGTAGCTCGACTTGCCCAACGCCGCTGATAGTTTCAGCAGCTGCTCGCTGCCAATCCAACCCGAGCGGAACGCCACCTCTTCCGGGCTGGCCACCTTCAGCCCCTGCCGCCGCTCGATGGTGGCGATGAACTGCCCAGCCTCCAGCAGGCTGTCGTGCGTGCCGGTATCCAGCCAGGCAAACCCGCGGCCCATGAGTTCGACTTGCAGTTGTGCAGCCTCGAGGTAGACCCGGTTCACATCGGTGATCTCCAGCTCGCCACGGGCGCTGGGCTTGAGTGCCTTGGCAATGTCCACCACCTGCTCGTCATAGAAGTACAAGCCGGTCACGGCGAAGTTGCTCTTGGGCGTCTTGGGTTTTTCCTCGATCGAGACGGCGCGCTGCTCGCCGTCGAACTCGACCACGCCGTAGCGCTCAGGGTCAGTCACGTGGTACGCAAAGACCGTGGCGCCACTGGTGCGCTCATTCGCGTTCTTCAGCAGGCCCTGCAGTTCGTGGCCGTAGAAGATGTTGTCGCCCAGCACCAGCGCGCTGGGCGCGCCGTCCAGGAACTGCTCGCCCAGGATGAAGGCCTGGGCCAGGCCGTCGGGGCTGGGCTGCACGCAGTAGCTGAGTTGGATGCCCCACTGGCTGCCGTCGCCCAGCAGCTGCTGGAAGCGCGGCGTGTCCTGCGGTGTGCTGATGACCAGAATCTCGCGGATGCCCGCCAGCATGAGTGTGGTGAGCGGGTAGTAGATCATCGGCTTGTCGTACACCGGCAGCAGCTGCTTGCTGACGACCAGCGTGGCCGGGTGCAGGCGGGTGCCGGCGCCGCCTGCGAGGATGATGCCTTTGCGTGCTTTGCTCATGGTCGGGCTCGTTGTTGTTCTTGGGTTCAGGTGGGGTGCTGGGCTGCCAGCTAGCGCGGCGTCTGCTGCGCAATGAAGCGGACGGTCCGACGCACTTCATGCTCCCAGTGCGGCAGGTGCAGGCCAAGGCGCTGCGCCAGCTTGTTGCAGTTCAGGCGGGAGTTGTGCGGGCGCGCGGCGGGGGTGGGGTATTGGCTGCTTGGGATCCCGCCCACCTGCTCCGGCGTGACGCGCAGCGCCATGCCCGCTGCGCGCGCCTCGTCCAGCACGCATTGTGCGTAGGCCTGCCAGTTGGTTTCGCCCTGGGGGGCGAGGTGGTAGGTGCCGCTCAGCACGGTATCGGCTGCGCCCGGTGCGCTTGACGGCAGGCGCTGCCCGGCGCGAATGGCGTGGGCCGTCACGTCAGCAATCAAGCTGGCTGGCGTGGGTGCGCCCCACTGGTCATTCACCACATTCAGGCGGTCACGTGTCTGCGCCAGGCGCAGCATGGTCTTGGCAAAGTTCTGGCCGTGCAGGCCGTAGACCCAGCTCGTCCGGAAGATGAAGTGCGCACAGCCGCTCGCGCGAATGGCGTCTTCGCCCGCCAACTTGCTGCGGCCGTAGGTGTTGAGCGGTGCAGTGGCGTCGGTCTCCACCCAGGCTTGGCTGCCGCTGCCGTCAAACACGTAGTCGGTGGAGTAGTGCACCAGCAGCGCACCCTTCGCCTGCGCCCAGGCCGCCAGCTGCGCGACGGCACGGTGGTTGATCTGGTCGGCCAGACCCGGTTCGCTCTCGGCCTTGTCCACCGCGGTGTACGCCGCGGCATTCACGATGATCTGCGGTGCATAGCCATCCAGCGCGCTGCCCAGCGCCTTGGGCTCGCCCAAGTCGCCCACCAGTTCCTTGCCGTTCCAGCGGGCAGGATGGCGGTCCAGCGCCAGCACTTCACCCAGCGGCGCCAGGGCGCGCTGCAGCTCCCAGCCCACCTGGCCGTTCTTGCCCAGTAGCAGGATGCGCACCGCCTGTGTCATGCAGCAGCCAAATCGCGTGTGCAGCGATGAGTAGCCCATTCTTGAGATGCACCGCTGAAAAATGCATCCAAAAATGGCCGAAACCCGCTTGTATCACGCGGATCTCGGCTGAATCGTATCTTCAACGTTTGATTGAAAATCGGCATGCTTGGAGCCTGCTTTTCAACGTTTGTTTGAAAATTCACGGCGTGTTCAGGCGGCCGGCTGCCCGTACTGCTGGTCCAGCCAGGTGCGGTAGGCGCCGCTGCGCACGGCCGCAATCCAGGCCGGGTTCTCCAGATACCAGCGCACCGTCTTGCGAAAGCCGGTCTCAAAGGTCTCGGCCGGCGTCCAGCCGATCTCGGCCTCGATCTTGGTGGGGTCGATGGCGTAGCGGCGGTCATGCCCCGGGCGGTCTTTCACGTAGGTGATCAGGTCGGCGTACTTGCCGGCGCTGCGCGGGCGCAGCTCATCGAGCAGGGCGCAGATGCCGGTCACGACCTCGATGTTCTTCAGCTCGTTCTTGCCGCCCACGTTGTAGGTCTCGCCTACGCGCCCCTTGGCCAGCACCTGGCGGATGGCCTCGCAGTGGTCGCGCACATACAGCCAGTCGCGGATGTTCTTGCCGTCGCCATACACCGGCAGCGGCTTGCCCTCCAGCGCATTCAGGATCATCAGCGGGATGAGCTTTTCCGGGAACTGGAACGGGCCGTAGTTGTTCGAGCAGTTCGTCGTTAGCACCGGCAGGCCGTAGGTATGGTGCCAGGCGCGCACGAGGTGGTCGCTACCCGCCTTGGAGGCGGAATAGGGGCTGTTGGGTTGGTAGGGCGTGGTCTCGGCAAAGGCCGGGTCGGTGTCGCTCAGGCTGCCGTAGACCTCGTCGGTGGATACATGCAGGAAGCGGAAGGCTTCTTTCTCGGCGCCGGGCAGCGCGGTCCAGTACGCCCGCGCCTCCTCCAGCAGGCTGAAGGTGCCGATCACATTGGTCTGCACAAAGTCGCCCGGGCCGTGGATGGAGCGGTCCACATGGCTTTCTGCCGCAAAGTGCAGCAGGGCGCGCGGCCGGTGGGTGTCGATCAGCTGGCGCACCAGCGCGCGGTCGCAGATGTCGCCGCGCACCAACTGCACGCGGCCGGTGGCAATGGCCGCTTCCAGCGTCTGCGCGTTGCCGGCGTAGGTGAGCTTGTCGAGCACGACGACGGGCTCGTCACTGCGCTCCAGGTGGTGATAGACGTAGTTGGCGCCGATGAAGCCGGCCGCACCGGTGATGAGCAGCATGGGTGGTCTTGTCTTCAGAGCGAGGCTGTGAAATCCGCCCAACTTCCGGCGGCGGCATCCTTGGCAGCGAGCAGGGTGGGGTTCACCACCGCAGGCCACGCAATGGCCAGTTCGGGGTCATCCCAGCGAATCGACCCTTCGGCCGCCTTGTTGTAGAGATCGGTCGTCTTGTAGAGGAAGTGCGTGTCGTCCTCGAGTGCCACAAACCCGTGGGCATAGCCCTCCGGAATCCAGAGCTGACGGCGGTTCTGGGCGCTGATTTCCACGCCGGCCCAGCGGCCGAAGGTCGAGCTGTCTGGCCGCAGATCCACCGCCACATCCCAGGCTGCGCCCTTCACCACGCGCACCAACTTGCCCTGCGCGTGGGGCGCACGCTGAAAGTGCAGCCCGCGCAGCACGCCGCGCTGGGAGCAGGAGTGGTTGTCCTGCACAAATGCGCGAGGGTGCGGAAGTTGCAGTTCGTCGAGCAGCGTGTGAAAGGTCGCCTGGTTGTAGCTCTCAAAGAACCAGCCCCGGTCGTCGCCAAAGACGCGTGGTTCGAGGATCAGGACGTCGTCAAACGGGGCAAGGCGAGCTGCGTGCATGGAATCAAGAAGCGGATCGGTTCAGCAGTCTAGCCAGAGAAGCCGGAAGCAATCGTCTGGGCCAGTGCGTTGCTGGCCGCCAGGCATATGCCGATACCGAGCTGACTTGCCCCAACGGTTTTCAAAGCGGCCGTCAGATCGAACTCCTTCAGCCCCAACAAAAACCCCGGCGCGAAGCCGGGGATCTGTGGCGGTATAGCTCGATCGCTTAGATCGCGAAATCCTCAAGCTTCTTGCCGGACGCGATTGCAGCGGCCAGCCAACGGGGTTTTTGCCCACGACCCGCCCAGGTTTGGCCAGTGGCCGGATCCTTGAACTTGGGCGCCACGGCTGAACGTTTGTCACCCGCGCCAGCGCGCGGTTTGGCCGACTTTGCACGGCCACCCAGATCGGCCACGGTCAAACCATGTTCCTGCATCATTGCCTTGATCTGATCAATCGCCCCTTGGCGCTTTTCTGCCTGTTCCTTGACCAGCTGCTTTTGCAGATTGGCCATTTCAGCGGCAAGTTGTTCGATCCGGCTTTGAATTTCAGACATGACGATCCCTCGTTGTGGTCTAAGTATTTCGACGTTAATCTGAATCGACCGTTTTCACCAGAAAAACCTGCCATTGACCAAATTCAAGTGATGAATCGGCAACTACTGGCGAAATGAACTGAAAACGGCTCAGCGCAAGCTGGTCGCAACCAAACTCAGTATCGCCACGCTACTCAACACGATTCGCAGGTAAACGAATCCACGCGACCATCCCCAGTAGGCGCGGGTGAACAGATCAAATACCAAGGCCATGCCCAGCCCGCCTGCAAGCCAAATGCCGCGCTGGGCCTCTGCAGGCACGACCCACGCCAGCCAAGCCACCAGTGAGGGTGTCACACCCCACATCAGTCGCCATGCGGGCGCGGCCAGCAAACCCGTTTCCTCTGTGGCTCGTGATTGGCCAGCCGGCGCACCTGCCCAATGCAATGCCCCAACAAAAGACAGAATGCATGCCGCATAGGCATGTTGAATGACCAGGGCTTTCTGGGCGGTTTCTGTGCCCGGGTGAATCCAGGCCCAGAGGGCCAGGGCCACAAACGGAATCAGGCCGCCCAGCCCGAGCGTCAGCACGGCAATGCCGGGCCAGTGCGTTGCTGCGTGGGCGGATGAGCTGGGTGAGTCTTGCGTATTCATGGGGTGCTGGAGGAAGAAAGTCGGGTGGTGCAGAAAGCCTTTGGTGGCGGTTTGCGCAGTGATTCAATGCCTGCCCGCTCGCCGAGCGTTGCAAGTGTGCTTGAAGCACGCCCAAATGCGGCCGCTGCGTCGCCGCATTGTCAAATCTACGGGCATACTTCCCTGGTTGTTGAGCTGCGACCCAATGGTCGCTTGAACTTTCTCGCCAAGCACCACTGCGTCTCGTGTCTGCCAAGCTGTCCGCACTGAACCCCATGGCTGTACGAGGCGCTGGCGATGAAGCAGCGCTTGCAGGCGCCGAGCACTTGCAGCGCCTGGCGTTTGGCTGGATCGAGTCTTCGGGCGCAAACCTCATCTTTGCCGATGCGCTCGGTCAGGTCATCTGGGCCTCAGATAGCGCACGTCACTTTGTCAGCCACCGCCTGGGCGTGGGCACGGCGCTGAGCACGCTGGTCGCGCCCCGCTACGCGAACCGCGCCCGGCGCCTCTTGGCACACCTGTGGGTGGAGGCCGAGCGCAAGCCGCAACGCATGCAGGTGCCGGTCGCACTGCGCGACACGCCGGATCGGCGCATGAACCTGCGCATTCACGCCAGCGTGGTGCGGCTGCCCGGTGCCGCCAACGACCGGGTGCTGGCGCTCGAATTCCGCGACCTGACCGAACCGCGCTTGCGCGACCGGTTGCTCAAGCGCCTGCGCCAGGTGTATCTGCCCGATCTCGCCGGCGCAGGCGGCAAGTCCAGCGGTGCGCTGGCAGAGGCCGTCCGCCAGGCGGTATTCCTGCGTGAACTCAGCGCAATTTCCACCACCGTGGTGATGGTGGCGGGCATTGACGGGGTGATCACCTACATCAGCCCCTCGGCGGCGGAGCACCTGGGCGTGGCGGTGGATCGCATCATCGGCCGCGGAGCGCTGTGGTTGCTGATTCCCGAGGACCGCGCCGCGGCTGCAGATTTCTTTACCCGCGCAGTGGCGGCTGATGTGGGCACGGTGTCCCGCTTCGAGGGCCGGATCCGCCGCGGAAACGGCGAGTTGCGCACTGTCGAGGTCGAGGCCCTGAATTGCACCCGCATGCCCGCCATCAGTGGCATGGTCGCGGTGGTTCGCGATGTGACGCAGGAGCGCGCGGTCAGTGAGGCGCTTGTCCAGAGCGAGCGGCGCTTCTCGGCCCTCATTGAGCACGCAGTCGACATTGTGCTGGTGCTGGATGCCGAAGGCCTGGTGCGCTACATCAGCCCGAACATCGAGCGCTACACGGGCTACCTGCCCCAGGAGCTGGTGGGCGACAGCGTGCGGCGCATTCTGCATCCGGAAGATGCGGAGCATCTGTTCGCCCGCCTCAAGACCGTCGTCGAAGGGGACGTCAAGCGCGGGCTGCTGCCGATGCGGCATCGGATCGTTGCCAAGGACGGCTCGGTGCGATTCATGTCCTCGATCGGCCGCAGCCGGATGGACGACCCTGCGGTTGGCGGCATCATCATCAACAGCCGAGACATCTCGACCGAGGCGGCCGAACAGGCTCGTCGCGATGAAGAAGGCGCCCGCTCTGCGCGCTACCGCGAGAAGCTGGTGGAGCTCGCCGTGCTTCGGCGTGTGGAGTGGCCGGAAAGCCTGGAGCGCCTGCTCTCGGCTGGCGCCCAGACCTTGGGCGCCGATCTGGCCAGTTTCTGGCGATTGCGCGCGGAGCCGGAACGGGTCGAATGCGAGCTTGCATGGTCGCCGCAGACGGACCGGGCACAGGCGGTCAAGGGCGTGAGCCTGAGCGCCGAGGCGTTTCCTGCCTACTTCGAGGCCATTCGGGACAACCGGCCCATGTCCGCCGCGTGGGCTGCAGATCACCCCGGCATGCGTGACGTGGTTCACGAGCGCGGGTTCGAAGACACCGGCGCCATTCTGGACGTGCCTGTGTGGGTGGATGGGCGAGTTGTTGGCGTGCTCAGTTTCAAGCATTTCGGCCAGCCGCGAACCTGGGTGGCGGAAGACGAGAACTTTGCAACGCACCTGTCGAGCCTGCTGGCCCTGGCGCTGGAGTCGGCGATGCTGCGCGAAGCCGAAAAGCGGATTGAGCGGCTGGCATGGCTGGACTCGCTGACGGGTCTGCCCAACCGGAATCTGCTGCGTGAGCGGATGACCCGCCTGATCGAGTATGTCTCCCGCAAGGGCACCCGCATGGCGGTGCTGCTGCTCGATCTCGACCGGTTCAAGGAAGTCAACGACACCTACGGCCACCACGTGGGCGACGCACTCTTGAAGAACACCGCCAATGCGCTTCAGCGTGCCGTGGGCAAGGAAGGCTGGGTTGCGCGGCTGGGGGGCGACGAGTTCGTCATCCTCGTTCCACGGTTTGAGCATCGGGATGATCTTGCCCGACTTGCCGGCCGCATTGCGGAGTCGCTGTCGGCTGCTGAAGTGCCCAAGGGCATCGAGTTTGCGGTCACCACATCGATCGGGATTGCCGTTTTCCCGGAGCACGGCCGATCCATCTCGGCCCTGCTCAAGCACGCGGATGCGGCCATGTATCAGGCCAAGTCGAGCGGCCGGGCGACGTTTCACTTCTACAACGCCTTCCGCCACAACATCGAAAGCCGGGAGCAGCGCCTGGCCAAGCAGATCCAGCGGGCCATGGAGCAGAACCAGCTGGTCCTGCACTTTCAGCCCCAGGTGGCGATCGATACTGGGATGCCGACCGGCATGGAGGCGCTGGTCCGCTGGCAGCACCCTGAGCGCGGACTGCTCTATCCAGAGGCCTTCCTTTCGGCCATAGAAGAATTCGGGCTGACGGAGTCGCTGACCAAGTATGTCAGCCGGCTGGCATGCAAGCACATTGCACGTTGGCGGGCTGCCGGCATCCAGACGCCGCCGGTGTCCATCAACATCACCGGCCGAGAGTTCTGCGACTTGCGGCTGCCCAATATCCTGAAGCAGGCGCTGGCCGAGTTCGAGCTTCCCGCCAATGCCATCGTGGTCGAGGTGACGGAAGGGTCGCTTGTGCATGACAACGAAGTGGCCGTGGAAGTGTTCAAGGCGCTGGCCCAGGCCGGCATCCACATCAGCCTGGATGATTTCGGCATGGGCTATTCGTCCCTGTCCTATCTCAAGCGTCTGCCGCTGAATTCCATCAAGATCGACCGGTCCTTCATCGAGAACCTCCCGATGGATGCCGACTCCGCAGCCATCACGCAGGCCATCGTCTCGATGGCGCGTCACCTGAATCTGGGCATCGTGGCCGAAGGCGTGGAGCGCTCCAGTCAGGCCGAATTCCTGCTGCGCCTGGGCTGTCGGCACGCGCAAGGCTATCTCTATGGCGCGCCGCTCGATCACGCGGCGGTGCAGGCCTTCCTTGAGGCACGGACAGGCGCCTGATTGGCGGCGCGCCAGACGCTGACCAGGCGGGGGCTGCCGCTACAGTAGACAGCCTGACTGCCAATCCTGGAGACTCCTGTGCCTGATTACCAGAACCTGCTCGTCGAACAGCACGAGCGTGTACTGCTCGTACGCCTGAATCGCCCCAAGCAGCTTAATGCGCTCAATGACGCGCTCATGGATGAACTGGGTGCTGCGCTGAGCGCTGCGGATGCCGACGACACCATTGGTTGCGTTGTGATCACCGGCAATGAACGCGCGTTCGCCGCCGGGGCCGATATCTCCGCAATGGCCAGCTGGTCCTACATGGATGTGTATCGGTCCGACTACATCACGCGCAATTGGGAAGCGCTCAGACGCGTACGCAAGCCTGTCATCGCTGCCGTTGCCGGCTTCGCGCTCGGCGGCGGCTGTGAACTGGCCATGATGTGCGACATCCTGATCGCCGGTGTGGGTGCAAAGTTTGGCCAGCCCGAGGTGAAGTTGGGCATCCTGCCTGGCGCGGGCGGCACCCAGCGCCTGCCCCGTGCAGTAGGCAAGGCCAAGGCCATGGATCTGTGCCTCACCGCCCGCAACATGACTGCTGAGGAAGCAGAGCGCGCCGGGCTCGTATCGCGCGTGGTGCCGGATGATCTCGTCGTGACTGAGGCGCTGTCGATGGCGGCGCAGATTGCAGGCATGTCGCTGCCGATCGTCATGATGATCAAGGAGAGTGTGAACCGTGCCTACGAGGCGCCGCTCTCTGAGGGCCTGCTCTTCGAGCGGCGAGTCTTCCACGCCGCATTTGCGACTTCAGATCAGAAGGAGGGCATGGCTGCCTTCCTCGAGAAGCGATTGCCACGCTTTCGCCACGAGTAGGCGAGCGGGGGAACATGGGCGTGCTCGCTGGTCACAACGCGCCGGCTCAAGCCCCCGATTTGACAGGCCGAAAAAAGCCTGTCAGAATCTCGTTTCTCTGCTGCACAAACGTTGTTTCAACAAGAACGCGACAGCGCAGCAGGGAACTGAATCGACTCTCTAACAAATTAGCTGCAGAGAGTTGACAGCAGAAAAAAACAGGTTCATAATCTCGTTTCTCTGCTGCTGACGAAGCAAACAAAGCGACGTCAAACAAACGCAGCCTGATCTTTAACAAATAACAGCCGATAAGTGTGGGCGCCTGATGTGTGACACGATTTCGCAAGAAATCGACGCAAACAAATCAAGGCGCTTATACAAAAGTAATTCAAGGTAATGGATACATTGCCTCGTTTATTTGAGTTGAGCGAGTCCGCAAGGACACCAAAACAGTGATTGAACTATAGAGTTTGATCCTGGCTCAGATTGAACGCTGGCGGCATGCCTTACACATGCAAGTCGAACGGCAGCACGGACTTCGGTCTGGTGGCGAGTGGCGAACGGGTGAGTAATATATCGGAACGTACCCAGTAGTGGGGGATAACTATCCGAAAGGATAGCTAATACCGCATACGATCTAAGGATGAAAGCAGG
>JAIXTA010000152.1 GCA_027484405.1 Burkholderiales bacterium
GAAGCCTTCGACCGTGCGCTCGCCGGTGCAGAAGGGCTTGTCGGTGTCGTCCACGTCGCTCGTCACCAGATCGGCCGCTTCGGCATCGGTACGGGCCACGAGCAGCGTGGGCACGCCCATGACGTCGGCCGCCAGGCGGGCCGCCACCAGCTTGGCCACCGCTTCACGCGTGGGCACGAGCACCTTGCCGCCCATGTGGCCGCACTTCTTCACGGAGGCGAGCTGGTCTTCGAAGTGCACGCCCGAGGCGCCGGCCTCGATCATGGCCTTCATCAGTTCGAAGGCGTTCAGCACGCCGCCGAAGCCGGCTTCCGCGTCGGCCACGATGGGCGCGAAGAAGTCGATGTCGTTCTTGCCCTCGCTCCACTGGATCTGGTAGGCGCGGGTGAAGGTGTTGTTGATGCGCTTGACCACCTGCGGCACCGAGTTGGCCGGGTACAGGGACTGGTCGGGGTACATCTCGCCGGCGAGGTTGGCGTCGCCCGCCACCTGCCAGCCGGAGAGGAAAATGGCCTTCAGGCCGGCCTTGACCTGCTGCATGCCCTGGTTGCCGGTGAGCGCGCCCAGGGCGTTGATGAAGGGCTCTTCATTGAGCAGCTTCCACAGCTTCTCGGAGCCGCGCTTGGCCAGGGTGTGCTCGATCTGGATGGAGCCGCGCAGACGCACGACATCCTCAGCGGTGTAGCCGCGCTTGATGCCCTTCCAGCGGGGGCTGGTTTCCCATTCGCGTTGCAGCTTCTGGGCTTCGAGTTCACGTGAAGACATGGTTTCCACTCCTGTTGAGACAAAAAAGAAATCTGTGCGGTATCAGGTGTGTGCGCGGCTGCCGGTTGGGGCAGGCCGGCGCGCTGGCGCGGCGGGTCTTTCCTGAAACAACCCGATCTGCAGACCGGGCTTGCGCTGGCGCGGCATGGCGGTGCGGGGTACGCGGCGGCCATGTCACAAATGCGTTGGGCTTGGATTCAGGATAGGACGGTTTTGCGCTGCAGCAAACCAATTCTTATGTCTTATATAAGAATTTTTTCTCGTTCAAAATCAATTATTTGACTTGCGTCAATCACGATGTGAAACGAGATGAGGGATCGTGAAACGCGGGGATGCGGCAGCGCCGCAGGGCGTTTCTCAATACAAAATCTAAATTTCGCTATCCGAAACTATCCAAATGTCAGCACGCCAGAGACCCCTGAAGTGCCAATGATCTCGTCGACGTACAAATTCACGACCCCCATCCAAGTCGCAGAATCACTCAGATCCGCATAGATCTGGACGTTGATGCACCACTGGTGATGCTCGCCGTGAAGTGTTGACTGCAACCTAGTAAGCAAAGGCGCGCTGAGCACGTGGAATGCCGCTTCCACACTCTTGGTTTTGTTGGGCCACCAGTCTTCAACCATGTGTACTGCACTGCTGGGTATGCCGATCAATCCTGCCTCAACAAACACGGCCTCAATCTTCGAATGAAGCGACCAGTCATTCCTTTCGTAAATCCGCTCCGCCTCTGGGTTGTCGAAGCTCACTTCAGCCACTCGCACCTCTGCTTCGCGCTCGAACTCGTCTAGCTGGGCAAACCAGCGGACTTGCTGCTCAGTGCGTCGCACGGATCTCGCTCCCGAGCGAATCGATGGAGTTCAAGCGTCCTCCCCATCCGGCAACAGTGCTCCGGCATCTCGCAGCTTGCGATACGCCACCCAATCGCCACCCGCAATCGGCGTGGCCTCGGCGGCGTACTTCTTGTGCATGGCGTAGACGATGGCGCTTTCACGCTCGTCGTTCACCGTCAGGCGTACGGTCTCCTTGGGGAATTCGTCGGGCGAGGCGGGGTATTCGGCCTCCAGGGCGTCGAGCACGGGTTCGAGTGTGGGGTCGATGTCATAGACCTCGCCGACCACCCAGTCGCCGGACCCGTCGAGCACGAGGCCGGGGTAGCTGCCGCGGTCGTAGAGAAAGCCGCGGATGCGGCTCTCGCCCACGTAGCGCGGGGCGGGTTCGAAGCGGTTGATGTCGTTGGATTCGCCGCGGCGCAGGGTGCCGTAGACGAAGAGCAGGTGGGCCATGGAAGTCTCCGGGGGCATGGGAGCGTGGATGGGAGCTTGGCAGCTTAAGTCGGAAGCCTGCACGCGGCGCTCACGTGTTCTGGCGATCAGGCCGACGGCGCCGCTGCAATACGACGCAGCCGCGGGGCGGCTTGCACCCTGCGCCCACTGCCCGGCCGATGTCGGGGCGCGGTGCGAGGCACACCGCTACATCCACGAAGGTGCTAGAGCGCCTCGCTGCTGACAAGAATGCCGTCGCGGTCGATGTAGATCCACTCGCCGCGCTGAATGCTCACGCCCGCGACTTCGACGGCCACGTTCACGCTGCCTGCCCCGCCCTTGGGCGTCTTGCGCGGACTCGCGCCCAGCGCACGGACACAAATGGCGCAGGCGTCCAGTTCGTCGGCGTCGCGCACTGCGCCGTTCACCAGAATCGCGGCCCAGCCGTTCTGCTCGGCCAGCTTGCCGAGGTTGCCACCCACCAGCGCCCGGCGCAGGCTGGCGCCGCCATCCACCACCAGCACACTGCCCTCGCCCGGCATTTCGAGCTGGGCACGCACGAGCGTGTTGTCCTCGAAGAGCTTGAGGGTGACGGCGGGGCCACAGGCAGCGCTGCGCTGGCCGAGCGCGAGGCGGAATAGGTCCGGCAGCACGCGCAGCCGACCATCCGCCAGACGGTCTTCATGGGCGTCGCAGAGGTCGGTGGTGGCCGGTGCGTGGTTCATCGTCGCAGCGTTCATGTCTGGACAAGCATGGGGGGTTTGCGGTCGGCCGGGGTGCGCAACTGCATGCCCCAGTTGGATTCCTTCAGGCGAAAGCCCACACGCCGATACACGCGGTGCCCGGCTGCACCGGGCTCGGCCTCGATCACGAGGCGTTCGCAGTGCCACTGTTCGAAAGCCGTACGCGCCGCTTCAAACACCAGCCGGGTGCAGATGCCGCGGCCGCGAAACTGCTCGTGCGTCATCACGTACTGGAAGCGGCCAAGGCGGTTTTCGTGAAACAGGCCGCAGCCGGCGACCAGCTGATCACCCAGCCATGCACCAAACCAGCTTCCCATGCCCGCGCGGGCCATGGCGGCGTAGCGCGCATGCTGCTTGCGGCGGAAGATCTCGTAGCCGACGGGCTCATAGCCGTCGCCACCGTCGCTCATGTCCAGCGCAATCAGCGCATCCAGCTCCGTGGCGTAGTCGATCGGGCGGATCTGCACGTCCAGCGCAGCCTGCGCCGGTGCGGGCGGCAGGCTGTCCAGCACCAGCGTGGCGTTTTCGAGAAACTCGAAGCCCAGATCCTTGAATGCCAGAGGAATCTTGCCCGGCGAGGGCGCATCCACGGCCAGCGCGATGTGCTTGCTTTCCGACTGGAGTGCACCGATCTCCTCGTGAAAGCGCGCGATCCACTTGATGTCATCAAAGCCTGTGGGCGGCTTGGGAAAGATGAGGAAGTTGCCCCAGTAGAAGGTCGGGTTGCTCGGCGTGCGCACCACGATGCAGTCCGGCCGCTCGATGATCTGGCCATCGAAGCGCGCAAACATCAGGTGGGTCTGCAAGCCCAGCGAACGGACGGTCATGCGGCCACCGGTGCGGCCTGCGCGGTACGGCTGCCCACGCGCCAGGCCGTGAGAATCGCCAGGGTCTGGAACACCGCCACAAACGCAAAGATCTTGTTGGTGTGGCCGTGGTCCAGCAACCAGCCAAACAGCGCCGGTGCGACCATCAGCCCCACGTCCAGCCCGCTGTAGACCACGCCGTACACGCGCCCCAGCGCACCTTTGGTGGCCGCAGCTCGGATCAGCATGTCGCGCGAGGGGCCCGCCATGCCGGCGCCGAAGCCCATCACGGCGAGCAGCAGCAACATGCCCAGGCCGGCAAGGGCCTTCATGGCGATCAGCACCGCAGCCAGCGCGCTGATCGCCAGGGCCACGGCGATGATGCCGTCATAGCGGTCAAAGCGCGCCACCACCCAGCCGCCCAGCAGCATGCCCAGAGCCGACACCATCATGTAGACGGTGATGATGGTGGACGACAGTTCCGCCGAAAAGCCGTACTCCAGCGTGGCCACGGTGGGTGCAAAGCTCTGGATCGCACCGACTGCCATGGTGGTGAAGAAGAAGAAGGTCCAGCACATCCACACGGCCGGGTTGGCCATAAAGGCAAGCGCGTTGCTTTGGCCAGCCTGCTGGCTTTGCCGCTCGGCGGCGCGTTGCGCAGCCAGGGCGCCGTCATCCAGATGCCGGCGCTGGCTGAACAGCACGGCCAACGAGGCCAGCGCGGCACAGCCCGCTGCAGCCAGCGCGTGGCGCCAGCTCGTGGCCGCAGCAATGCCGGCGAGAAATACCGGCGCGGCCGCCCAGCCCAGGTTGCCGGTGATGCCATGCACCGAAAATGCGTGCCCCAGGCGCGGCTTGGCCACACGGGCGTTCAGGATCGAGTAGTTGACCGGGTGGAACACACCATTGCCCAGGCCAGCCAGCGCCGCGCTGCCGTACAGCGTCCAGAACACCGGTGCAGCCGCTGCAGAGAACGCGGCAACCGCAAAGCAGCTGATGGCGAAATACAGCACCGGCCGGGCGCCGATGCGGTCCACCACGAAGCCGGCGCCAGCCTGCACGATGGCCGAGACCGTGAAGAACACCGTCATCAGCAGGCCGAGCTGCGTGTAGCTCACGCTGAAGGCCTGGGCCAGAAACGGAAACAGCGGAGCGGCCAGCAGCAGATGGAAGAAGTGCGAGGTGCCGTGCGACAGGCCGATGAAGCTGATGGTGGCGATGTCTTCGCGGCGGCGCTGCGGGCCATCGGCAGCGCGTTCGGCGGGCGGGTGCAGCGGCGAGGCTGGCACCGCCCGGGCGGTCGAAACCGGGGTCATGAGGCATTCCTGCACAGGCAAGACGTGAATGTTAAGCCGCGTATTGCGAAGCACCGTTCGGTTGTACCCAGCAAGACGCTGCGCGGTGAATGCGCAATCCGGTCCGGACCGACAGACACGAACTGGACAGGCGTTTACCCGCTGACGGCGCGCGCCGGCGCGCGTGTAGATTGCTGGGTTTTGCGCCATCCGGGAACTTCCGGCCGGCCCAAGTACAAGACCAGCGCCCCCAACGGCAGGACCTGCACCCGGGGGCGTTGAACAACCTCCTCCCCGACTGACCACCCCATGCCCGCCCAATCCGCTGTCCGCCCTGCCCGCTTTGCCCCGTCTGCGCTTGCCCTGGCCCTGAGCCTGGCCTTCGCCGCCCACGCCCAGCAAAGTCCGGCACCTGCACCTGCTCCATCGCCTGCTGCCACCCCGTCGCCCGCGCCGACCGCGGCACCTGCACCTGCAGCGGCGCCGCAGGCCGCGCCCGCACCGGCCGCAAGCGAGTCGGCGGCCCCACCTGCCACAGCACCTGCAAGTGCAACCAGCCCCGCACCTGCCACCGGCCGCCCGGCCGGTGCGCCCGCGCAGCGCGTGCTGCCCGGCGTGGAAGTCACGGGCAATCGCACCGGCGAGAATGACCAGCGCCGCAACAGCACGGCGAGCAAGATCATCATCGACCGCCAGACCATCGAGCAGTACGGCGACAGCAACCTGGGCGATGTGCTGCGCCGCATGCCCGGCGTGACCCAGGGCGGCCCCCCGGGGCGCGGCGGTCCCATCCGCATGCGCGGCATGGGCGGCGGTTTCACGCAGATCCTGATCAACGGCGAGCGCATTCCGCCGGGCTTCTCGATCGAGCAGATCACCCCCGAGCAGGTCGAGCGCATCGAGATCCTGCGCGCGCCCACGGCCGAAACCGGCGCCCGCGCGATTGCTGGCACCATCAACATCATCCTGCGCGAGCCGCTGCGGCAGTTGTCCAACGACGTACGCGCGAGCCTGCAGTTCGAGCGCGGCGAGCCGTCTGGCAACGCGAGCTGGAACCGCAATGGTGTGCTGAGTACCACGGGCACCTACAACGCGACGCTGAGCGCCGGCCACGACCGCAACCGCAACAGCAGCGACAGCCGCACCACCTACACCGACATCCCCGGCGACAACCTGAGCTTCGATCAGCGCGTCAGGACCGAGGGCGTCAACGACACCACGCGCCTGTTCGGCAGCGGCCGCTTCCAGTGGCGCCTGGGCCAGGGCGAGATGTTCAGCATCCAGCCTTTTGTGGTGCGTAACGAGTTCAAGAACCGCTCATCCAGCGTGCTGGAGCAGCCCGTGGGCACGGCGCCCTACGCCACGAGCGACTTCAACAACAAGGGCGACTTCTGGGTCACGCGCTTCAACGCGCAGCTCAACAAGCGCTTCAGCGAGACCACGCGCTATGAACTGCGCGCCAGCGCGGGGCAGTTTGCACTGGACAGCGCCTCCACCCTGCGCCAGTTCGATGCCAGCGGCGCACAGAACCTGATCCAGCAGAGCAGCAACGACATCACCGACCGCAGCTGGAACCTGGCGGGCAAGGTCACCAACTCACTGGACGGCACGCACAGCCTGGTGTTTGGCGGCGAACTCGAAGGCGTCAAGCGCAAGGAATCCCCGGTCACCCTGCAGAACGGCGTGCAGCAGCTTGCGGAATTCGGCTCCTCGTTCAGCGTCTCGACTCTGCGCCAGGCCCTGTACGTGCAGGACGAGTGGGACCCCGCGCCCAACTGGTCGGCCTACCTCGGCGTGCGCTGGGAGAGCATCGAGACCAAGAGCAGCGATGCCGGCACGCCCGTCAAGAACAAGAGCAGCGTGACCACGCCGCTGGCCCAGGCCGTCTGGCGCTTTGCCCAGCCGCGCCGCGACCAGATCCGCTTTGCACTGACGCAGAGCTACCGCGCGCCCAACAGCCAGCAACTGGTGTCACGCCCGAACCTGAACACGCAGTTCCCGGTGCCCGGCGCCAACACGCCCACCAGCCCGGACCGCGCCGGCAATGCCGAGCTCAAGCCCGAGCGCGCCAACGGCATCGACATCGCCTACGAGCACTACTTCAAGAGCGGCGGCATCCTGTCGGTGAACCTGTTCCAGAGGCAGATCAAGGACCTGATCCGAAATGCCACCAGCCTGGAGACCGTCAGCTGGGCACCGGTGCCGCGCTACGTCTCGCGTCCGGTGAACCTGGGCGATGCGGTCACGCGCGGCATCGAGTTCGATGCCAAGTTCCAGCTCACCGAGCTGATCGACGACGCGATTCCGCTGAACTTCCGCACCAACCTGTCGGTGTTCGACAGCAAGGTGGACCAGGTCCGCGGGCCCTACAACTTCATCGATCAGCAGCCACGTGCCACCGGCAACTTCGGCGTGGACTACCGCTTCCGCGGCACGCCGTGGTCGGTGGGCGGCAACGTCAACTGGACGCCGGCCTACACCACGCAGATCACCAACGAGCAGCAGCAGCGTCTGTCCACCCGCAAGGTCTATGACGTGTTTGCGCTGTACACCGTCAACAGCACCACGCGCGTGCGCTTCACGCTGTCCAACCTGTCGGCCGATGACAGCATCACGGAATCGAGCTTCCTGCTGCCCAACCAGCTGCAGAAGACCGTGAGCAACCAGCGCACCGACATCAATGGTTCGATCCGGCTGGAGATGCGCCTGTAGGCCTTTTCGCTTGCCTGGCGCGGCTTTCCGGCCGATTTGCCTTGAAAACCCGCATGGATGCTTGGTTCATGCGGGTTTTTCGTTTCCATGTCCAGTATTCATGCGCTTTTCCAGACCAAAATGGCCGGGAAGCCGCGCCAGACCTGCGAAGAGACGTTTCGGCCCAGCCCTCGGTCAAGCGTGCCCCACACCCGAACCCCGTGTTTTCCCTCAGCGCAGGTCTGTAAGCCCGCGCCTTCTGCGCGCGACCTACCGTCATTCTGCTCAGACGGCTTGATTGCCATGCGCCCTGCCCTGCCCTCGCTAAGAATCAGCCTGATCGCGCTGGCGAGTCTTCTCGTCGGCGTGGCGATCGGCGCGCTGGCCATGTTGATCGCCTTCCCGTTTCTGTTTGCGCCACCACCGGCGAACGACGCGCCGCCTGCGCCCATGCAGGCCCAAGTCACGTCCGGCCAACCAGCCACGGCGACGCAGCACTTTCGCTTCGATGAGTCTGCGCCTGGCCGTGATCCCATCCACTGGGCCAACGGCACGGGTCGCTTCATGCAGAGCGAGCAGGGCTGGGTCCTGCGCCTGAACAGCGACTTCAAGGCCGGGCCCGGCCCCAACTTCTGGCTCTACCTGAACACCCGAGCGGTGGGCGAAGAATCTGCGTTCCAGGTCGATACCGGGCGCGTGAGGCTGGCACGCCTGCGCAGCTTCGAGGGCGCGCAAAACTACCTGCTCCCGCCGGGCATGGACCCATCACAGTTCCACACCCTCACGATCTGGTGCGAGAGCTTCGGCGTGTATATCGGCAGCGGAGCGATCGAACGCAGCGGCGGTTGATCCGGCTTCGGTCCGATCTCACTGCTCACTGCGGCGCGCCGCACTGCGCCGCCAGCGCCCGGATGCGCGCGGCCACCGCCTCGGGCAGGGCCTGGTGGCGGCCCAGTTCATCAAGCAACGCGAGCGCCGCTTCCGGCGTACGGTCAATGCCCGGTGCCCATCGGCGCACGTCGCTTGCGCGCGCGGGATGGCGCAGCTCGAAGCGACGATCGGCCGTGAACGGATCACGGCTCACCCCAGGCGCATGCGGCTCGGCCGCATCAATCAGCTCCATCACCCGGTCCATCGCATACACCTGCACCATGCGCATGGCCGCGACCCGTTCGCCGCGCAGGTAGCGCTGCAGCCCCACGAGCAGATTGCTCAGGGCCTCGCCCACGCGCCAGTCCGCCGGCTGCGCTGTCGGCAGCGGCGGCACGGGTGTCGCCCAATGCTCGGGCACCTCGTCCTCACGGCGCCAGACCCAGCGGCCCGGCGCGAACGGGACGCCCGGCAGCTCCTGCGGCTCGAACACTGCAAACTCGCACAGCACGCCGTCAGCCATCAGGGCCTTGTAGCCGTCTGCGGTGTTCCTGAACGCCCAGGCAATGGGGTGCGCCGCAGCCAGCCAGTCCAGCTCGCGCACATACGTCGCCTTCGCGCCCGGGCGCACGATCACGAAGAAATCCAGGTCGGACCAGGCGTCGATGCGCTCGGGCTCCCGGCCCACCGAGCCCAGCGCCAGCAGGGCCAGCGCGTCCGGGCGAAGTGCAAGTGCAGCGGCCAGCGCCTCTAGGCGGCCGAGCAGATGTTCAGCGGGTTTCACGTCTTGAGGGTCTCCGTGTTCGCACGCGATCCAGCCGGCGCAACCTCATCACGCCGCCGCACCACTCAGTCCTGGCACGCCGCACGTTCCGCCGCATGAGGAGCCCGTCCGAAGCCGTTCCATCGGCCGCGCCGGCATCACGGCGAGCGCGATGAGGGCCGCGCCGGATTGCCAATCAGGGTGCGCTGCCAGACGGACACCGCATCTGTGCACTCGCACACTGGGCTCGTTGTTCCGTGCGCCGATCTGACACGCCAGAGCGCACTCCGCTGGCGGATACGGCCCGACGCATGAACCCTGCCCCGGCGGGCGCGCTGTGCTCCGGTACACGATACCGCCTGGAGGTGGCCCCACCCCGGTCGCCGTATCGCGTCTTGTCCGCCTGGCGATGCGCGTCCACGCGGTCTGGGGCATGAACGACACCGCCACCTCGCCAAGATCACTCACCAGGACACGACCATGAAACTGATCCATTCGAACACGCCTCCCGTCCTGCTTCCCCCCAGGGCGCTGGTGCCCTTGATTGTGCTGGGTGCCTTCGCCTTGGCAGTGATGCTGTCGGCCTGCGCCGCACCGCGCGCCGATATCGAGCAGCTGGCCCTTGCAGAGGCTGCCATGGCGCGGGCAGAAACCAGCAGCACGGCTGCCGATGCCCCGAAGGAGCTGCAGCTCGCCCGAGGCAAGCTTGCACAGGCCCGCCAGGCCATGAGTGCCAGGGACTATGCGATCGCCACACCCCTGGCCGAAGAGGCTGTGCTGGATGCCCAGGTGGCCGAGGCGCAGGCGCGGCGCGTGCGCGCAGTGCGTGCCGCCCGCGAATCGGCAAAGGCTGCAGCAGACATGCAGGAAGAACTCAACCGAAAGACCACGCGCTGAACGCGCCGGAAGGCCTCCCATGAGAACCACCCACATGCTCGTCCGATCCACGGTCAGCCTCGCGACCCTGGGCGCCCTGATTTCATGCAGCAGCCTGCCCGCGAGCAGCATGGCGCTGGGCGAGGTGCGCCAGAGGCATGCCGCCATTGCGGCGGATCCGGACGTCAACGCACTCGCCACCGAGGAATTGCGGGCGGCCACGGCCAGCCTGCGGCGTGCCGAACAGGCCGAAGACGCATCGGCACCCGGTGCGGTCGTCGATCACCTCGCCTACCTCACGGAGCAGCGCGTCAAGATCGCCGAGCTCACTGCACAGAGCCGATCCGCAGAACGCGTGACCGCACAAGCCGGTCAGCAGCGCGATGCACAGCGCCTGGCCATGCGCACCGAGGAAGCTAACCGCGCACAGCAGCAACTGGCCACGGCGCAGCGCAGCAGCGCCGCCCAGACACGCATGAGCGACGAGCGCATCGACAGCCTGGAGGCCCAGCTGCTTGCCATGCATGCCCAGAAGACCGAGCGTGGCATGGTGGTCACGCTCAGCGACGTGCTGTTCTCGACGGGCGGCACCCAGCTCAGCGCCCGCGGCGAGCAAAGCCTCATGAAGCTCGCCGAACTGCTCAAGCGCTACCCGACCAGCGCCGTCGTCGTCGAAGGACATACCGACAGCACGGGCAGCAGCGCAGGCAATCTGGCCCTGTCGGATCGGCGTGCGCGAGAAGTCGTCGGCGTGCTGGTCGGGATGGGCATCGAAGAGCGTCGCCTCGAGGTGCAGGCGCACGGACAAGACGATCCGGTGGCCACCAATTCCACCGCCGCCGGTCGGCAGATGAACCGGCGGGTGGAGCTGGTCTTCAGGGACCAGCGCTAGCGCCTGCGCGCGCTGTGCAGCATGCCTTGCTGATCCGCACATGCGCATGGCTTGATCGGCCGGCGAGACACCGGCCTGCAGTCACCCTCCCCCGTCCAACCAGGAGTTCCATCATGAACACACGACTGAGCTTGCGGACCATCACGGCCCTGTCCTTCGCACTCGTGCTTGCAGCCTCGGGCTGTGCGTCGAGCTACCGGCAGGAGGGCACGGGCGAGTATGTCGACGACACAGTCATCACGGCCAAGGTCAAGGCGGCGGTGCTGAATGCGCCCGGCCTGAAATCCGCGGAGATCAATGTCGAGACCTTCAAGGGGCGGGTCCAGCTGTCCGGGTTCGTGGGCACGCAGGCCGAGATTGAACAGGCCGTGTCGGTGGCACGAAGCGTGAGTGGCGTGAAATCGGTGCTCAGCGACATGCGCGTGAAGTAGCACAGCACGGCGGCGTCGACGTCATCCAGTTCGCCGCCAGACGCCCCATGCATTGCGACGCCTGCCACCTCAGTGGCGGGCGCTCGTACGTCGTGCGGCTGGCTTTCTGGAGCGATGCGTGGCGGGATGGGTGTCCCGCCGTGGCACCTGAGACAGTCTGGCGGAACGCAGCAGACCGCCTCGCAGCGCTGCAGGGCAGCCTTGAACGGGAAGCTGGTGGGCCGGACTGCCGCCGAGCGTCTGCACAGCGCGCCGGCGCCACCAGGCACGATTGACTGACTCAGCGCAGACGCAGCAGAAAACCGACCACCAGGCCCAGGCCGGCTGCCAGGCTGACCGCCGTGAGCGGTCGATCCGCAATGCCATCGCGCAGCGACGACACGGCATGGCGCTGCGCGTCACCCGCACGACGCAGCGCAACCCGCGCAGCGGTACTGCCCTCGTCCATCGCATGCTGAAACTCATCGCCAACCGCATGCGCGCCATTGGACATCTGGCTCAGGGCCGGCGCCATGCCGTCGCGCGCGCGATCGACCGTATGGTGAATCCCGCTGCCGACCTGCTGCACGAATGCGCCCAGGCTCTTGGATGATTCGCGGGAACGGCTGGAGTCGGACGGTGTGTTGACTGTCATGGTGAAGCTCCTTGTGATGGAACGGCTGACTTGACCTCGGTCCGCGCGGCATCGGCCGGACCCAGGCGGGGATGAGACCTCCGGTTCGCACAGCCCGCTGCTGCTGCAGTTCGCCCGAGGTCACCGTCGTGGTGTAGACCAGGGTTGGGGGCCTGTCTGTTCGACAAGGTACAGAGCACGCGCCTGCGCGCGGATGCAGACGGGCGTGGCACAAGCTGCAACACTGGCGGGTGCGCCTGTGTTCGGTAGCGAACAGAACATCACGGCGGAATGCGTTGACCTGTCCGCATTGCGCTGCTCTTCTTGAAACGGACGAAAAACGTGGCTGCACCCATCCAGCAACGCGCAAATCAGTTGCTTGCATCGCTGCCGCTCGCGGATTGGGAGCGCTGGCTGCCGAACCTGGAGTTTCTGGAGCTTCCTCTGGGGCAGGTCCTGTGCGAGGCAGGCGAGGTCCAGAGCCACGTCTACTTCCCCAGTACCGCCATCGTGTCGCTGCTCTACGTCATGGAGAGCGGCGCATCCGCGGAAATTGCGGTGGTGGGCAATGAAGGCGTGGTCGGCATCTCGCTGTTCATGGGCGGTGAGTCCACGACTAGCCGGGCCGTGGTCCAGAGCGCAGGCTACGGCCTGCGCCTGCCCGGGCGCTTTCTCAAGGAAGAGTTCAATCGCTCCGGCCCGGTCATGCACCTGCTGCTGCGCTACACACAGGCGCTCATCACACAGATGGCCCAGACCGCAGTGTGCAACCGCCACCACTCACTGGATCAGCAGCTCTGCCGCTGGCTGCTGCTGAGCCTGGACCGCCTGCGCGGCGACGAGCTCGTGATGACCCAGGAGCTGATTGCGAACATGTTGGGCGTGCGCCGTGAAGGGGTGACGGAAAGTGCGCTCAAGCTGCAGCGTGCCGGACTCATTCGCTATGCCCGCGGGCACATCACCATCCTGGACCGCTGCGGTCTCGAGAAGCGAACCTGCGAGTGCTATCAGGTGGTCAAGCGCGAATACGACCGTCTCCTGCCCGGTGGTGTAGCAACCTGACGGCCGGAACAGGCACTGCGCGATGCAGCGCTGGGCCACGCGCAGGGTACGTCTGCGTACAGACCCGCCCGACACGGAGGGTTAGTGTGCATGACCGGCACCCAAGCGTGATGCCGGCCTGTCCTCCCACCCTGGATCCATCACTCGGAGCATTCCATGACCATGTCACCCAGCACGCCCCAGCCCGCGACCTCCAAGCCCGCGCCCATTGGCAATCCGGTGCAGCTGCACGAAAAGGCGGCCGAGTTTCACGAGGTTGCTGCCACC
>JAIXTA010000131.1 GCA_027484405.1 Burkholderiales bacterium
CGCGGCGAGATGCTCAACGCTGCCGACCTGCCCTTCAAGCTCACCGCGCACAGCCCGTGTTTCCGCAGCGAGGCCGGCAGCTACGGCCGCGACACGCGCGGCATGATCCGCCAGCACCAGTTCGACAAGGTCGAGATGGTGCGCATCGAGCGCCCGGAAGACAGCTATGCCGCGCTCGAGGAGATGACCAGCCACGCCGAGAACATCCTGAAGAAGCTCGGCCTGCCGTATCGCGTCATGCTGCTCTGCACAGGCGACATGGGCTTTGGCAGCAGCAAGACCTACGACCTCGAAGTCTGGCTGCCGGCGCAGAACACCTACCGCGAAATCAGCAGCTGCAGCAACTGCGAAGCCTTCCAGGCCCGCCGCATGCAGGCCCGCTTCAAGAACGCCCAGGGCAAGACCGAGCTGGTGCACACCTTGAACGGCTCGGGCCTGGCCGTGGGCCGCACGCTGGTGGCCGTGCTGGAGAACTACCAGCAGGCCGACGGCAGCGTGGTGGTGCCCGAGGTGCTGCGGCCCTATCTGGGCGGCGATTCGGTGCTGAAGGCTTGAGCATCCGAAAGGCTTTCCGCTTGTCCCACAAGGCTCTCCAGCCATTTTGGGTTGGAAACCCGCATGGATACTGCGAGAAGCCTCTTTTCTCCTGGAGTGGGCGCGCCTGATGCGCTTTGCCAACCACCCCGTCCGCCTGCGGTCGCTCAAGCCCACGGGCAAGCTGCGCCACCTGTTCACTCGGCGTGAGGCCATGGCGCGGCTGCTGGCCGATGGTTGGCGGCGCCACACCCTGCACCCGGAGGTGGCGCGCATCGAATCGCTCACCGCGCACCTGCGCAAACTGGGCAGGCTCACGGTCAAGCTGATCGAGGTGGGCTTGGCCAGCGCCACTGCGCAGGAACGGCGCACCCTGGGCGCGCGGCGCCGCGTGTGGGTGCGGCGCATCGAACTGCATGTGGATGGCGTGCCGATGATCGCCGCGCGCTCCGCCACCGCCGCCCGCCACCTCAAGGGTCCCTGGCGCTACCTGCCTCGCCTGCAGCGCCGGCCGATGGGTGAGGTGCTCTTCGCTGACCCGATCGTCGCCCGTTCACCGCGCGTATTCCGGGTGGAGCGCTACAAGGGCGTGGGCGGGCTGCCTTCGCGGCGGTCCCTGTTCATTCGGCAGGGGGCGCCGTTGGTGGTCGAAGAAATCTTCCTGTGCCCGATGCGAGATTGATGGCGGAAGGCACCATCGCCTTAAGCGACGTACCCGCAGGCCGAGCGACGCGCGCGCAGGAAGCGTCAGTGCTTCAAGCCCAACACATCCTGCATATCAAACAACCCGGCGGACTTCCCGCCGAGCCATTTGGCGGCCCGCACTGAGCCCTGCGCATAGCCGTTGCGGCTGCTGCTGCGGTGGCTGATCTCCACCCGTTCGCCGGTGCCGAGGAAAAAGGCGGTGTGGTCGCCGATCACGTCGCCGCCGCGCACGACTGAAAAGCCGATTTGCCCGGCCTTGCGCTCGCCAGTGTGGCCGTGGCGGGCCCAGTCGGCCACCTCGTCGAGCTTGACGCCGCGGGCGCGGGCGACGGCCTCGCCCATGCCAAGCGCGGTACCGGAGGGGGCGTCCACCTTCTTGCCGTGGTGGGCTTCGAAAATTTCGACGTCGTACTGGTCGCCCAGCGCCTGGGTGGCGAGTTCGAGCAGCTTGAAGACGACGTTCACGCCCACGCTCATGTTGGGGGCAAACACGACCGGGATGGTCTGTGCAGCCTGGGCGATGGCGGCCTTGCCGGCGGCATCGAAGCCGGTGGTGCCGATCACGATGGCCTTGCCCGCGGCCACGCAGGCGGCCAGGTGGGCGAGCGTGCCTTCGGGGCGGGTGAAGTCGATCAGCACGTCGCTCTCCGCCAGCGCGGCGGGCACGTCGGCGGTGATTGCAATCGTGGTGCCGGTGGGCACGGTGCCTAGGGCAGGGCTGTCGGCGCGGTCGAGCAGGGCGGTGAGGGCCACCTGCGGATCGGCCAAGGCCGCGTCAATCAGCATGCGGCCCATGCGGCCGCTGGCGCCGGCAATCGCAATCCGCGTCACAGCGCCCACAGAGCTGCCCGCCATGCTCAGGCTCCGCGGGCAGCCGGAAGGGCGGAAATCTTGAGTGCCTCGGTGGCGGTGGGCTGGGGGTCGCCCTGCCACTTGATCAGCCTGTCGCCGTCAAAGAACAGGGTGAAGCGGCGCATCTCGGTCACCTCGCCGCGCTTGCGCATGGCAAAGCCGTAGTCCCAGCGGTTGGCATGCAGGTCGGAGCGCAAGAGCGGCGAGCCGAGCAGGGCCTGCACCTGCAGGCGGGTCATGCCTTCCTTGAGCTGGGCGACCTGCTCGCTGGTGATCAGGTTGCCCTGCTGGATGTCGGGGCGGTAGACGCTGCAGCCGGTGGCGAGCACCAATGCGAAGCCAGCGGCGATGAACGACAGGGGGCGCAGAGCAGAAGACATGAGGCGGGCCATGAAGCGGTGTTGCACCTTGAACGCAGCCTGAGCGGTGAGCTCGGCACGCGTTGCCAGGGGGCTGGGAGGGCGCCGCGCGGTGCGGGCCGGGTGGTGCCCGAGCGCCTGCGGCAGATCGGGCCGTATCATAGGTCACCCTCTGAACGCACTTCGTTCGCATTCAGGCGCCGGCCGGCCTGCGGCCGGGCGCAGATGCACCGCGGAGCCCGCCGCCCAGCCGGCCACGTTCGCCCTCCTGTCGAAGCCCCCACCATGCCGAACTCCAGCCAGAACCTCAAAGAGATGGGCCTCAAGGCCACTTTGCCGCGCATGAAGGTGCTGGAGGTGTTTCACAAGAGCCCGCAGCGTCACCTGAGCGCGGAAGACGTCTACAAGCTGCTGCTGGCCGAGCAGGGCGACGTGGGCCTGGCCACGGTCTACCGCGTGCTCACGCAGTTTGAGCAGGCCGGGCTCCTGAAGCGCAACCACTTCGAAAGTGGCAAGGCGGTCTTCGAACTCAACGAGGGCAGCCACCATGACCACATCGTCTGCCTCGATTGCGGCCACGTGGAGGAGTTCTACGACGCCGGCATCGAGCAGCGCCAGGACGCGGTGGCCGCCGAGCGGGGCTTCAAGCTCGTGGAGCATTCGCTCTCGCTCTACGCCAACTGCGCACGGACCGACTGCCCGCACCGCAAGCAGGGCTGATTGGTTGGCCGATATTGACTCTTTTTGAATGAGTCAGTCGGCCGTTTACCGCTTGCCCTGTGCGAATCTTGGCATGTTTGGGTGGCTCACTAAACGCGGCCGAAAATGATCTAAATGAGCGCTGGTGCGCTTCTTCGGCCAGTGCTCATTCTCATTCGGGGTGGCTTTTGCGCCTGATCTGGCGCGTTGCGGTGCGCGCAGGCCACGCCGCGCGAGCGCTCAATCCGCCGCCAGCAGCTCTTTTGCGTGCTTCTTGCTCGTGGCGGTGATGGTCTCGCCGGCCAGCATGCGAGCGATCTCGTCCACCCGGTCGGCGGCGCCCAGGCTGCGGATGGCGCTTTGCGTGCTGCCGGCCACGGTGAACTTCTCCACCTTGAACTGCTGATGCGCCCGTGCGGCCACCTGGGGCAGGTGGGTCACGGCCAGCACCTGGCGGTCGGCGCCGAGCTGGCGCATCAGGCGGCCGACCACCTCGGCTACCGCGCCGCCCACCCCGGCGTCCACCTCGTCAAAGATCAGCGTGGGCGTGGCGTTGGCGGTGGAGGCGATGACGGCAATCGCCAGCGAAATGCGCGACAGCTCCCCGCCCGAGGCGACCTTGCCCAGGGCGCGCGGCGTGGCGCCGGCATGGCCGGCTACCAGAAACTCCACGGCGTCTGTGCCGGTCGGGGCAGCCTCGTCGGGTGTGAGGGCAATCTCCAAGCGGCCGCCCTGCATGGCCAGGGTCTGCATGGCCTCGGTGGCGGCGGTGGCCAGCTTCCTGGCAGCCTTGGCGCGCTCGGTGGATAGCTTCCTGGCGGCGGTATCGAAGGCCTTTTGCGCCGCATCGACGGCGGCTTGCAGCGCCGGCAGGTTGCTTGCAGCGTCGAGGGCGCCCATCTTGTCGCGCGCGGCCTGCCAGTGGTCGGCCAGCGCGGCGGGGTCCACGCGCAGCTTGCGCGCGGTGCCGTGCAGGGCAGACAGGCGCTGCTCGATCTCCTCGAGCCGATGCGGGTCCAGATCGC
The DNA here is from genome assembly GCA_027484405.1 of Burkholderiales bacterium. Taxonomy (GTDB): domain Bacteria; phylum Pseudomonadota; class Gammaproteobacteria; order Burkholderiales; family Burkholderiaceae_C; genus Piscinibacterium. The sequence continues at coordinate 4,175 of JAIXTA010000131.1, forward strand.
TGCTATTCAAGTAGTGGGACAGCGCATGAGCCGCTTCGCGCGCCTGGATGGCGGCGGCTTCCAGCGCATCCACGGCGCCTTGCAGGCGGGCGTCGTGCGCCAGTTGCGCGGCCAGCCGGCCGTGCAGGCTGTCCAGCCGGCCGATGATGGGTTCATCGGACTCCTCCAGCGCGTTCAGGGCCGATGACGCGGTTTCGATCAGCCCGGCGGCATGCGACAGGCGGCGGTGCTCGCTTTCCACCTCGGCCCATTCGCCGGCCTGCGGCGCCAGGCGATCGAGCTCATCGAGCTGCCAGGCCAGGCGCTCGCGCTCGGCATCCAGGCTGGCCTGCTCGGTCTGGGCGCGGCTGAGCAGGGCGCGGGCCTCGCGCAGGGTCTTCCAGCGCTCGGCGACCTCGGCCACGGGGACCTCCAGCTTGCCGAAGGCATCGAGCAGGCTGCGCTGGGCGGCGGGCTTTTGCAGCAGCTGGTGGGCGTGCTGGCCGTGAATGTCCACCAGCAGGTCGCCCAGGGCGCGCAGCTGCGTGACAGGTACGGCAGCGCCGTTGATGAAGGCCTTGCTGCGGCCCTCGCGGTCGATCACGCGGCGCAGCAGGACGGATTCGGAAGCGTCCAGCTCGTGCTCGGCCAGGAAGGCAGCGACGTTCGCATCCACGTCGAATTCCGCCGCAATGCTGGTCTTGGACGCACCTTCGCGGATCACGCCGGCATCGCCGCGGCCGCCGAGCACCAGGCCCAGCGCGTCGATCAGGATGCTCTTGCCCGCGCCGGTCTCGCCCGTGAGCGCGGAAAAACCGGCCGAGAAGTCGATCTCGGCCTCGGTGACGAGCACAAAGTCGGTGAGGTGCAGACTGCGCAGCATGGCTTTGAGTGAAGCGCCCTAGCTGGGCATGAGGTTCCAGTGCAGCTTGCGCCGCAGGGTGGCGAAGTAGTCGTAGCCGGGTGGGTGCAGCAGCTGCAGGCGGTGGCTCGACGGGGTCACGCGCACGACATCGCCCAGCTCCAGGGTGGAGAAGGTCTGCATGTCGCAATGCGCGGCCATCTCCTTGCCGGCCACGACCTCGATGTCGAGTGTCACGTCGGCCGGCAGCACGATCGGCCGGTTGCTCAAGCTCTGCGGCGCCACCGGCACCAGGGTGATGCCGGCCAGCGAGGGATGCAGCATCGGCCCGCCGGCGCTCATGGCATAGGCCGTGCTGCCGGTGGGGGTGGAGACGATCAGCGCGTCGGCGCGCTGCTGGTAGACCAGGTCGCCGTCGATGCGCACCACGAATTCGAGCATGCCGCCTGCGGCACCGCGCTGCACCACCACGTCGTTCAGGGCGAGTGCGGACCAGATGCCGTGGCCGTCACGGCGCACCTGGCAGTCGAACATGCTGCGCGCCTCCAGCGAGTAGTTGCCGCCCAGCAGCGAGCCCAGAGCCGGCTGCCAGTCGCGCAGGGGCACATCGGTCATGAAGCCCAGGCGGCCGTGGTTGATGCCGATCAGCGGCACGCCCAGCGGCGCCAGCACACGGGCTGCGCCCAGCAGGGTGCCGTCGCCGCCCACCACGATGGCCGCCTGGGCGCGGCCCGGCGCGTCTTCCAGCGCGATCTTGGGCAGGCGGCAGACGTCCAGCGAGGCGGCGCTGTCGGCGTCGATGCTGACCTGGCCGCCCTGGGCCTGGAGCCATTCGCCGATGGCGGTGAGGGTGTCGCCCAGCCCGGGCGTGTTGGCGCGGCCGACGAGCACGAACTGGGTGAGCGATTGCATGGCGGCGATTCTATCGACAGGCTGTGGCGCGTTGTCCTTCGGTCTGCGCAGGCATCGGGTGATCCATGCCGCACCGCCGTGGCCTGAATCCATACAATCGCTCGCCATGGACCCCCGATCTCATCTGCTGCTCAAGACGCTGATCGAACGCTACATCGCCGAGGGACAACCCGTCGGCTCGCGCACCCTGTCTCGCTGGTCCGGGCTGGATCTCTCGGCCGCCACCATTCGCAACGTGATGAGCGATCTGGAAGAGGCCGGGCTGATTGTCAGCCCGCACACCTCAGCCGGGCGTATTCCCACGCCGCGCGGCTATCGCCTGTTCGTGGACACCATGCTCACGGTGCAGCCGCTCGAAAGCGTGGAGCAGCAGGCCCTGAACGAAACCATCCAGCAGAACCTGCAGCCGGCCTCGCCGCAGAAGGTCATCAGTGCGGCGGCGCAGCTGCTGTCCAGCCTGTCGCAGTTTGCCGGCGTGGTGCTCACCCCGCGGCGCAGCCAGGTCTTCAAGCACGTGGAGTTCCTGCGTCTGGGGGAGCGGCGCGTGCTGATGATCATCGTCACGCCGGACGGGGACGTGCAGAACCGCATGATCCTGCTCGAGCAGGATCTCAGTGCCTCGCAGCTGGTCGAGGCGGGCAACTTCCTGAACACGCACTTTGCCGGCAGCAGCTTCGACGAGGCGGCCGGCCGCCTGAAGCAGGAGCTCGGCAGCCTGCGCGACGAGGTGCAGACCCTGATGCAGGCGGCCATGGCAGCCGGCTCCCAGGCCATGAGCGACGATCAGGAGCAGGTGCTGATCAGCGGCGAGCGCCGCCTGCTGGATGTGGCCGATTTCTCCACCAACATGGCGCGCCTGCGCCAGCTGTTCGACGTCTTCGAGAGCAAGACCAGCCTGCTGCGCCTGCTGGAAACCGGCGGCAATGCCGAGGGCGTGCAGATCTTCATCGGTGGCGAGTCGCAGCTCGTGCCCGTGGAGGAGGTCTCAGTGGTGGCGGCGCCCTACAAGGTCAACGGCCAGGTGGTGGGCACGCTCGGCGTGGTCGGCCCCACGCGCATGGCCTACGACCGCGTGGTGCCGCTGGTGGACATCACCGCGCGCCTGCTGTCCAACGCGCTCACCTACTCGGCTGGCGAGGGGGGCGGGCCTCCACCTGGCCCGACCGGTCCGCTCTAGGGCTGCTGGCGGGCAGCGGCAGGGGCAGGCTGGGCATCGGCCCCGGCGCCACGACCTGTCGCACGGTGCCGCGCTGATAGGCGGCGGCCTGGCTGCGCGAGACGCCGGTGGCGTCCAGCAGCGCGTCGGCCGCGGCGATCTCGCCGTCGGTCATCACGTTGTCGATCCACAGCACCAGACGCCGGCGTTCCTCCGGGCTCAGGGGCGGCAGATCCGGCAGATCGCGCGCCAGCGCCCAGGACCAGGCCTCGATGCGCTCGCGCGCCAGGGCAAAGCGCTGGCCCGCAGCCGTGTCGAGGTCCAGCCCGCCGGCCTGGGTGTTGCGCTCCCAGAGTGCCAGGCCCACCGTGCGATCAATCACCGTGGTGGCGCGTGTGGCCATCAGTTCGCCCAGGCGGCCGCAGCCGGTCTGGAGGGCCACGTCGCCGCTCAGGCACAGGTTCACGGCGGGCGGGTTGATCGCCGCGGCCCAGCCATAGGCCTCGATGGCGCTGTTCAGCCGGCTGGCATGGCGTGTGGCAAAGGCCTGCTCGAGACGCCGCAGGATGTTCGTCTGCCGCAGGTCAAAGCGCGGGCTGGCTGCTGCCTTGGCCAGCAGCGCCGGCGCGTTGCCCAGGCTGGCTTGCACGGCGGTCGGCTGGGGCGCGTGCGTGACCGCATCGGCCAAGCTGAGCCAGGCCGCGCCGTTGTCGGGTTCGAGTTCGGTCCAGAGCTGGGCCCAGCGCACGGTGAAGCAGCCGGGCTCGGTGGCGCAGGCCACGTTCAGATAGGCCAGCAGGTCGGCATCGCCATTGTGGCGCTCGCCCAGGCCGCGCAGCAGGGCATCGCGCAGCGCGCGGGCCTCGTCGGGTGGGGTACCGACGCGGTCATAGTTGGTGAGCACGGCACGCACCAGCGGGTCGGGCGTGCTGGCGGCGAGCGCGTCGATGCGGCGCTGGTGCGCGCAGCCGCCAAGGCTCAAGGCCGACATCAGGGCCAAAATGACCGCAGTCAACGCGGTCTGCCAGTGCTTCGGGCCAGCAGGCAAGCCGGCATCCTTTCTGTGCAGAAGGGGTTCAAGACGCATGCAGATCAGGGTTTGTCCTGCAGGAGCGGGGCGATTCGTCGCGCTCGCGCGCTGTCGCCAGACAGGGAGCCTGTCTTCACGGACCCCTCTGCCTACAATCCGGCAACCCTAGTTCACTCAACTATGAAATTCAATCCTCCCCCTGGGTACAAACACGGTCAGGCGCCGCGCATCGGGGTGCTGCTGGTGCAACTGGGCACGCCGGACGAGCCCACGGCGCCTGCGCTGCGCCGCTATCTCGCCCAGTTCCTGAGCGATCCACGGGTGGTGGAGATTCCGCGCCTGGTCTGGCTGCCGATCCTGCACGGGATCATCCTGAACGTGCGGCCGGCCAAGAGCGCCCGTAAGTACGCCAGCATCTGGATGAACGACGGCCCGGATCAGGGCAGCCCGCTGCGCGTCTACAGCGAAAAGCAGGCCAAGCTGCTGCGCGGCTACCTGGGCGAGGCCGGTGTTCATGCCGAGGTGGCGCTGGCCATGCGCTACGGCAACCCGAGCGTGGAAAGCGTACTGAACAGCCTGCTCGAGAAGAACGTCGATCGCCTGCTGGTGGTGCCGATGTACCCGCAGTACTCCGCCACCACCACGGCCAGCGTGATCGACGAGGTCAACCGCGCCCTGTTCAAGGTGCGCAATCTGCCGGAAGTGCGCTTCGTGAAGCACTGGCATGACGACGACGCCTACATCGATGCGCTGGTCGCCTCGGTGCGGCGGCACTTCGAGCGCGAAGGCGTGCCCGAGAAGCTGGTGATGAGCTTTCACGGCGTGCCCAAGCGCACCCTGCTGCTGGGCGACCCCTACCACTGCGAGTGCTACAAGACTGCGCGCCTGGTAGCCGAGCGTCTGGGCTGGCCGCGCGACAAGCTGGTGGTGAGCTTCCAGTCGCGCTTCGGCAAGGCCGAATGGCTCAAGCCCTACACCCAGGAAACCCTGGTGGAACTCGCCAGGAGTGGGACCGAGCATGTGGCCGTGATGTGCCCGGCTTTCGTGTCGGACTGCCTGGAGACGCTTGAGGAAATCAATGACGAGGTGCGCCACGAGTTCCTCGAGGCCGGTGGCAAGCGCTTCGACTACATCCCCTGCCTGAACGACAGCGACCCCTGGATCCACGCGCTGACCGGCATCGTGCGTCGGCACATGCAGGGCTGGGGCGACGGCCGCGCCGATGCGGCCCAGCTCAAGACCACCGCCACCGAGGCGCAGCGCGTGGGGGCAAGCAACATCAGCGAACAGGCGGCTTGAGTCTGACTTGCCGCGTTCGACTTCAGCCTGCCTGCGCGCCGCCACATCCGGCTCAGCGCGCAGGGTCGAGCGGCGGGGTCAACAAGGGGAACTTCCAGAAACCGACTGCGCGGGCCAATGTGCGTGCTCCGGTGCTCGTCGTTCGACGCGTACTGTCTGCGCTGCTCACACGCAGCTTGGCCCCATCGCTGGGGCTTCTAGAAGCTCCCCAAGGCCTTCTCGCTTGTCTGGTGCGCCTTTCCAGCCATTTTGGTCTGAAGATCCGCTCCCAGAGCCATTCTTCATTCCGAGTTCGAGTTGCATCCTAGGCGATCAGCCGCCCGGACCACGCGCCTGAAAGACTGACGCCGGGCAGCACGCGATCCCGCACGGTGGTGCTGCCGATTTTCAAGTGATCCGCCAGGAGGCTCGCGAGCATCATGCGCAGGTCCGTGGTGGGGCGCAGATCGCGGCCGTCGAGCAGTTGCGCCGGCGCCAGGCCGGGCCAGTCCGCATGCAGGCGGCCGCCGCGCACCGCGCCGCCCGCCACGAAGGCAACTGTGCCGTTGCCGTGGTCGGTGCCACCGGTGCCATTGGGGGCGACCGTGCGCCCGAACTCCGTGGCCACCACCACGACGGTGCGTGACCAGGCGGGGCCGAGCTGCTGCTTGAGCTGGGCCAGGGCCTGATCCAGCAAGCTCAAATTGCGCGCCAGCTGCGCCTGCGCAATGGCCTGTGCGGCATGGCTGTCCCAGCCGCTGGACTCGATGACGGCCAGACGCGGGCCCTCCGGCGCGGCAAGAAAGCGCGCGGCCTGTGCGGCCAGTGCGGGCAGGGCGCCGTTGGCCGGTGACAGGCGCTCGGCGATCTCTCTGCTGCGCATGGGCCCGGCCGGGGCACGCTCCATGACCTCGGCCGCCTCGCGCGCCTGGGTGAGCGAGGCGGCGAGCGCGGGGTGACTGGCGTACATGCGCGCGAGGCGGCCGAGCGTGTCGTCCGGCAAGGCAGACAGGCGCGCAGCCGACCAGTTGGTGACTGTCGCCTCGCCTTGCAGCACGAGCGGAATGGCCGGCGACAGCGCAACGGCGAGCGGGTGGGCGCCGCCGCTGCCGCCCGCAAGCACCTGCGCCGCGCGGTTCATCCAGCCATCGCGCAGGGCAAAGGGCTGCGCGCCGCCGGTCTCCAGCAGGTTCTGCGCATCGAAGTGCGAGCGCTCGCGGTAAGGCGTGGCCACGGCATGCAGCACCGCCAATTCACCGGCGCGCCACAGCCCGTGCATTTCGCCGAGGGTCGGGTGCAGGGCAAAGCCGTCCGCGAGCGGCAGCGGGCTGGCCGGATAGCTGGCCAGCGCGCCGCGGGCAGCAGCAAAGCCGGGATCGCCCAGTGCGGGCACGGCCCACAGGCCATCCAGCCCGCCGCGCAGGAGCATGAAGACCAGACGCGGGTCCTCGGGCCGGGCGGCGCGGGCCGGTGCGCCGAAGACCGTGGCGCTGGCTGCGACGCCGAGCGCCAGGCTGTGATGCAGGAAGTCGCGGCGGTCCATGGATGTCACCGGAAGAGAAATTCAGGGCTGGCACACAGCAGGGTGAGGGCCTGCACGGGGCTTTCTGCGCGGGCGAGCTCGGTGCGCGTGGCTGTGGACAGCCGTGGGCCGAACAGCTGCTCGGCCAGCGCCCGGGCGTCCGCACCGCGGCCCCAGAGCTGCGCCGCCGCATGGTTGAACTCGATGCGCTTGGCCAGTGCATCGGGCGCCAGCCAGGCCGCCTGCCGATCCGGCCAGCCCTGTGGCGACGGTGCTGCGAAGGGTGGCATGCCCATGGCGACCAGCGCCGCTTGGGCCAAGCGGCCGTCGATGCTGCGTACGGCTAGGCTGCGCATGACGGCGACGACATGCTCGTCAGGCCGCGTGAACTTGGGCGGCAGCGCGGACAGGCCCGTGGCCAGTTCGATCAGCCGCCGGTACACCGCAACCAGATCGCCATCGGTCTGCTGGAAGCGCTCGGCGAGGGCCTGCACCGCTGCCGCCGGTGGATCATCGGCCAGAAAGTGGCGCGCCAGCTTGGTGGCGACAAACCGCGCCGTGCCGGGGTGGCGCGCCAGGTCGTCGAGCATGGCCCGGGCCTGGGCTTCGCCGCCGGCCGGGTAGCGCTTGCCCAGCAGCGTGCGCTCGCCGGCAGCGTGCGCGTCGTCCTCGAAGCGGAAGCGGCCGGTCAGATAGCTGTAGCGCCAGCCGGTGAGGGCGCGTGCCAACTCCGTCACATCAGCCTGCGTGTAGCCCCCGTTCACGCCCAGGGTGTGCAGCTCCAGAATCTCGCGCGCCAGGTTCTCGTTGAGCCCGGTGGGCGCGAAGCGGGCCGCCAGACCGCGGCGTGGCTTGGTGGCGGCGGGCGTGTCCGGACCGATCGACTGCTGGTTGTCGAGATAGGCCAGCATGCCCGCATGCCGGCTGCTGGCCAGCAGCATGTCGGCAAAGCGTCCCATCACTTGCGGGCGGATCGCATCGCGTTCGAAGGGGCCGACCAGGGTGTAGGCGACCGGCCGCGCCGCACTCACCGTGAAATGGTTGGCCCAGAACCAGACCAGGCGCTCTGCAAAGGGCGTTTCGGTGATGGCGGCCCGTTCCAGGCGCGCCTTCACCTCGGCTTGGTGGCTGTCGAGAAACTCCTGGGCAAACAGGCCTTCGAGGGTCTTGCGGGCCGCGCTGCTCTGCTCCGGGCCGTCGGCCTCGCCAGCTCGGGGCATGCCCGCCGCGGACTCAGCCCTGTTCGCGGGGCCCAAGCCCTGGGCGTCGCGGTTGAGCAGTCCGGCCTTGAGCAGGAAGCGGGGGAAGTCGCGGCTGGCCTCGGCAGTGCTGCGCAACCCGCGGCCTTCGGCGCGCACTGCAGCGGGCTGCAATTGGCCGGCGAGCCAGTCGGCGGACTCGCGACCGCCCGCTGGCCCACCGAAGCCGAATCGCTGGACGATCCGATCAGGACTGAGCATGGGTGCCGTGCCTGCAGTGGATGTCGAACGTCAGCCTCAGGGCTTGGCCGGCGGCGTGTTGGTCACCGTGGTGTTCTGCGTGCCGTCCGCATTGCGGCTGCGGTCCACGACACGGCGGGCCCCGCGCGGGCCGGTGGTGCTGCTGTCGATCGCCCCATCCCCACCGCGGCTGCGGTCGGTGGTGGTCACGCCGCCGTTGGGGCCGGTCACGGTCCGGTCGGTCAGGCCATCGGCCCCGCGCGCGCGATCCACGGTCGTCACGCCCCCCTTGGGCCCGGTCACGGTGCTGTCGATCGCCCCGTCGGCGCCGCGGCTGCGGTCGTGGACAGTGGTGGTGCCATTGCGATGCGTGACGGTGGCGTCCACCACGCCATCGCTGCCTCGGCTGCGATCCACGGTGCTGCTCTGGCCGTTGGGCCCGGTGACGGTCCGGTCGGTCAGGCCGTCAGTGCCACGGGTGCGATCCACCGTGCTCACCCCGCCCTTGGGGCCCGTCACGGTTGCATCGCGATTGCCCTGGGCGTCACGGTAACGGTCGACCTGCGTGGTCTGGCCCTTCGGGCCGGTGACGGTGCTGTCGGTCAGCCCATCGCTGCCGCGCGAGCGGTCTACGGTGCTCACCCCGCCCTTGGGGCCGGTGACGCTGGCGTCACGATTGCCCTGGGCATCACGAAAGCGGTCCACGCGCGTGGTGCCACCCTTGGGTCCGACGGTGCTGCTGTCGACCAGCCCGTCGCTGCCGCGCTCGCGCGTCGTGGTCCGGGTGCCGGCCTGCAACTTGGCAGGCCGCTCGGCGTGGGCGGAGCGCTCGCGCGCTGTGGCGCTGGGGCTTGCACCCAGGCAGATCAGCGCAATGGCACCGGCCAGCGCAAGGGCCAGCGGGGAGGGGGCGATGAGGGTCTTGGTCGGAGCGGAGCAGTTCATGATGTGTTCCTTGTTCAGCGTGAGTGGAGTGCTTCGGCTGGACCCCGGGGTGCTGCGATGGATCTTGTGGGGCCAAGCTTAGGACTGGGAACGCGTGGACTGGGCATGTCGGCCATGTCGTTTCGCTGCAATTGCTTCAAGGGCGAAACACAGCCCCGCCGTGGCCCGCGAATCGGACATCTGCGGTTACAAGCGGGCGTCCCGCTGCATCCGGGCGGTATCGAGCGGGCCGGCAATTCGATTGCCTGCTTCGGTGGTGCCGGCCCGCTCCGCGCGCTGATCGCTGTGAGCTTGTCTTGCCTGTGTTGCAGCGCTGAAGCAATCGCCGCAGTTCGTGTGGTCTGCGTGTCTACACTCGTTGTGCATGAGCCAGGATCCTGCCCAACCCACCGTGCTGCTGGTGGACGATGACCGCGAGCTGGTCGAGATGCTTGCCGGATTTCTTTCCGGGCACGCACTCACCGTGCGCACGGCCGGCTCGCCGGCGCTGGCCGAGCCCCTGCTGCGGCGTGGCGGCATCGACCTTGTCCTGCTCGACTACATGCTGCCCGGCGAGACCGGCATGCAGTTTCTCAAGCGCATGCGCCAGCAAGGCATGGAGGCCGCGGTGATCATGCTCACTGCGCGCGGCGATCCGATCGACCGCGTGCTCGGCCTGGAACTGGGTGCGGACGACTATGTGGCCAAGCCCTTTGACCCGCGCGAGCTGCTGGCCCGCATCCGCGCCGTGCTGCGGCGCACCGCGGTAGGCAATGAGCCAGGCACGGCTGCGGCCTACGCGTTCGGGCCGTTCACTCTGGATGCGGTGGCGCGGACGCTTCGGTTTGCGCCTTCGTCCGATGCAGCACCAGAAACCATTGAACTGACCAGTGCCGAGTTCAAGCTGCTGCTCGCATTTGCCAATGCACCGCGCCAGACCCTGAGCCGCGAGGATCTCACTCGGGCCGTTCAGCCGGGCAACTACGAACCGCTGACGCGTGCGGTGGATGTGCAGATTGCGCGGCTGCGCAAGAAGCTGCTGGCCGCCGCGCCCGAGCACGATCTGATTGCAACCGTGCGTGGTGAAGGCTATGTGTTCACACCGCCGCGCAGCTGAGATCGCGTTGTTCCCATGCCCCTGAAGCGCCTGTTTGCCAGCCTGATGGCGCGCGTGTTCATCGCGCAGTTGCTGGCTGTGCTTGCGGTCGTCGTGGCGTTCTCGATCCTCGTCAGCGTGGGTCTTGCACGCAACTTCGCCGACAGCTACGCGGATCGCTGGGCCCCGGCGCTCAAGCAGTGGCCTGCCGGTGATCTTCAGGCGGTCAAGCAGGTGCTTGAAGATGCCATGGGTGAGCGGGTCGTGCTGGCCATGACGCCGCCGCCGGCACCGCGCTCCCGAGTACCGCACTTTTCGGTGCGCTTCAAGGCACTGGCCGAGGAACTGCGCGAGCGTGGCGTGCCCCTGACCGAGCTGCGCATCAGCGGGCGATCCGGCCGGGCCGTGATCTGGCTGGCGCTGAGCTACCCCGGCGAGCCCATGCGCTGGCTCGGCGTGAGCGCGCCCGTCGAGGGCGCGGAGATCCCTGCCCGAATGCTGGTTTGGATGGTGGTGTGCGTGGCCATCATCGGTGCGCTGGCCTGGGGCTTGTCGCGCTGGCTGACGGGGCCGACCCGTGAGCTGGCAGCAGTGATGCACCGCGTGCGAGCCGGGGAGCGCAGCGTGCGGGCACGCGTGGCGGGCACGGCCGAGCACCGGGCCCTGGCGGAAGGCTTCAACGAGATGATGGATGCCGTGGCTGCGTCCGAGCGCGAACGCGATGTGATGCTGGCCGGGGTATCCCATGACTTGCGCTCGCCGCTGACCCGCATCCGCATGGCCGCCGAAATGCTGCCTGACGCCGCTGCGCGGGAGCGGATCGCGCGCAATGTCCAGCAGGCCGACGAAGTGCTGGGCAGCTTTCTCGATTTTGTGCGCCTGGATCACGCGCCGCTGGCCGACAGCGTGGACCTCAATGCGTTGCTCGAAGACCTTGCCGCCACCAACGGGCTGGCTCCTGAACAACTGACACTCGAGCTGCCGCAGGGCCTGCGCTTGAACGGCCATGCCGTCCTGCTCAAGCGTGCGGTGCAAAACCTGCTGGACAATGCACAGCGCTACGGCGCACCCCCGGTTCAATTGCGCGCCAGGCTCATCGAAGGGCACATCCAGGTGGAGGTGATCGACATGGGTCCGGGCATGGATGCAGCGCAGATCGAATCGGCGCTCCAGCCCTTTGTGCGCCTGCCCGCACACCGCGAGGGCAGCGGCAGTGGTCTGGGGCTGGCGATCGTCGAGCGCGTTGTGCGGCGCCATGGCGGGCAAGTGACGCTCGCGCGACGCAGTGACGGCTTTGCAGTGACACTGAGCCTGCCGCTTGCCCGTGATGCGGCGCGGCCCTGAAGCCGCCGGGCGCGTGCTCAGAGGCTGGCCAGGGAGACCGCGGCTTTCAGCAGGGGCTCGGAACGCTGGGCATAGGGGCTGAAGGTCAGCACCCAGAGCGCACCTGCCGTGCAGGCGATCAGCGCAAGAGAAACCAACAGGCTGGCAGAGGGCTTCTTCATCGCGAATCCTCCTGATTGAATGCACTGCACCGGTGCACGGTGCAGTGGGCAAACCAAGGTCATGCAAGGATCGTGCCGCAGATGCGGCGGCAATGACATCGCCGTGAGACGCGTTCGCTACTTGGTGCGCCAGCGGTCTGGCGACTGCACTTCGACCGCCGGCTGCAGCGCACGTTTGGCGGCCTGTTGGTCGCGCAGGTACGCATCCCAGAAGCGTGTCGTGAGCAAAGCAATCAGTGCGTGGTGTCTGGGCTCCAGCTCGTCGGTGGTCGCCTTTCGATCCCGGCCGAGGGCGCGCCTGACGCCACGCGACATGCGCTGACCCCCAAAGGTCATGTGGTCGGCCTCGGCGAGCAGCAGCTCATACTTGTCTCCGGGTGGCAGGCCTTCGAACACGGCCTGGCGGTTCTCCGGCGTGGAGCCGTTGCCGGCAACGTCGCCATCCAGGGTGCCTGTCAGGGCGAAGAAGGGAGCGCGAATCTTCGAGAAGCGCGCAGCAACGTCGGTCTGGCCGCGCCCGGCGCTGGGCGAAAAGGCGATGAACGCCGAAAGGCGCGGTTCATGTACAGCCGGCAGGCTCGGGTTGAGCTGCTGTCCAGCCATGGCCTGGGTGGTCCATGCACCAAATGAGTGACCCGACAGGCCGATGCGAGTGAGATCGGCGCCGCGCAGTTCCCCGGCGGCCTGCTGCTGAGGCAGTTCATCGAGCAGGAAGCGCACGTCGGCCACACGTTGTGCGGCGGCACCCGGCGTCATGGCGCTGCGCGCACCCTGGGCGCGTACCGAGGGCGTGTCGCTGCCGGCATGCTGCATGTGAATGACGATGTATCCCGCGGCGGCCCAGGCCTCGCCCCAGACCGTCCCGGCGTCCAGGTTGCCGCCCAGACCATGGGAGAACAGGATGACCGGGCCGCTTGGCTGCGGGGGCATGCGCAGGCGGACGGGCACGTCTCGGTTGCGTGTCTTGTCTGTCCAGATCAGGTCACGCACGTTTGCGCTGGCGGGCTGGGCCAGGCTGCGTGCGGGCGCAAGGCTGGCGAGGGCCAGTGCGCCAGCCATCCATTGCAGGTGTTCGCGGCGGGTTTGCGGGTTCATGGGCTGTGCTTTTCAGTGGAGTCGCTGGACGAGCTCATTGTGCGGCCGCACGCGATGCGCTGCAGCGCCCTGTGGTAACGGCCTTCGGCGTGTGTGTCAGCCTTGTAAACTTGAAGCCCTTGCGGGTTGGGTACGTGCCTCTCGGCGACTGGGCGGCAAGTGCATGCATCGGCCAAGGCCGAAAGCGCAAGAGACTCATCCGCTTCTCGACGCACATCCGGGCGCTGGCAGTTTTCGGCGCCCAAATTGTTTTCAGGCGGTCTTGAATTCAAGGGCCATGCCCCCAAATCCAAGCAGGTTTTGTTGGCGGTCCTTCTGGTGGCGCCCTGCTGCCAGGCAGGATCCTGACTCACTCGTGACCCACGATTTGTAGATCAATGAGCAACAACGAACATTCTCACGCCGCCTCTGAGCCGGACACCAATGCAACGCTTGGCGCTGAAACGCATGCCGAAGTCGAGGCCGACCTGAACCAGCTGCTCCAGGAGGCGCAGGCCAAGATCGCCGAGCAGCAGGACGCCCTGCTGCGCGCCCGTGCCGAGGTGGAAAACATCCGCCGGCGCAGCGCAGATGAGGTCAGCAAGGCGCACAAGTTCGGCATCGAGAGCTTTGCCGATTCACTGCTGCCCGTGAAGGACAGCTTGGAGATGGCGCGGGCCGACAGCACCAGCGACGCAGCCAAGCTGCGCGAAGGTGTGGAGGCAACGCTCAAGCAGCTCAAGAGCGCCTTCGAGAAGAATCACCTCAAGGAAGTGGCACCCGCTGCAGGCGACAAGTTCGACCCGCACCTGCATCAGGGCATCAGCATGGTGGCCAGCGAGCTGCCGGCCAACACCGTGGTCAGTACCCTGCAGAAGGGCGCAATGATCGCCGATCGCGTGCTGCGGCCGGCACTGGTTGCGGTGTCCTCCGGCCAGAAGCCAGCCTGAACCGGCAAGCCTGCAGCACCCCATGGCTGAATCCACTGACTTCTTCGAGCGCTTTGCCATGCAACCGGTGCAAGCCACCGGCTTCGATGCAGCGCTTGCCGGGGCGCCGGATCTGGCCTGCGTGTACTTCTGGGGAGAGAACTGCTTCAACTGCGAGCAATTCAAGAAGGCAGTGCAGATTGCGCCGCAGCGCTTGCAAGCCCTGGGCGTGCACTGGTTCCACGCCAATGTGTATGCAGACACGGCGCTCGGGCGACGCTTCGGGTTGCATGGCGTGCCGGCGTTCTATTTCTTTGCTGCGGGTCGCAAGCTCGGGCGCATCACCGGCTGGCAGGGCATCGAGCACTTTGCCGGGGTGGTGGCTGACCTGCATGCGCGGCTGGCGAGTGAATTGCAGACCGAGGACAGTGTCCAGACCGCTTGAAAGCGGCCAAGTTATCCACAAGTTCGAATCATCTTTGTTTATCAGAGCTATCAAGGGACTACATCATGGGAAAGATCATCGGCATTGACCTCGGGACGACGAACTCCTGCGTCGCGATCATGGAGGGCGGCGCGCCCAAGGTGATCGAGAACAGCGAGGGTGCACGCACCACGCCGTCGATCATCGCCTACATGGAAGACGGCGAGGTGCTCGTGGGCGCGCCGGCCAAGCGCCAGGCCGTGACCAACCCCAAGAACACGCTCTACGCCGTCAAGCGCCTGATCGGCCGCAAGTACGCCGAGAAGGAAGTGCAGAAGGACATCAGCCTGATGCCCTACGCCATCGTGCAGGCCGACAACGGCGACGCCTGGGTGGGCGTGCGCGACAAGAAGATGGCGCCGCCGCAGATCTCTGCCGAAGTGCTGCGCAAGATGAAGAAGACCGCCGAGGACTACCTGGGCGAGCCCGTGACCGAAGCGGTGATCACCGTGCCGGCCTACTTCAACGACGCCCAGCGCCAAGCCACCAAGGACGCCGGCCGCATTGCGGGCCTGGAAGTCAAGCGCATCATCAACGAGCCCACGGCCGCTGCGCTGGCCTTCGGCCTGGACAAGAACGAGAAGGGTGACCGCAAGATCGCCGTGTATGACCTGGGCGGCGGCACATTCGACATCTCGATCATTGAGATTGCTGATGTGGACGGCGAGAAGCAGTTCGAGGTGCTCTCCACCAACGGCGACACCTTCCTGGGTGGCGAAGACTTCGACCAGCGCATCATCGACTACATCATCGGCGAGTTCAAAAAGGAGCAGGGCGTCGATCTCTCCAAGGACGTGCTCGCCCTGCAGCGCCTGAAGGAAGCCGCCGAGAAGGCCAAGATCGAGCTGTCCTCGAGCGCCAGCACCGATCTGAACCTGCCCTACATCACGGCCGATGCCTCGGGCCCGAAGCACCTGAACATCAAGCTCACGCGCGCCAAGCTCGAGAGCCTGGTCGACGAACTGATCGAGCGCACCATCGCGCCTTGCCGCACCGCC
>JAIXTA010000140.1 GCA_027484405.1 Burkholderiales bacterium
CATGTGGCTTCTGCATATCCGCTACACAACCCCAGCCGAACTTAGCAACCTGCGTTCCAAGTACGGTCTAACGCGCAGTATCCGCATCTCGCCGACGCTGAAGACCTCAAAAAAGCTGCATGCGCCGGCACAGTCCAAGGGCTCGGGTTGCAGGAAAGCAAAGAGGCCGCAATGCGGCCTCTTTGCTGGAGCTTGACGAGCGGCTCGAGGGTGGGAGTCAGTCGGCGTACACGCCTGCGGCTTTGATGATCGGGCCCCAGCGCGCGATTTCCTTCTTGACATGATCGCCCAACGCAGCCGGCGTGGCCCGGTTGGCCGGGTACACCGTCGCGCCCAGCTTGGCCATGCGCTCGCGGAAACCCGCATCCTTCATGCCGTCGTTCAGCGACGCCACCAGCTTGTCGATCACAGGCTTTGGCGTGCCCTTCGGCACCCATACACCGTGCCACACACCGACCTGCAGATTGGGGAAGCCGGATTCAGCCGTGGTGGGGATGCTAGAGAGCGTTTCCACACGCGCCGATGAAGTCACTGCGTAAGCCTTGATCCGGTTCGCACGGATCTGCTCCGTGGTGTTGGTGGTCTGGTCGCACATCAGGTCGACCTGCTTGCCGACGAGTGCCGTCATCGCGTCGGAGGTGCCCTTGAACGGCACGGTCTGGATGTCGGTCTGGATCGAGCTCATGAACATCAGGCCGCACAGGTGCGAGGCTGAGCCAATGCCGGCGTTGGCAAAGTTCAGCTTGTCCTTGTTGGCCTTCAGGTGGGCGACAAAGTCCTTGAAGTTGGCTGGCGCAAAGTCCGAGCGCGCGACGATGGTCATCGGCACTTCCACCACCATGCCGATCGGCTCGAAGTCCGTCTCGGGGTTGTAGGCCAGCTTGCGATACAAGGACGGCGCCGTCGAGAAGCCGATGTGCATCAGCAGGACCGTGTAGCCGTCGGGCTGGGCCTTGGCCACGCGGTTCGTACCGACGGTGCCGCCGGCGCCGCCGACGTTCTCGACCACGATCTGCTGGCCGAGCGACTTGCGCATGGACTCGGCCAGGGCGCGCGCCACGTTGTCCGTGGGGCCGCCGGCCGAGAACGGCACGACCATGGTCACAGGCTTGTTGGGATACGGATCGGCAGCCTGGGCGGCGAGGCTGGCAGTGCCCAATGCTGCAGCGCAGGCCAGCATGATCGCGCGGCGAACGAAGTTCATCGTGGAAGTCTCCAGGGATGTTGTGTTGGTGTCTTGGGAGCCGGGCCGGCGCGCACTTCGCCAGATCCTGCACGAGCGCCCACGGGATCGATTGTGCCCGCTCGGATCAGCCCCGACCTGCACGGACTTTCCCTGATCAAGCGTGCGGATCGTCGCAGGTGATCGGCGTACAACGAACGCCGTTCACGAACACGATTCAGCCCGACATGAAAAACGGCAGCGCGCGCTCCAGCAGAAACGCCGGGGCCTCCTCGGGCACGTAGTGGCCGCCCGGCGAGACCGAAAATTCAAGATGGCGCGCCTGGCGCACCCAGAGGGCTTGCGCATCGAACAGCCGCGCCACCACGCCGCTGGCGCCCACGATCACCGACAGCGGGCACTCGATCCGACGGCCTGCGCTGCGGTCGGCTTCGTCATGCTCGAGATCGATCGTCGCGGCGGCGCGATAGTCCTCGCAGACCGCATGGGCCCAGCCGGGTGTGCGGGCCGCACGCTCGTACTCGGCCATCGCCCGCGCATCGAAGGGGCCGAAGCCGCGCTCGCCCGACGCACCGAAGCGCCCGGCCATGGTCGTCCGGACGTAGTAGGCCGGGTCCTGGCCGATCAGGGTCTCCGGATAGGGCGCCGGCTGGATCAGGAAGAACCAGTGGTAGTACAGGCGGGCAAAGGTCTCGGTCGTGCCGCGATACATGTCCAGGGTGGGGGCGATGTCCAGCAGCATCAGGCGCAGTACCGCCTGCGGATGGTCCAGCGCGAGCCGGTGCGCTACGCGCGCGCCGCGGTCATGCGCCAGCACGGCAAAGCGCTCGTGCCCCAGGCTGCGCATCACAGCCACGGCATCCGCCGCCATCGTGCGCTTGCTGTAGGCCGTGTGCGGCGGCGCACCCACGGGCTTGTTGCTGTCGCCATAGCCGCGCAGATCGAGCGCGATGCAGGTGAAGCGTGATGTGAGCTCGGCCCAGACCTTGTGCCACAGCACATGCGTCTGCGGATGGCCGTGCAGCAGCAGCAGCGGTGCGCCCTGCCCGGCTGTGCGGAAGGCGATGCGCACGCCACCTTCGCCGGTCGTATGCCGCAACGGGAGATCGAAGAGTTCTGTGGTGCTCATGCTGCGGCTCACTGTTTTTGGGCTTGTGCGGCGCGCAGCAGGCGGGCGTAGTGCTCAGCACGCCCGCCCTGGCCGAGTGCGGTGTAAAGCGCCACCAGTTCCTCGAAAACATACGGATCCGGCTCGCCGGCCGCCGCAGCCTCCTGCTCCAGGCGCAGCTGGATGGCGAGCGCCTCCTCGTGCTGGTCCATCAGGCGCAGGGTGTGTGCCACCTGCCAGTGCGCAAAGCGCACGTCGGCCGGCACCTGGCGCAGCTCGTAGCCCGCCACGGCGCGGCGGAAGGCGTCGAGCGCCTCGGCCAGTTGCCCGGCCTGGCGATGGGACACGCCGATGTTGTTCCACAGCGGGCCGATCCAGCGGCGTGCCGTGGGTTCCTTCGCCTGCTCAGCCCACTGCAGCGCCTGGCGGTTCAGACTCAGCTGCTCGGTCGCATAGGGCGCCACGAGCGCAACCATGTGCTGCGCGTCGATGGCCAGGAACTCCAGCCCGGCCTCGCGCGCTCGCGTCACGGCCTCCTCGAACAGCGGACGCGCCCTGCCCGGCTCCTTGGCCGAGCGGAAGGTCCGGCCGCGCTCCAGCAGGTAGCGCACGTTCACCTCGGCGCTGGCCGTGGGCAGCGCCGGCTTGAGGGTGTCGAGCAGCGCATGCGCCTCGGTGAACAGGCCGCGCAGGCTGTAGGTGCGCGCGATCTGCGTCTGCAACTCGAGCGCGTCGTTGCCGGTGCTCACCCGAAGCTGCTCGCGAAAGCGCTGCTCGCTCGCCGCGGGATTGGCAAAGTCCCAGAGCCGGATGATCTGCGCGTTGTCCATGGCGTGCACCTGTGCAGTCAGCGCGAGCATGAGGCCCGCGAAAAGTCCAAAAAGCGTCCGTTTCATGGGCATCTCCAGACCAAAGTGCCTGAAGAACCGCGCCAGACAAGCGAGACGGGCATGCCAAACCGCTTGTCCCACGCGCTTCTCCAAGGCATGCCGCAGGGCTCAGGCGTGGATGAAGCGGGCAAAGCCAGCCACCGGCTCGCGCTCCGTGACCAGCGTGTTCTCCACCTTGCTCGGGTCTGCGTGCCCCAGCGCCATGCCACACACCACCATCTGCGTGTCGGCCAGGTTCAGCTCACGAGCGATCACGCGATGGAACTGCGTCCACGCCGCCTGCGGACAGGTGTCCAGGCCGCGGCCGCGGGCGGCCACCATGATGTTCTGCAGAAACATGCCGTAGTCGAGCCAGCTGCCCTGGGCCATGCTGCGGTCGATCGTGAAGATCAGGCCCACCGGGGCGTCGAAGAAGCAGAAGTTGCGGCCATGCTGGGTATGCATGCGCGCCTTGTCCTGCTTGCCGATCTGCAGCAGCCCGTAGAGATCCCAGCCCACCTTGCGGCGCCGGTCGATGTAGGGCGAGGTCCATTGCGTGGGGTAGTAGGCGTACTCCTCGCTGTGCTGCTTGAGCTGCTCGGGGTCGTTCCACACGGCCAGCACGGCATCCACCAGGCGCTGACGGGCCGCGCCGGTCAGCACATGCACCTGCCAGGGCTGGGTGTTGGTGCCCGAAGGCGCGCGCGATGCCGTGCTCAGGATGGCTTCGATGTCCTCGCGCGGCACCGGGGTGGGCAGGAAGGCGCGGATCGAGCGACGCGAGGTGATGGCGGCGTCCACGTGGCGGCTGGATACGGTATCGATCATGGGGATTGTGGCTCTGGAAAAGACGCTAGGGCAGCAGTCGGGTGAGTGTGCTTCTGAGCAGGTCGGGCAGGGGCACGGGCCGGCGGCTCGAACGGTCCACATATACATGCACGAAATGGCCGTGGGCCGCAGTGAGCGCGTGACCGGCGGCAAAGATACCGATTTCATAGCGCACGCTTGAAGCCCCCAGGTGAGCCACACGCAAGCCCGCTTCGATGGCCTGCGGAAAGGCCAGGGGCGCGAAGTAGTCGCACTGCGTCTGTACCACCAGGCCGATCACCGGGCTGGCCTCGATATCGAGCGCGCCCTGCTCCACCAGCCAGCCGTTCACTGCCGTGTCGAAGAAGCTGTAGTACGTGACGTTGTTGATGTGGCCGTAGACGTCGTTGTCCATCCAGCGGGTGGTGATGGGCACGAAGGCGCGGAAGTCGCTGCGTGCTCGCGGCACCGGCCGCGCGGACTTGGTCTGGCTTTCGGTTTGGCTCATTTGCGCACCACCAGATACACGCCCACCAGGGTCACGATCATGCCGCCCACGGCAATGGCGTTCAGGGTCTCGCCGAACATCAGCCAGGCCATCAGCGCGGTGACGGACGGCACGATGTACATGGTGCTGGTCACGGCCGTGGCCTGACCGTGACGCAGCATGTAGAACATCAGGCTGATGCCGCCGGCCGTCAGCACCACGATGCTCCAGGCCATCGCCGCCAACACCTGCGCATTCCATTCGATGCGCATGGGCTCGAAGGCCCAGGCAAAGGGCAGCGTCACCAGCAGCGAGGCGGTGAACTGCACCACCTGCCCGGTACGCAGATCAAAGTGCGGCACCCGGCGCTTCTGGTACAGCGTGCCGGCCGTGATGCCAATGAGCGCCATCACGCACAGCAGCACCGGCCCGGCGCTCAAGGCCGCGCCCGCCAGCTTGTGCCAAACCACCAGCACGACGCCCCCAAAGCCCAGGGCCACGCCCAGCCACTGGCGGCGGTTCACGCTCTCGTGCACCAGTGGCGCCAGCGCCGCCACGAGCACCGGCTGAAGATTCACGATCAAGGCCGCCACGCCGGCGGCCATGCCCAGGCGGATGGCCACCCACACCCCGCCCAGGTAGATCGCCTGGATGCCGATCCCCGCAATCGCGATGTGCAGCATGTCCTGGCGCGAGGGCCACTGTGCGCGAAACGCCAGGGCCAGCGCCAGCATGAGCAGCACCACGCCGGCATAGCGCACCGCCAGAAAGGTCAGCGGATCGGCATAGGGCGCGGCCGCTTTGGCCACCACATAGCCCGAGGACCAGATGAAGATGAACGCAGCCGGCGCGAGCCAGCCCAGCGCGCGGGCGGCGTCGGCTGAAGCGCCTGAGGGAGAGAGATGGGACATTGACCCGATTTAAGCAGCCGAAACGCGCTGCACAGCCCAGCCGCGGGACCGGTGCGGCAGACGCTGGCGGGTGCCCCGCTCAGGCGGCAGCACGCTCCAACCAGCGCGCACTCCACATCGCCGCTGCCTGCACGGTGTTGAAGTGGATCTGGACCGTGGTTGCGATGGCCTGGTTGTAGCCCCCAGCCATGGCCACCGCCGCCGGAACGCGCCGCTCGTGCAGCCAGCGGAACACACGCTCGTCACGCGCGGCCAGCCCGTCCACCGTGAGCTTCAGTCGACCGAGCCGGTCGCCCTCGTGCGGGTCTGCGCCGGCCAAGTAGATCGCAAAGCCGGGCTGGCAGCGCGCATCCAGTTCAGCCAGCGCCGCATCCAGTGCATGCAGGTAGGCGGCATCGTCCGTGCCGTCGGGCAGCGGCACGTCCAGATCGCTCAACTGCTTGTGCGCCGGGTAGTTCTTCTCGCCGTGCAGGGAGAGCGTGAAGATCGAGTCGTCACCCGCCAGGATGCTGGCGGTGCCGTCGCCCTGGTGCACATCGAGGTCGATGATGGCCACCTGCAGGTGCTTGCGGCCATTGCGGTGTGCCTCGGCCTGCATCAGGCGGGCGGCCACAGCGGCGTCGTTGAAGACGCAGAAGCCGCCACCCTTCTCGGCAAAGGCATGGTGCGTGCCGCCCGCGAGGTTGCAGGCCAGGCCGTCTCGCAGGGCCGCTCGCGCCGCGTCGACGGTGGCCCCCACCGAGCGGCGCGAGCGCTCCACCATCTGTTCGCTCCACGGAAAGCCGATGGCGCGCTGCACCAGCGGGGGCAGGCTGTTGCTGGCGACCTGCTGTACGTACTGCGGGTTGTGGGCGAGCGCGAGCACGCCGTCACTGGCGGCCTGCGGCTCAAGCAGCTGCACCTGCGGCAGCTCGGCCGCAATCCGCTCGCGCAGCATGCGGTACTTGGCCATCGGGAAGCGGTGCCCCTCGGGCAGCGGCAGGACGAAACGGTCGCTGTAGTAGGCGTGCATCTAAAGGGCCTTGGGCCACAGATCAAAAGCTTTGAGCCACAGAGGGCCACAGACAGACACAGATGAACCCCAGAAGACAGATTGCTTAGGGCCGCGGCCACGCGCCTCACTTCGTCTTTCGACCGACGCCAATGGCAGAGCGCAGCTCAAGGGTTTATCGGTGTTCATCTGTGGCCATCTGTGGCCCCAAAACCTGCCGCGAATCGCAAAGGCTTCTCGCTTGTCTGATGCGGCTTTCCAGCCATTTTGGGCTGAAGAGGGTCATGAATGCTGGATCTGGGCTCTCGCTTGCGGGTACCGAGCGCCGCCGCAGCTATTTCTTGGCCGCTTTCTTGGCCGGCGCCTTCTTGGCAGGTGCCGCCTCATCCGTCTTGGCGCTCTTGGCTGCCTTGCCGCCCTTCGCAGCGTCCGCCAGGAGCTTGTCGAAGTTTGCGCTCATGTGCTCGCGGATCTTGCCGGCGAAGGGCCGCAGCAGAAAGCCGAGGCTGACCTCGATGCTCATCACGCCGGGTTCGAGCGACAGGCGCCCGTTTACGCCGGCGCGGGAGAAGTGCAGCTCGTCGCCGTCCCACTCGCTTTCCAGACCGTACTCCTCGGCCATGTCGTCGGCCACGCCCTGGGCGACCTTGCGGGCCTGGGCGTCGGTGAGCTGGTGTTCGCGCGAGAGTTCGATGTCAGCCATGGGCAAGCGATGTCCTTGTGGTCGTGTCCGGAAGGTGGCGCTGCCGCGGCGGCGCCCGATGCGCGTTTTACTTCAGCACATCCGGATTCACGATATTGGGCGCCCGCTCGCCGCGCAGCACCGCGGTGCAGTTGTCGATCGCCAGCTGCGCCATGGCGCGCCGCGTGGCCAGGCTGGCCGATCCGATGTGCGGCGTGAGCACCACATTGGGCAGGTCGAGGAAGCGGCGGTCGAACTTCGGCTCGTTCTCAAAGACATCGAGTGCCGCGCCGCCGATGCGGTTATTCGCCAGCGCCTCAATGAGCGCGGCGTCATCCACCACGCCGCCGCGGGCGATGTTGATCAGGATCGCGTCGCGCTTCATCTTCGCCAGCTGCGCTGCGCCGATCAGGTGGTGTGTGGCCGGGGAGTATGGCACCACCAGCACGATGAAATCGCTGACCGCCAGCAGCTCGTCGAGCGCAAGGTAGCTCGCGCCGATCTCGGCCTCGTTCGCCGCGCGACTGCGGTTGGTGTAGACGATCTTCATGCCGAAGCCACGGGCCCGGCGCGCCACTGCGCTGCCGATCGTGCCCATGCCGACGATGCCCAGCGTGGCGCCGTGCACGTCCTTGCCGAGCCACTGCTGCAGGGCCCAGCGGTCCCAGCGCCCCTCGCGCAGCCATCGTTCGCTCTGCGGCACGTGGCGCGCGGCCGCCATGAGCAGGGCCCAGGCCATGTCGGCCGTGGTCTCGGTGAGCACGCCCGGCGTGTTGGTGACCACGATGCCGCGCGCTGTGCAGGCTGCGATGTCGATGTTGTTCGTACCCACGCCGATGTTGCTGACCACGCGCAAAGCCGGAGCCGCGTCGAGCAGCGTGGCGTCGATGCGGTCGGCCACCGTAGGAATCAGCGCCGTGGCGCCGGCCACGTGCTCCTTCAGGGCGGCGGGGGCCAGCGGCTCGTCGCCCTGGTTGCTGCGCAGCGCGAACTGCTGCGACAGCGTGGTGATCTGGTCGTCAAAGACGGCGCGGGTCAGCGCGATGAGCGATTGGGTCTGGGTCACTGGGCGCGTAGGGAAGCTGGAGCTGGAGTGGATGCAGGCACCGGTGCGGCGGATACCTGCGCAGCCGTCTTTGGCGTGCTGCCGGGATGGAAACCCACCACGGCCAGCATGACCATGAAGCCGACGACATACGCCAGCGCCACGTGCCAGCCGCCCTTGAGCCATGCGCCCACGCTCCTGGCCTGCGGGTACATGTTGGACAGCGCCACGCCTGCACTGGAACCGAACCAGATCATCGAGCCGCCAAAGCCCACTGCAAAGGCGAGGAATCCCCAGTCATAGCCGCCTTGCTTGAGCGCCAGTTCCGTGAGCGGAATGTTGTCGAACACCGCAGACACGAAGCCCAGACCGAAGGCTGTCTGCCACGATGCCGCGGGCAGCTTCTCCACCGGCATCATCGAGGCGCACAGCACCAGACTCAGCAGGAAGACCGAGCCCTTGAAGGCTGCCGGGAGATCGCCCCAGGACGGCATCCGTACCGGCGCCGCGAGCAGGATGGCCGCCCACACGGCCACCCCGAGCCAAGGAAAGCGGTCCGAATGCGCTGCAAAGCGCGTGTTGATCAGCACATTCACGACGATGGCGGTCACCAGGATGAAGATCACGATGCCCACACGAGCCCAGTCGATCGGCGCATGCGCCATCTCGTCCTTGGCAATCGGCTGGAACGCATGCTGCTGCCGTGCTGCGATCACGCCAAAGATCGCCAGCGCGACCGCCGAGCCGACAAAGCCCTCAAGCACCTCCAGCGGCGAGACGCCGGCAATCCACATCATGGTCGTGGTGGTGTCGCCCACCACGCTGCCCGCCCCGCCGGCGTTCGAGGCCGCGACGATGGCCGCCAGATAACCGACATGCAGGCGCCGCCTGAACACCACCCCGGCCAGGGTGCCGCCGATCAGTGCGGCCGCAATGTTGTCCAGGAAGGCCGAGATCACGAAGACCATGATCAGCAGCACGAAGCCGCCCTTCCAGTCGTCGGGCAGAAAGCGCGGCAGCACGGCCGGGATCTCGGTCTTCTCGAAGTGCACCGAGAGCATGGCAAAGCCCAGCAGCAGCCCGAGCAGATTGGCCAGCATCACCCACTCGTGCGTGAGGTGGCCGGCAAAACCCGCGAGCCCGGCACCTGCGTGAAAGGGCGAGAACGTGATCTTGTACAGCGCAATCACCACGGCGCCCGTGACGGCGACCTTGAGCGTGTAGTCATGGAACAGCGCCACGCAGAGCAGCACGGCGGCAAACAGGAAGAACTCCATCGGCACCGGGCCGATGCTCGGGCCGGCAAAGCTGCCCGCCCAGGCTGCGGGCGCCAGCGCAAGCAGCGCTGCGCTCAGCGCGCCGATCGCGGGCCCCCGCCACCTGCGGGCCGGTTGAAGGTCCGGCGCGGGTGCGCGCAGGCCGCACCCGAGACCGGGCCGCGCCTGTACAGGCTGCATGTGCTTCAGCATGAAGTCTCCCTGATGGCGGCTGCATGTGCACCGCTGTTGTTGTTGGTCCACGGATCGCGCAAGGCCGCTACGGTCGATAGCTTGACCGGAGGCAATCGCCCTGTACGCCAGCACCGCCTACCCCCGATTCCGTGCGGGCTGTCGGGGTTTTCGCCTAGAGCCCTTCGATACAATAGAGCGGCAATCCTGACAACTTTCCTACGCGGTCTGCACCGCGCAACGATCCCAAGAGCGCCCCATGACGCATGTAGTGACCGAAGCCTGCATCAAGTGCAAATACACCGACTGCGTGGATGTCTGCCCGGTGGACTGCTTTCGCGAGGGGCCGAATTTCCTGGTGATCGACCCGGACGAGTGCATCGACTGCGCCGTGTGCATTCCCGAGTGCCCGGTCAACGCCATCTACGCCGAGGAAGACGTCCCGGCTGATCAGCAGCACTTCATCAAGCTCAACGTCGAGCTCACGAGCCAGTGGCCCTCCATCACGCGCATGAAGCCCGGCCTGCCCGACGCAGACCAGTGGAAGGACGTGAAGGACAAGCTGCAGTACCTCGAGAAGTGATGCCACGGGCACCCGTTCCGGGTGCACAACCACTTCAGGCACCCTTACCGGGTGCGCATCCGCCACACCCAGCCGAACAGCGTGCGTTCCTCACATGAGCAGTCCCGAGAAGCACACCACAGAGCGGATCACCTGGATCAAGCCCTGGACGCCCCATCTGTTCTCCTTCAGATGCACGCGCTCGCCGGGCTATCGCTTCACCGCAGGCCAGTGGGCACGACTGGGCGTGATGAAGGACGGTGCCGACAAGCCGGTCTGGCGCGCCTACAGCATGGTGTCTGCGCCGCACGATGAGTTCCTGGAGTTCTATTCGATCGTCGTACCCTGTGGCGAATTCACCAGTGAACTGTCCCGCCTGAAGGTGGGCGACAGTCTGCTGGTGGACAAGACCAGCTTCGGCTTCATGACCACGGATCGCTTCGAGGGCGGCAGTGACCTTTGGCTGCTGTCCACCGGCACCGGCATCGCTCCCTTCATCAGCATCCTGCACGACCCGGCCGTCTGGGAGCGCTTTGCGCGCATCGTGCTCGTGCACAGCGTGCGCGAAGCCGCCGAGCTGGCCTACCAGGACACCATCGAGGCCCTCAAGACCCACGAGTACTTCGGCGAGTTCGCCCACAAGCTCACCTACCTGCGCACGGTCACGCGCGAGGCGGTGCCCGGGTGCCTGTCCGGCCGCATCACGAGCCTGATTTCGACCGGAGAGCTGGAAGCGGCGGCCGGCCTGAAGTTCAGCACCGAGTCCAGCCGCATCATGATCTGCGGCAACCCGCAGATGGTCGAAGACACCCGTGCGGTGCTGGGCACCCTGGGGCTTAAGACCAGCCGCCGTGGCGCGCCGGGCCAGCTGGCGCTGGAGAATTACTGGTAGACGCTGCGGCGCAGCAAGTCTGGTGTCAGGCTGGCGGGCGAAGCTTCCAAACACGGCATGCGAGTGCAATGTGCGGGCCGTTCAGACCGAAACTGCAGCGCAAGCGCATCGCAAATCCGCAGCAAGGTTGGGCAGCAGCGCGAAAAAGCATCAAAAAGGGCCACCCGCCAAGCCAAGCGGTATGCGTCAAGGTTGAAGTGGCGGTACCGGCGTCGGTTCATTGATTTGTCGCCTGCATTGCTGCACCGCATAATCGGCGCAAACCGATACCGATTTCAGGGGATCCGACCATGCTCTACCAGGTCTACGAGTTCCAGCGCAGCATTCTGAATCCGCTCACGGCCTTCGCCCAGGCGCAGGCGCACTGGCTCAACCACCCCATGAATCCCTTCCTGATCAACCCGCTCAACCGGCGGCTGGCAGCGGGCTACGAGCTGCTCTACCGCCTGGGCAAGGAATACGAAAAGCCGCAGTTCGGGCTGGAGTACACCCGGGTGGACGGCGTCGAGTACGCGGTGGCCGAGGAAGTGGTCGCGCGCAAGCCGTTTTGCCGCGTGCTGCGCTTCAAGAAGCTGGATGCCGAGCACCTGAGCCAGCCCAAGGTGCTGATCTTTGCGCCCCTGTCCGGCCACTTCGCCACGCTGCTGCGCGACACCGTGCGCGCCATGCTGCCGGACTTCGACGTCTACATCACCGACTGGGCGGACGCCAAGATGGTGCCGCTGTCTGCCGGCCGCTTCCATCTCGATGACTACGTGGCCTACTGCATCGAGTTCATGCAGCGCCTGGCACCCAACCTGCACGTCATGAGCGTGTGCCAGCCCACCGTGCCGGTGATGGCGGCGGTGTCCATCATGTCCACGCTCAAGGACGCCAAGCGGCCGATCAGCATGACCATGATGGGCGGCCCGATCGACCCGCGCTGCAGCCCCACGCAGGTCAACAACCTCGCCACGACCAAGCCCTTCAACTGGTTCGAGACCAACGTGATTGCCACCGTGCCGGACAAGTACCCCGGTGTCGGCCGCCGCGTGTATCCGGGCTTCCTGCAGCACGCGGGCTTCGTGGCCATGAACCCGGACCGCCACTTCAACAGCCACTGGGACTTCTATCAGGATCTGGTGAAGGGCGACCTCGATGACGTCGAGGCCCACCGCAAGTTCTACGACGAGTACAACGCCGTGCTCGATCTGGATGCCGACTACTACCTGGCCACCATCAAGACCGTGTTCCAGGACCATGCCCTGCCCAAGGGCACCTGGGACGTCATGCTCGGCGGCAAGCCGCAGCGCGTGCGCCCCCAGGACATCACCGACACCGCCCTGCTGACCGTGGAAGGCGAGCTCGACGATATCTCCGGCCCCGGCCAGACCCAGGCGGCTCACGGACTGTGCACCGGTATCCCGGCCAGCATGCAGCAGGATTTCGTCGCCCAGGGTGCCGGTCACTACGGCATCTTCAGCGGCCGCCGCTGGCGCGAGATCATCTACCCCGTGGTGCGCGACTTCATGCACAAGCACGAGGCCAAGAGCCGCAGCAAGAAGCGTCAGCCCGCATAAAAGCTTCGCCTGCTTGCCCGCCCCTGATTCGCCGAGCCACCGTGCTCGGCGAATTGCATTTGGGCCGCGCGCAGTCAATCTGAGGCGGGCGATGCGTGCTGCACGCTGAGCCAGGCCCGGCACGGCCGTACACGGCTCGGTGCAGCAGCCGCGTCAGCGACAACACAGCCATCCCTGTCGCGTGCTGCCAAAGGAAGCATTTGCGCAATTGACCTCGGCGTCGCGCTGCGCTTAGCCTTCCGGCACCTGCTGCAGCCGGGACGCGCGCCGAGCGCCCCCCGGCCGGCCACAACACTGGAGATCAAGATGCACGCTGCCCTCGTCCGTACCGTCGCCGCCTTCACCGTCACCTGCGTGCTGGGTACCAGCCTGCCTGCCTTTGCGTTCAACCCCGCCGCATTTGCCCAAGCCACCCAGGCGGCTGAGGCCCCGGCCACCGCCGGCCTCATCGACACCGAAGCCGTGGCCGCCAGCCAGGCCACCCTGGCCCAGCGCGAGCACTTGAAGAGCCTGCTGGCCCGCGACGAAGTGCGCGCCGCCCTCACCCAGCGCGGTGTGGACATTGGCCAGGTGCAAGCCCGTGTGGACGCCCTGACCGACGACGAAGCCACCCGAATTGCCGCCCAGATCGACCAGATGCCCGCCGGCGCCTCGGACATCCTGGGCGTGCTCTTCACCGTCTTCATCATCCTGCTGGTGACGGACATCCTCGGCCTGACCAAGGTGTTCCCGTTCACGGGCTCGGTGCGTTGATCCGCAGCGCACTGCCCCAGACGCCCGGCCGCGCATGCGGTCGGGCGTTTTGTTTTTTCCCCGACCGAATGAGTCGGGCGCTTCCTGATCCTTCAACCGCACCGCTGTGGCGCGTTTCACCTCCGCCAGCCACGCGGACCGCGTGTTTGGCTCCAGGCGGCTGAACACCATGCTGCGCCCCCTTCTCCGCCTGGCGCTGGTCCTCGCCACCCCGCTGCTGCTCGCGGCCTGCGCCGCCCCGCAGACCAGCCGCCTGCTGGCCGAAGGCGCGCCACCGGCACCCGCACAGATCGCGCAGGTGCCCTTCATTCCCCAGGCCGAACTGCAATGCGGCCCAGCCGCCACGGCCATGGTGCTGCAGTTCCACGGCAAAGCCGTCACGGCGGAGGCGCTGGCGCCGCAGATGATGCTGCCCGCCGCCGGCGGCAGCCTGCAGATCGAACTGCAAGCCGCTGCCCGCCGCGCCGGCATGCTCGCCACCGTGCTGCCCCCCAATCTGCCCGCCCTGCTGACTGAAGTTGCCGCCGGCCAGCCCGTGATCGTCCTGCAGAACCTCGCTCTGCCCGCCCTGCCCCGCTGGCACTACGCCGTGGTCATCGGCCACGACGCCGCGCGGCGCGAGATCACCCTGCACTCCGGCACCACACCCAACCTGGTCATGAAGCTCGACACCTTCGAGCACACATGGGCCCGCAGCGGCTACTGGGCCCTGGCCATCACCCCGCCCGGGCAGCTGCCGCACACCGCCATGCAAGACCAGGTCGGCCTGGCCGCTGCGGCGCTGGAACGCACCGACGCCCAAGCCGCCGCCACCGCCTACCGCGCCCTGCTGGCCCGCTGGCCCAACGACCTCGTCGCGCTCATGGGCCTGGGCAACCTCGCTTGGAAAGCGGGTGACCGCGCCGCCGCGGCCGAACACTGGCAGCGCGCTACCACGGCCCACCCCAAGGCGGCAGATGCGTGGAACAACCTGGCGCAAGCACGGCTGGCGTTGGGGGATCGGGACGGGGCGCTTGTGGCTGCGCGCAGGGCGGTGGAGATCGGTGGGGCGAGGCGCCGGGTGTATGCGGGCACTTTGGCGCAGCTAGAAGCGGCTCGCTAGATCCGTGCAAAGCCTCGCCGGCCTATTGATCTGGCCTACTGACGCTTGGCGCCAAATGAGTTCAATCTTTCAACAAACTTGCGTAGTAAGTCGGGTTGCGACGACATTGCAATGAGCTGTCCAGCCGCAACCATTCCAATTACGCCTGCCGCGTCAAGAGCTTGTGCGAGCTCAATATCTTCGTAGTTCTCCTGCACCAGCCCCGGGCGATGACGCCTTGCGACCTGCACGAATCCTGTATGCGTGAAACCATTCATAGCGTTCCATGCGCGCTGCTTGAAGCGGCTCAAAACTCCTAGATCATCGCCAATCTTCGCTTCGACTGCCTTTACCAATTCCGCGAATGTTTGATTCACAGTGCCGCGATGGAACCGCTCGATATCAGCGCCCGTCGCGCAATGAAGAAGCCACAGGCCACGTACCAGTGCTTCAGTTTCAGAGCGCAGAAGGACTAGTGCGGAGCCATACAACTCGTTCGAATGCAGCAATGCAATTGCGGCTTGGTGCTCGAGTGCAACGTCAAAACACCCAACTGCGAGCATCGATCTCTCATCACCGGGAAGCTCAATTCCTGACGCTGTCTCGTCGATCCAATGAATCAAACTCACAAGCTCGCTGTGTTCTCTCGCAGCTTTCATCGCCAGTCCAGTTGAGATTCGCAGCCGGTCGATTGCTGTGGCCCGACCGGCACTTGTTGCTGAACGTTCTTTTGGCGAGGAGTGTTTGGAGGCACAGACGCACTTTCTGCTTGGCTCTTCCGACTATACGGCTGCTCCTACGGGCTTGAGTCTTTCACCCGCACGCCTTCCCGCTTGTCCCGCGCGCCTCTCCAGCCACTTTGCCCTGAAGACCCGCTCCCAGAGCCAATCTAGCCTTCTGAGTCCCAGCATCCCCGCCCTTCTAAACTCTCGGCCATGCGCGCCCTCGCCGACCAGATCCACGACGTCCTGCCCATGACCCAATGCACCAAGTGCGGGTACACCGGCTGTCGGCCCTATGCGGAGGCGATTGCGGCGGGGCAGGCGCAGATCAATCAGTGCCCGCCGGGCGGTGCAGCGGGGATCGAGAAGCTGGCAGCGGTGACGGGGTTCCCGGTGCTGCCGCTGAACCCTGCCAATGGCGTTGAAGGCCCGCGGCGGATTGCGGTGATTGATGAGGCGCGCTGCATCGGCTGCACGCTGTGCATCCAGGCCTGCCCGGTGGATGCGATCGTGGGCGCGCCAAAGTGGATGCATGGCGTGATTGATGCGCTGTGCACGGGCTGCGACCTCTGCGTGGCGCCCTGCCCGGTGGACTGCATCACGATGGAGGAAAAGCCCGGGCTGACCGGCTGGACCGACCACGACGCCGCCCAGGCCCTGCACCGCTTTGAGAGCCGCAACGCGCGCCTGATCCGCGAGCGCGAAGAAAACGACGAGCGCCTGGCCGCCAAGGCGAAGGACAAGCTCGAACATCTGGCCGAACTCACCAAGACCGAGGCATTTGCCGACCCCGCCGCCGAGCTTGCCCGCAAGCGCAGCGCCATCGAGGCCGCGCTGGCCCGGGCGCGCGAGCGGCGGCAGGCGGGCGGTACCGGTGCAGGCGCCAAGCCTTAGGCTGTTCGTCCGTACGCCGCCTGCCGCCACTCCGTCCGTCCCAACCCCGTCAGCCGCGCCAGGGGCGCGCCGTGCCGCTGCGCCACCACACCGCCCGCCCGATCCCTCCACCGGTGTGCCCCCCGCACCACCCTGCGCAAGGCACCCCCTGAAGTCGCGCGCCAGGAGCGCGTCTTCAGGGCATCGGGCTGGAAAGCCGCACCAGACAAGCGGATTCAGGCCATCGCCTTGTACAGATTGCAGCCCTGCACCGGGCCTGCAGCCTGCGCACCGCTTGGCAGGCCCATCCGCGCCGGCCCGCCGCCGCACGCAGCCAGCGCGCCGCGGCGCTCTGGGACAATGCAGCCCATGAAGCCCGCCGCCGTCGCCGAACTCTTCACCCGCTTTCGCGCCGCCAACCCCAAGCCCACCACCGAGCTGGAATACAGCAGCCCCTTCGAGCTGCTGATTGCCGTGCTGCTCTCGGCCCAGGCCACGGACGTGGGCGTGAACAAGGCCACGCGCAAGCTGTTTCCGGTGGCGCGCACGCCCCAGGCCATGCTTGCGCTGGGCGTGGAGGGGCTGACCGAGTACGTGAAGACCATCGGCCTGTACCGCAACAAGGCCAAAAACGCGATCGAGACCTGCCGGATCCTGATCGAGCAGCATGGCGGCAAGGTGCCGCGAAGCCGCGAGGCGCTCGAAGCCCTGCCCGGCGTGGGCCGCAAGACCGCCAACGTGGTGCTGAACACCGCCTTCGGCGAGCCCACCATTGCCGTGGACACGCACATCTTCCGCGTGAGCAACCGCCTGGGCCTGGCGCCCGGCAAGAACGTGGATGTGGTGGAGCAGAAGCTCTTGAAGGTAGTGCCCGCCGAGTTCAAGCTCGACGCCCACCACTGGCTGATACTGCACGGCCGCTATGTGTGCAAGGCCCTCAAGCCGGAGTGCTGGCGCTGCGAGGTGCGCGACCTGTGCACCCACAAGCCCAAGACGCCGGACCCCGAGCTGGCGACCGCCGCCGCCAAGCCGGCGCGCAAGCCCGTGGCGCAGAAGATCGCCGAAGCCGGCCGGCGCACGAGCCGGACCGCCAACGCCCGGACAATGAAGGCAAGACCCAGTACTGGTGCGGCTCTCCAGGCCAAAATGGCTGAAGATGCGCTCCAGACAAGCGAGACACCTGCCCGCAAGCCAACAAAAAAGGGCCTGCAGAAGGCGCCCGCCCCGCCCTCCGTCGCCAAACAGCCTGCCGGGGCAGCCAAAACCGCAAAACGCAGATCCAGCACTGGCGCGGCTTCCCAGACCAAAATGGCTGGAAACGCCCGCCAGACAAGCGAAAAGCCCGCCAAGTCTTCAAGCACAGCGGCAAGCAAAACCGCCAAGGCGCGAGCCAAGTAGCGCCGCACGCACGTCAAGCCCCTCGCCCACCCAGCTCGCCCCAACACCTCACCACCCTCCGCTAGCGCGGCTGCGCGCTTCCAGCTCCAGAGCCCCGTGACCTCTCCCATGACCGAACCCGCCTTGGCCGGCGCTGCCGCCAGCTTCATCACCGCCGCAACCACCATCTTTGTGGCCGAGCTGGGCGACAAGACCCAGCTCTTTGCCATGGCCCTGGCCGCGCGCACGCACCGGCCCTGGACGGTGCTGGCCGGCGTGGGCCTGGGCGCGCTGGTGCTCATGGTGCCGGCGGCCTGGCTGGGTGCGGCGGCGGCCAATCTGATCGACCCGACGCTCACGCGCTACATCTCGGCGGGCCTCTTCCTGGCCTTTGCCGTGTGGCTGTTCGTGCGCGGCGCGGACGACGAGGACGAGGACCCGGACGCCGCGGCCAAGCTGCGCGCCGCGACCGCCTGGGCCGTGTTCACCAGCGCTGCCCTGGGCTTTGCGCTGGCCGAGCTGGGTGACAAGAGCCAGCTGGCCGTGGTGCTGCTGGGCACCCGCACAGAGCACGTGTGGGCGGTGATCGGCGGCGCCTGGCTGGGCGAGATGCTGGCGATCGCCCCGGCGGCGCTCCTGGGGCGCGCGATTGCCGCGCGCGTGTCGGCCCGCACCATCGGCAAGCTGGCCGCCCTGCTGTTTGCCGGCCTCGGCGTGGCCACGCTGCTGGGCTGGTAGGTGCTCGGCCTGCGTTCCTCCTCAGTTCCATGGAGACCGCAGCCGGCGGTTCGCCACCCTGCGAACAATCGACCGGGCCGGCGCCGTGCCGCCGTCTACGATGCTCGATGGCTTGACGTAACCGTTTCCGGCGTGGGGAAACCACAGCGCGGTGCGCCTGCGGATCGGCATCGTGCGAGGCATGCCTGCCTGCCCGCCATGCCCGCCACGGCCACCAGCCCCGCCCTACCCGCCGCGCCCCGCCCCACGCCCGCATGCGCCTGAGTCGTCTGTTCCTGCTGTCCACCTGCATTCTGCTGAGCCTGGTGGTGCTCATGGCCGCACGTTCGGTGGTGCAGGACTGGCGTCTGGTGCGCTCTGCCGAGGCCGGGCTGGCAGCAATGCAGCTCACCAACCTGGCCATGCAGGTGGCGGAAAAGGCCTCGGCCGAGCGCGGCCCCACCATTCCCGTGCTCAATGACCGCGTGCCGCCCGACCCCGCACGACGCGAGCGCCTGAACCAGGCCCGGCAAGTCACCGATGATGCCTTTGCCCGCGCCTTCGAGGCCCTGCACGCCGACCCAGCCTCCGCGCCGACCGGGGCCGCCGAGCTGCTGGATCGCGCGCGCCTGGAGCTGGTGCGTGCCCGCGCCAATGTGGACCGCGTGGCACAGCTGCCCGAGATCGACCGCACCGCGCCCGGCAGCCGCCTGACGCGTGAACCCATCGACCAGATGTTTGCGGTGATCGACACGGTCTTCAGCGCCGTGACCCTGCTCTCCGGCGCGGCCGAGCGCGCGCACCCCGATCTGGCCATGCCGCTGGTGGCCGCGCGCTACAGCGCCGAGCTGCGCGAGAACGCCGGCCGCCTGGGCTCCCAGTTCACCAGCGCCCTGGCCACGCAGCGCCCGCTGGGCGAGCGCGAGCGGCGCGACATCCCGCTGCTGGAGGGCCGCATCCTGCAGCTTGCCCAGCTGCTGGATGTCCAGCTCAAGACCCACCGCATGGGTGAGGACCCGCGCATCCGCGCCGCCATGCTCGAACTGAACAGCCGCTACTTCGGCGCCGGCCTGCCCTTCATTGCCGACATGACCCAGCGCGGCCTGGCCAGCGGCAATTACGGCCTGGAGTCCGGCGGCTTCGTGGCGCGCTATGTGCCGGAAATGCGCTCCATCGTGCAGCTGCGCGACACCACCTTTGCGGTGGCGCGCGAGGGCGCAGAGCGCGCCGTGGCCGAGGCCCGGCAACGCATGTGGATCAACCTGGCGCTGGCCGGCCTGATCCTGATCGTGGAACTGGTGGTGCTGTTCACCATCCGCTTCTGGGTGATCCGCCCGCTGCTGTCGAGCACGCATGCGATCCGGCGCGTGCTGCGCGGCGAGTCGGTCAGCCGCCTGCCGGCGGTACGCCGCACCGACGAGCTGGGCGACCTGCAGCGCGCCGTGGCCGAGGTGCAGGCC
This sequence comes from Burkholderiales bacterium, assembly GCA_027484405.1. Taxonomy (GTDB): domain Bacteria; phylum Pseudomonadota; class Gammaproteobacteria; order Burkholderiales; family Burkholderiaceae_C; genus Piscinibacterium. Next base: position 19,528 of record JAIXTA010000140.1, read on the forward strand.
CTGAGCGAACAACAGCAGCAGGCCTCGCAGGAGCGCAGCGCGCTCATCCGCGAGCTGCAGCACGCCTCCACCTCCGACCCGCTCACCGGTCTGGCCAACCGCCGCGCGTTTGATGAGCGCGGCACCCATCTTCTGGCGCAGGCGCGCCGCCACGGCTGGCAGATTGCGCTGGTGCTGTTCGACTGCGATCACTTCAAGACCATCAATGACCGCTTCGGCCATGCGGTGGGCGACGCCGTGCTGTTGCAGCTGGCGCAGATTGCGCTGGCAGAGTTCCGCCAGTCGGACCTGCTGGCCCGCTACGGCGGTGAGGAATTCATCGCTTTGGCTTCAGACCTCGGCCCGGAGTCGGCCGACGTGATGGCTGAACGGGTGCGCACCGCCATCGAACAGGCGATCTTCCGCGCACCGGACGGTCTGCCAATGCGCATCACGGCCAGCTTCGGCGTGGCCGTGGCCGATGCGCGCACGGTCGAGCACGTGGACCAGCTCTTCGGCACGGCCGACCGGGCGCTCTATGCCGCCAAGTCCGGCGGCCGCAACCGGGTAGTGGTGCATCCCTGGACACCGACGCCGGCTGCCGACCCTGCAGCCGATTGAGGCCCGGACAGCGGCTCGGTGGGCATGGGTGGGCGCGAAGTTGGCGCTCGATCAGAGCTCAATCAGCGCTCAATCGGCATTCAGGAACCAGACCGTCTTGATCAGCGTGCCCTGCACCTCGTAGATCGCCGCCGCTTCATAGGGCTGCTCGCGCACGCCGTGAATGCGCTCGTGGTCGATCACCTTGTTGCCCATCACCATGCGCTTGACCAGCTCGGCGTGCAGCGTGGGGATGCTGAAGCGGTGCTTCGAGTAATGCTCCGCCATCGCCGCGCGGCCGGTCATCACGGGCTCGGTGCCCGGCAGGCGGTAGATCTGTACGTCCTCGGTGTAGCAGGCCACAAAGCGCGCCACATCGTGGGCGTTGTAGGCCTCCAGCTGTTCCTGGACGGGGACTTCTGCGGGGTTGTCTGTGGTGAGCGGCATGTTGGCAGGCAAGGCTTGGAGCACGCCCGGCGGGCGCGCCCACGCATCATCCGCCGCAAGCGATGCGCAGCGCAAGCGCGCCACTCCTCGCCTGACATCGCCTGACCCGATCAGCGGCCCAGCACCCCGCGCAGAATGTCCACGGCGCTGGGCTTCTTCTGCTCCTGCTGTTGCTGGGCGTCCTGCGCGCGGCGCATGCCCGGGTCCACGCCGATCATGCTCATGAAGGTGCTCTTGGTGCGCACCCGCGCGGCCCATTGCGGCTCCCAGGGCACCTTCACGTCCGTGGGGCGCGCCGGGAAGGCGGTGTTGAACTCCGGGCCGTAGGCAATCATGCGCAGCATGCCCTGCGCGCCATCGAACACGCCCCGCGGGATGGTGCAGCTGGTGCTGCCGGCGGGCAGCAGCACCTTGTCCTTGAGCCACTTGTCCAGATCACCCTGGCGCTGGTAGTCCTGCAGGCCCCAGCCCATGTCCGGCTGCTCGCTCGAGGTCCAGAGGATGACTTCGGCGCCCTCATCGCCACCGCCGCCGGGCATGCCCGGCATGCCGCCCCGGCCCCCGCCCTTGCCACCAAACGCGCTGATGAAGTAGCCGCGGGCCACCTCGATGTGGTTCCAGTTCAGCACCGTGGCGCCGCCGTTGTTGGCCTGCTCCATGCGGATGGCAGGCATGAAGTCATTGGCCGGCGGCAGATTGAAGCGAAAGCCCTCGACGATGCCCTGGCCGGTGAAGGCGTTCTCGCCGGCAAGCTGGGCGCCGGTGGGCACCTTGCGACTGTCCGGCTTGCTGGGCCAGCTGGGAAAGCCCGGCTGGCTGCGCGGGCCGGCCGGCGTGTTGCCGCGCATGACCATGATGCGCTGCACGTCCTGCGGCGTCATGCTGGCAAAGTCGAGCACGCGCGGCTGGCCGGCGCGCACCGTGTCGCCGCAGCCCCAATAGAGCATGAGCTTGCCCTTGGGCTTTTGGTATTCCGGCTCGCGGGTGTCTTCCTCGCGCGGTGGGGCTGGCGCAGGCTCGCTGCTTGCGGGTTGCGGGGCCTGCAGGGCCAGCGTGGCCCCCAGGCGCATGCCGGCCGGAATGGCCTGGGTGGCATCGGTCAGGCCGGGGTTGGTACGCGAATAGACGGATACGTCCATCCACTGGCCGGGCGCCATGGTCATGCGGGTCTGGCCGAAGGTGTTGCCACCGTCCTTGCTGGCCTCACCGCCCTTGCCGC
>JAIXTA010000014.1 GCA_027484405.1 Burkholderiales bacterium
CTGCATCGTCGGCGAGCCCACGTCTTCAGCGCTGCTTGGCGACACGATCAAGAATGGCCGCCGGGGTTCGCTATCGGGCCGTCTGCAGGTACGCGGCATCCAAGGCCATGTGGCCTATCCGCACCTTGCAAGAAATCCGATCCATCAGGTTGCGCCCGCGATTGCAGCGCTGAGCAAGATCCGCTGGGATGAAGGCAACGAGTTCTTTCCGCCGACCACCTGGCAGATTTCCAACATTCATGGCGGCACCGGGGCGGGTAATGTCATCCCCGGGACCGTCACCGTGGATTTCAACTTCCGCTTCAGCACTGCGAGCACACCGCAGACACTCAGCGAGCGTGTGCATGCCGTGCTTGACCAGGAAGGCCTCGAGTACGAGCTTGACTGGATCTTGGGCGGCGAGCCATTCCTGACCCCCCGGGGTACGCTGTCCGAGGCGCTTGAACGAAGCATCGCCGAGGTCACTGGACGCTCGTGCGAGCTGTCGACCACCGGTGGGACGTCCGATGGACGGTTCATTGCCAAGATATGCCCACAGGTGATCGAGTTCGGCCCACCGAATGGCAGCATCCACAAGATTGACGAGCATGTCGCTGTTGCTGATCTGGAGCCTCTTGCGAGAATCTACGAGAAGACGCTGACACGGCTCGGCCATATACCCATGACGGAGACCGCATGACACGCGCGGCACGCGAAACCTTCCAGACCATCCGCGACCTCATCCGCTTCGGTGTCACAACCTTCAACGAAGCGAAGGTTGCGTATGGACACGGCACCGACAATGCCTACGACGAGGCGGTTTATCTCACGCTCTCCACCTTGTCGCTGCCACTGGACAAGCTTGAGCCCTTCCTCGACGCTCGATTGACGGCCGCGGAAATCAATTCCCTGATCCAAGTGTTTGAGCGCCGAGTGGCCAATCGCCTGCCCGCACCTTATCTCACGCATGAAGCGTGGCATCTTGGCTACCGCTTCTACGTCGACGAACGTGTGATCATTCCGCGTTCATTCATCGGTGAGCTGCTTGCAGACCGACTTGCACCATGGGTTGAAGACCCAGATGCTGAATTGAGCGTGCTGGATCTATGCACCGGTAGCGGGGCAATTGCCATCCAGGCAGCCCACGCGTTCCCGAATGCGAAGATCGATGCCATCGACCTGTCGATGGACGCACTCAAGGTTGCTGCGCGAAACGTGGCCGATTACGGCTTGTCGGAACGTGTCCGGTTGATCCAGAGCGATCTGTTCGGTCAGTTGTCGCGCGAGCGGTATGACCTGATCCTGAGCAACCCACCCTATGTGAATGCCGAATCGATGCAGCGACTGCCGCCTGAGTTCCAGCACGAGCCGGCCATGGCGCTGGCTGGCGGCAAGGATGGGATGGACCTCGTTCGCAAGATTCTGCGTGGTGCACGAACCCACCTGAATCGCGGTGGCCAGCTTGTGCTCGAGATCGGCCATGAGCGGCGTCACTTTGAGGCCGCGTTTCCCGACATGTCGGTCACCTGGCTCAGTACCTCCGCCGGTGACGACGCTGTCTTGCACATCGCGCAGGACCGACTGCCCTGACGCTTTCGAGCGTGGCATCGGCCCGTGCCACGCCGCTCCACCCCTGCCTGCGATGCGCGCGTCGCGGGCTCCAAGCCGGTGCGCTGCTCTGGCGAATCGGCACATGACCCATGCTGTCCATCCAAAGTCTCACACTGCGCCGCGGCGCAAAGGTCCTGCTGGAAAACGCGACGCTCACGGCGCATGTCGGTGACCGGATTGGCCTAGTCGGCAACAACGGCACGGGCAAATCGAGCCTCCTGGCTGCCATCCGCGGGGAGGCGCCTCTGGATGCGGGCAGCATTGAGCTGCCCAAGTCATGGCGCCTCGTGAGCGTTGCCCAGGAAACACCGGGCCTGCCCGATGCTGCTGTTGATTTTGTGCTCCAGGGCGATCACCGCCTGTGGAGCCTGCTGCACGAATCCGCAGTTTGCACTGATGAGACCCGCATCGCCAGCCTCCAGGTTGAGCTGCAGGATGTCGATGCGTACACCGCACGATCCCGGGCAGAGCGCCTGCTCGCTGGACTGGGTTTCAAGCAGGGCGAACTTGATCAGCCCGTGGCATCATTTTCCGGCGGCTGGCGCATGCGACTCAACCTCGCACGCGCCCTGATGGCGCCGAGCGAAATGCTGCTTCTGGATGAGCCCACCAACCACCTCGACCTCGATGCAATCGTCTGGCTCGAACGGTGGCTTGGCCAGTACACGGGCCTGGCGATCATCATCAGCCACGACCGCGAGTTCCTCGATGCCTCGGTCAAGTCAATTGTCCATATCGAGCAGGGTCGACTGAACCGCTACGGCGGTACCTACTCGATGTTCGAGGCTGCACGTGCGGAGCGTCTGTCGCAGCAGCAGGCCTCGTTCGCCCGCCAGCAGCAGCATGTTGCCAAGCTGGAGCGCTTTGTCGAACGGTTCAAGGCGAAAGCGAGCAAGGCCAAGCAGGCGCAGAGCCGTGTGAAGATGCTCGAACGCATGGAGCGCATCGCCCCAGTCCTGGCTGCCAATCCAGTGGCCTTCGAATTCGAGTCCCCTGAGCGGACGCCCGACATCCTGCTGGAGCTCGACGGCGTGAACTGTGGCTACCCGGACAAGACCGTGCTCAGCGAAGTCCGTCTGGTCGTCCGCGGTGGCGCCCGCATCGGTCTGCTGGGTCTGAACGGCGCAGGCAAGTCCACCCTGATCAAGACCATCGCCCAGGAGATTGCGCCGCTTTCCGGCGAATACCATCCGTCCAAGTGGCTGCAGATCGGCTACTTCGCGCAGCACCAGCTCGACATGCTGGATGCCGAGGGCTCGCCGCTGTCGCATATGCGCCGACTCGATCCGCAGGCGCGCGAACAGGTGCTGCGCGATCACCTCGGCACCTTCCACTTCCGTGGTGACATGGCGCTCGCCACCGTGGGCGCGTTCTCGGGGGGCGAGAAGGCACGACTCGCACTGGCGCTGATCGTCTATCGCCGCCCCAACCTGCTGCTCCTGGACGAACCGACCAACCACCTCGACCTCGAAACACGCGAAGCCCTGACGGCCGCGCTGGCAGAGTACGAGGGCACGCTGATCCTGGTTTCGCACGACCGCCATCTGCTGCGGGCCACCGCCGATGAGCTCTGGCTGGTCGACAACGGCCAGGTCACGGCATACGAGGGCGATCTCGACGAGTACCGGAGCTGGCTGAGTTCCGAGCGGAAGCAGGCTGACGATCGCAGCGCCGCCACCTCACCCGGCCTCGCAGCAGTGCGCGTCGACCCGCGCGAAGAGCGGCGCCTTGCCGCGCAGGAACGCGCGCGCCTCGCTGAACTGCGCAAGCCACTTGCGAGCAGAGCGATCCGTCTCGAGCGCAAGATGGCGGAAATGCAGCTTCGACTCAATGAACTGAACGCCAAGCTGGCAGACCCCGTGCTGTACGAGACTGCGGACGGATCAGCGATCGCGCAGCTCACGCAGGATCAGGCATTCACGGCGCGTGAACTGGAACAGATCGAGCTGGAATGGCTGCAAGTCCAGACTGACATGGAAGCCATTCAGTGAGCGTACGAACTCCATTGCTCGAAGGCGTACGCGTTCTGGATCTTTCCCGACTGCTGCCGGGCCCGCTGGCCGCTTGGCATCTGCAAAGCGCGGGAGCTTCTGTCGACAAGGTCGAAGCGCCAGGTGAAGGCGACTACGCGCGCACCATCGGCGTACGCCGCAAGGGTGCCACCAACAGCGCGTTCTATGAGCTTTTGAATGACGCCAAGCGAGTTCATGTGCTTGACCTCAAGACTCCGCACGATCGAGACAGACTCCTGGCAGAGATCGATCAGTACGACGTCATGATCGACAGCTTCCGCCCAGGCGTCTTGGATCGCCTTGGGCTGAGTGCAGCGCAACTACAGGAACGCGCACCTCGACTGGTCCAGGTGTCCGTGCTCGGCTACTCGAGTGAATCAGATCTTGCTCAAGCTGCTGGCCACGACATCAACTACCTCGCCCATGCCGGACTGCTTCACGAGTATCTGCCCGAACAGACGCGCTCGAGCCAACGCGTGGACTTGCCCAACTTCCAGTGGGCCGACGTATTGGGTGGTGCGATGAGCGCTGCATTCGCAGCCGTGTGCGGTGTTTTCCACGCCTCGCGCACAGGCCGAGGCAGCCGCATCGAGGTCGCGATGGCCGATGCCATGCGGCTGGCCGCTCCCATGGCTACCGCCGACGCACTGGCGGGTGTTCCCCACACGGCCCCTGGGCTGGGTCTGCTCAATGGCGGCCTGCCCTGCTACGGCATCTACCGATGTGCGGACGGCCGGTGGCTTGCATTGGGTGCACTCGAACACAAGTTCTGGCGTGCGTTCTGCGAGGCAACGGGGCGCCAGGACTGGATCGACCAGCACTGGCAACTCGGACAGTCGCCAGGCAGTCTGGCCGCATTCACATTGCGCGACCAGGTCGCAGATCTGCTGGCCACTCAATCATGTCAACACTGGCTCGCCACGCTAGAGGGCAAAGACTGCTGCGCGAGCGAAATCCGGCCGCTGGCAGAGGTGTTGGCCGAGCGGCCCCTGCCGGACGCAGTGTTCAGCGTGCGCACGTAGTCGCGCACACTCAGCAGCGCAGCCATCAGGCCACGCGCTTGCGGAATGCGCTCACCGCTTCATCGCGCATGGACTTGAGCAGCGCAAGCTGGGCTGCCGGCAGCGGCGATGCTGTGCGCGCCCCAAAGTCCGCGTACATGTAGCCCAGTACGCGGCCATCCAGGCTCAGGCTCATGAACAGGAAACTGCGTACGCCGCGGCCCTGGGCGAGACCGCGCGGCATCCGCGTGCGCACGCTCTCTGCCTGGGCGTCAGCAATGTAGACATCCGTCTTGCGCTGCGCCAGCAAGGCAAACAGATCTGAGGTCGACTCCAGGTCCACTTCGAACAGGGGTCGGAGCTCTGCAGCCTCCGCGCTTGAACCGGCAAGAAGAATGACAGGGCGCATCAATGGTGTGCGGATGTCCTTCAGCGCCATGACGCTCAGGCTGAATCCCATGGTGCGATGCATGGCTGACAGCACCGTATCCAGCTTGTCGCTCACGCTTGCACCAGCAGGCTGAGCACGCATCTGGGCGAGCGCATCCTGCAATGCAGACTCCATGCTTGCCGCCTGCGGCTCGGCTGCGGCGCGGGTACCTGCGGTGCGCGTACTGGCAAGGTCCGCAGAGACTGGCCGCCCGGACTCAGGTTTTGCGGGCGGCACTTGCGTGAGCTTGATGCCGTTGGTGGCAGAAGGCTCCGTGCCGGAAGCGAAGGCCTTGCCGATCACGAAGGTGTTGTCCAGTGCACGCTTGGGATTGCCGGACGCACTTTCGCCGACCTCTTCGCCACCACGCCAGCGCTGGACAATGCGTCCCGGAATGCGGCTTGAGTCAAGGCGCAAGGCCTGCGCGTCATCAAGGAAAGGCTGCATGGCGGCATCGACCGCGCGCTTCAGTCCCTGTTCGGATTCCGGCCAGGCCTTGCGGAACTTCTTGCTCAGGCGCGTGAGGAGTGCATCGCGATCCGCCGCATCATGATCGGTCGCGATGACACGCAGTTCGGCGGCCAGCTCGGTCGCCACACGAAGGGCGTGGTGCTCGTCGCGCCGATCGGAACGCTCGATCTCCTGCTGCGACATGGGGATCATGCACTTGAGCAGCGTATCCGGCATGTTCCACCCCTTGGCCGCATGCGTGCCGATGTGCTGTGGTGTCACGCCGAGCACCTGCGCGCAGGCATCGGGAAAGGCTCGTCCGGCATCTACAAGGGCATCAATGCGCTCGGACTCCTGCGGGAAGTAGAAGCGCACGAGCACGGCACCTAGATTTCGAAAGACCCCGGCGGTGAACGCCTGCTCCTTGATCTGGCGATGCTGGCGCGAAAGCAGTTCCCGACCAATGGCACCGGCCAGCAGACTGTTGAGCATCTCGTGCTGCAGTCGGGCAGCCTGCGCCCGGTCAGGCAGGTGCTCGAGCAGCATCATCGACAGAGCCAGCGCGCGCACGGTATCAAAACCCATGATCATGATGGCGTGCGAGATGCTGCTGATGCCGCCGAGGTGGCTGTACTGCGCGGAGTTCACGTGCCGCAGCAGCTTGGTCATCAGCGCCATGTCCTGCATCAGCAGGTCAGACAGCTTGCCAACACTCTCTGACTCCGATCCGGATAGACGGTTGACTGCCCGGATGGCGCAGGAAAGCGCGGGGAAGTCGGTGCGATGGCGCATCCGGCGAAACAGTTCCTTGAGGGCACCGCGTGCCTGCGCATCCTCCTCCGGCACAGTGGCATCGCCCGGCTCGAGTTGCCCGCGCAACGCGTCGAGCATCTGCTTTGCGCTGTTGAAGCGCAGTCCTTCATCTTTTTCCAGTGCGCGACTGACAATGGCGATCAGCTCGCTGTCGATGCCCTGCGTATCACTGGGCAGCAGTGCGGGCGGGGCCGTATTGGCGATCGCGTACATCAGAGCAGGCATCGAGTTCTGACCGAAGGCCGGCTGGCCGGCGAGCATCTCGTACAGCACTGCACCGACCGCATACACATCAGATGCTTCAGAAAATCGGCCGTCGAAGCACTCTGGCGCCATGTAGCGTGGCGACCCGATCGCGCCGCTCGCGCGGGTCAGCTCATCGAGATTCGCGCAGGCCACGCCGAAGTCCATCAAGCGGGTCCGCGCATCTGCGCTCACCATGAGATTGGCCGGCTTGACGTCGCGGTGTATGACGCCTTGCGCGTGGGCGTGTTCCAGCGCCTCCAGAAGGTCAACTGCAATCTGGCAGGCTCGCATGGCCGGCAGTGCGCCTTCACGCCGCACGAGCGCCGACACGGTCTCGCCTTCGACGAACTCGAACACGAGCGTGCATTCGCCGGCCGACTCGATCGCATCGAACAGGGGAACAATGTTCGGGTGCGACAGCCTGGCAACCGCGCGCGCTTCGTCCATCAGGCTCGGACCGTCCCCGGAGTCCGCGCCTGGATGAACCGTCTTGAGCGCGACCGACCGACCTAGGCGTAGATCGGTCGCCCGCAAAACCTGACCCTGCGCACCGCGACCGACCAATGCATCCACCCGGAAGCGATCCGGCACGGGAGAGACAAGGGTTTCGGAGGACTTGGGCATGGACGACGGCCATCAACGCGGCGCAGTACCGCCGCTAGCCGCAGTATCGGTAGCCCATCCAAACCGCAAGAACGCAAAAAGAGCGCAAATAAACGCGTACTTCGCGCGCCGGCCGATATCAACCCTTGCCTTGTGAGCCTTTGGCCCGGCCCGTGACGTCGTTGCCCTTGGCAGGCTCCGGCTGCGGTGCGGATGCAGCGGGCGGCGTGGGCACACTGAGGTCGAAGTCGACTGCCGTCGGAAGCGACACATCGAAGTCAAGAGGCTCGCCACGCGCCGTCTCCGGAAAATGGCCGGGACCGGCATCGCTTTCATACCCGGCGACCGCAGGCGGCTTGGACTGTGCTGAAGCGGTTGGCGCCGCCGTGGCAAAGCTGCCGGCAGCGCCTGGGGAGGGCGGACGTTGCATGTAGGCCGCCGGCAGCGTGGGCGGGCTGAAGTCCAGGGCATCAGGGTGCCGCGTGGGTTCATCGACCTGGGGATTCAACGGAACCGTATCCGGCTGAGTCACCTGGCTCAGTGCGGCCGCCGTGTCGTGGCCCAGGTCGTGATGCTCCAGGACTTCGACGGCCATCTTGGCGAGCACCTCGCGCTGTGCGGCCTGGGTCATCTCGAAGGTCGATGTCTCAAAGAACTCCTTGGCGGCTGGCGCCCCCGCTGCGGCGGCGATCGGAACGGTCCGATGAGGCGCCGGAACGGGTGCCGGCACGGCTGGACGACGCGGAGCGACCGACTCCGGGCCGGCGAATACGGATTCGGGTGAATCGCCCTCCGGCAGCGCAGTCCACCACTGCTCCGTCTGCCGCTTGCGGCGCATCGTGGCCACTGCAATCAAGAGCGCCCCCAGTACAACTGCACCGCCCGCAAGCAGCCACGCCCACCAGCGCGCCAGAAACCCGTCCTCGTCACGCTCAGGGGCGACAGCTGCAGGCTTCGGCGTCGCTGGCGCTGCGGGCTTGGCGGCCTCTGCGCGCGACAGCTCTCCCCGTGCCTTCTCGAGCTCTCCGCCCACCTGGCCCAGGCGTGCGGCGAGCTCCTTCTCCTTGGCAATCACGGCCGCGACAGGGTCCTCATCGCGCAGAAAGGCCGCAAGTCGCGCCTGCTCGATGGCCAAACGCTGCGCCGCCGCCGGATCGGCCGCGCGCGCGGCCTCCGCCCCAGTCGCGAGCATGGCAACGGACGACATGCGCAGCTCGCTGGACAGCTTCAAGTCGCCGCCTGCAAGCCCCAGTTCGGTCGCGGCAGTCAGTCTGAGCTGGTCGCCTGCGGGGGCTGACGCCTGGCCAGCCGGTGGCGACTTCCGCGGCCGCTTCGCACTGGCCGATGCGGCGGGCACGCCCTCCGATGAGCGCGCCGCCTGACCACGGCGCGCTGGCGACGGATCGCGCGAGGCCGCACCCGAGGTGGCACGACGCGATGCCGGCACGCTGGCCATCGCGTCCTCGGTTCGCGTTGCAGCACCACTGGCAGAACGTGGCTCCGGCTGGGCAACAGGCAACGCGGGCAGGGCCGGTGCACGCACATCGTCTGCGCTCGGCAGCTCGAGCAGCACCACGAATTCCTTGGTGATCGGGCTGTCACAACCCACTTGCAGCGCAAAGCGAACGGCGGGTTCAGTCACGGCCGCACGCGTGGTAAGCAGCACCGCGCCGGGGCGCGGCAGGCTGTCAAAGGCCAAACGCGGGCCGACAACCGCGGGCGCGTCGTCACCGCGCGGATTGATGGCGCGAAGGCAGTCGGCACTGAGCTCCTCGGCAGGCTGCAGGCTCAGCGGAATGCGCACCTTCAGCGGCTGACCGATCTTGGACTGAACCTCCGGGCCGCCCACGGACACCGCCCAGCCTGGGTGGCTGGCTGCTGCGCCCACGGCGATGAGCAGCGCGCGGACAAGGCGGCCCAAGCGTGGGCGATCGCCTATGCCTGAAATATCACTCCGAATGGGGTGCGACGGATGCAATCGTGTTCCTTTGTCGGACTGCAGCGTTTCAAAGCGTTTATATATCGTCAATTCTGAAGCTTACCAATCGAGCGCAATACCCGCCACGCGACGAAGGCCCGGCCCTACCCAAGGCGTCGACCCTGCGGCAATGCATCGCCTTGCCCAGCCAGAAGCTGCGGTCTGCGACACTCCCGGTCTCGGCGACGAATGCCTGCTCCAAGGGCTGCATCGCCCCCCTACCCCTTGACCGCCATGTCTGCATCCCTGAGCACTGATCGTATCGACCAGCTCCTGGTCTTGTCCGTGAGCCGCACCCATGGCGGCCCGCTGCCAGAAACCCTCTGTGCAGCCGGCCTCGAAGTGATCGAAACCTTGCAGTCCCAGTCGGATATCGGCGCCGCGCTGCTCGTTCTGAGCCCGCCCGCCCAGAGTGCCGGTCCGGCCGACACCCCGGCCAGTCAGAGCGCCCTGCTCGCGCTCGACAGCTGGGTCGAGGCACTCGCGCAGTCGGCCCGACCGATCATCGCCGTGCTCGAAGGCGATGCTGACGCGGCTGTCCTGCCGCTCGCCCTGGCCTGCAGCATGCGCGTGGCCGCCACCGACAGCCTGTGGCACGCGCCGCTGCCCGGCGGCGGCATCACCCGCCTGCTGCAGCAGACCCTGCCCGCCGCCCTGGCGCAGGAATGGCTGCTGCGCCGCAGCCCCCTGCCCGCCAGCCGCCTGCACGCGGTCGGCGCGGTCAATCTGCTCGCGCCCGCCGGCCACGTGCTGCAAAGCGCGATCGATTGGGCCACGGCCCTGGCTCAGCACCCGGCTGAGAACGAAGCCCTGCTCGGCTTGTGGGCGGCCGCGGCCGGCGCCGGCCTGGCCGAGCAGCAGGCCGCCGAACGGCGCTTCCTGCAGCGCGAACAGATTGCCGCGCTGCGTTCGGGCAGCAAGGGCCAGCCGTGAGCACGACCCTGCCGCCCAAGGACGCCAACCGGCGCCGCATCTACCTCATGCGCCACGGCGCGGTGACCTATTTCGACCCCGCCGCCGGGCGCGCCGAAGACCCGGAGGCCGTGCCGCTCAATGCCGACGGCCGCGCCCAGGCCGACGCGGCGGGCCGCGCCTTTGCCCAGGCGCGCGTGCGCTTTGACCGCGTGATCGTCTCCGGCCTGGCACGCACGGTGGAAACCGCCACCCGCGTGCTCGATGCCGCCGGCATGGCAGCCACGCTGGAACACCGCCCCGAGCTGCAGGAAATCCGCGGCGGGCGCCTGTCGGCCCTGCCCCAGGACGACACCGCCCTGCGCGAAGCCTTCCTCGGCGCGATTGACGGCGCACCCATGCTGGACAAGCGCTTTCTGGGTGGCGAGAGCCTGGCCGAGCTGTTCGACCGCGTGGTGCCCGCCATTGACGCGCTGCGCGCCGACCCGGACTGGGACGTCATCCTGCTGGTGCTGCATGGCGGTGTGAACCGCGCCATCATCAGCTGGCTGCTCACGGGCGAGCGGCGCTTCCTGGGCGGCATTGCCCAGGCGCCCGCCTGCATCAATGCACTGGACGTGGGCCACGCGCGGCACGATGTGGTGCTGCGCATGAGCAACCATTCCCCGCTGGACCCGGTGCAGACGCGCACCCGCTCCACCACCATGGAACAACTGCTGGCGCAGTTTCTGGAACTGCGCCGCACCCTCAAGAGGCATTCAGGAGACTCCCATTGAGCAGCGCCGACGAACAGTTCTCGGGCACCCGTGCCCTGGCAGACAACCAGCGCATTGATACAGATGCACTCTCTGCCTGGCTCACGCAGCACGTGCCGGGCTTTGCCGGGCCACTGACCATTGAGCAGTTCAAGGGCGGCCAGTCCAACCCCACCTTCAAGCTCATCACGCCCGGCGCCACCTACGTCATGCGCGCCAAGCCCGGCCCGGTGGCAAAGCTGCTGCCCAGCGCCCATGCCATCGAGCGCGAATACGCCGTGATGAAGGCCCTGCAGGACACCGACGTGCCCGTGCCGCGCATGCTGGCTTTGTGCGAGGACGAAAGCGTGATTGGCCGCGCCTTCTTCATCATGAGCTTTGTGGCCGGCCGCGTGTTCTGGGAGCAGTCCCTGCCGGCCCTGACGCCCGCGGAACGGCCGGCGATCTATGACGAAATGAACCGCGTGATTGCCGCGCTGCACAGCGTGGACGATGCCGCCGTGGGCCTGGCCGACTACGGCAAGCCCGGCAACTACTTCGAGCGCCAGATCGGCCGCTGGACCAAGCAGTACAAGGCCAGCGAAACCGAGACCATCGAGGCCATGAACCAGCTCATCGACTGGCTGCCGCAGAACATCCCGGCCAGCGAGAGCGTGGCCATCGTCCATGGCGACTTCCGCCTCGACAACCTGATCTTCCACCCCACCGAGCCGCGCGTGCTCGCCGTGCTGGACTGGGAGCTGTCCACCCTGGGCGACCCGATGGCGGATTTCAGCTACCACCTCATGAGCTGGCACATCCCGCCCGGGCAGTTCCGCGGCATTGCCGGACTGGACCTTGCGGCACTCAACATCCCCAGCGAGCGCGACTACGTGGCGCGCTACTGCCAGCGCACCGGCCGCGCGCCGATTGCGCCGGAGCACATGCGCTTCTACATGGCCTACAACATGTTCCGCCTGGCTGGCATCCTGCAGGGCATCATGAAGCGCGTGGTGGACGGCACCGCCTCCTCCGCCCAGGCCGTAGCCGCAGGCAAGGCCGCGCGGCCGCTGGCGGAGATGGGGTGGAAGTACGCGCGGGGGCGCTGAGGCGGGATGTTTTCGCTATTTTTGGCCGAAAACAATGCTTTTTCAGAACACCAAATGCCGCTTCTCGCTTGTCTGGTGCGCGGTAAGTGGCATGCTCAGGATCTGAGAAATTTGGGCCGAAATTGACGCATTGGTGCTGCTGGTCGCGGTCGGCAGCTTGGTCGCTCCGCGCTCTTGCCCGAACGGCTGGTGAATAGGCACGGCCTCGGCGCAACACGCGAGCCCACCGTCCCTCAGGCTGTCGTGCCGGCGCCAGCCCTGCTCTCGCACTGGATCAAGCAGCCAGATAGACTTCAATGGCCTGCCGGGTTTGTCCTTCCGATTAATGCCGATCACAAAAACAGTACCTAGACGGTAAGCCACGCCGTCAACGGCTCTACGGGCTGCAATGGGCTTGATTCGGGCCGCAAGCGCCATTTTATGTTGCAGATTTGCGGTCTATATCCAGTTAGATGCGCGCGAGCACTCCGATGAACTCAGCAAGATCAAAAGCCCTGATCCGCCTACTTAATGAGCTCGAGTCATACACAATCAATTTGAATGACTACTACGGTGATGCGGAGCCACAGAGCGTTTACGACTCTCACTTGAGCGGCAAGCTAGATGCGTTGGCGCTTTTCTGCAGGAAGCTTGGCTGGCCTGAGTTGGCCGGGCAAATACAAGAGCTAATTCCGCTTGAGGGGAACGCCCCCGAGGCGCTGACGCGCATTCAAGACTTCGTGCTACCGGAAATACGTCATCTTCTCGAGCATACCAGTATTGACGAGCAACCGGACCCAAATGAGACATTCTGGCAGCTGTTACATCCGAGAATTGTTGCCCTAGCTCGCCCTCGATTTGAGAAAGGCTTTTACGGTGACGCGGTTGAGTCCTGCTTCAAAGAAGTCAATGACGCAGTAAAGCGCCTTTATCTTGATGCCACTGGTCGCGAGGCAGACGGCGCTGGCCTCATGAACAGCGCTTTCTCGCCAGCGAATCCCGTCATACGTTTAACGGTTATGGCTACACAATCGGAGCGTGATGAGCAGCAGGGCTACATGCACATCTACGCAGGAGCAATGACCGGTATTCGCAATCCTAAGGCCCATGCAAATATAAACCCAGACTCCCGCAAGACTTTGCACCTCGTCTCGTTGGCGAGCCTCCTCATGCACAGGCTTGACGAGCGCATCTAACAGTTCATTCAAGCCGAACCTTGTTCGCGGGTCAGCTTGATTTAGGCGTTAGGCGTCACAAACCCACGTTTTCGCTTCTCCTCACGATGAAAACACCAATCAGCACAACTGCAATGAAGGCTTTTGTTATCGGTCCGATCGGCGACAAGGACGCAGATGACGGAAGTATCGCGCGGGTAGCCTACGAGGAAGGAATCCAAGTCTTCGAAGACGTGATAGCTCCCGCATGCACAGCCTTCGGACTCGAAGCAGTTCGCGCTGACATGATTTCTCAGATAGGTGAGATACCTGAACAGATCTTTCGGCAGCTTCGTGATTGCCCCGTCGTGATCGCAGATTTGACTGGAGCCAATCCGAACGTGATGTACGAGCTTGGACTTCGTCACACGACAGGGCGAGTGACGATTCAGATCGGCGAAAAGGGAAGGCTCCCGTTCGATGTTGCTGCAATCCGAACAATTATGTTCAAACGGACTGAAGCGGGCCTCGTTCAAGCAAGAAAGGACCTGGCGAAATCGTTAGCCGCAAACCTTGACACCGGCGGCGATCCCGTCACGGCCACTCGAATCTGGTTTGAAGCATCACTTCTAGAACAGAAGGCGCGTCAGCCAGAATCAGCCGAGATCATTGAGACGGAAAGTGACGAAGACGCGCCGGGCTTTCTCGATCTCTTAGCAGACATGGAGACGGGGACTCAGTCGCTGACACAGACAATGGTTGCGGCAGCATCGATCATCGAAGACATAAGCGCCGTTTACACGCAAGCAACAGCAAGTGTTCGTCAGGCGGATGCGCGCGGTGACGGAGCTTCCGCGCGCTTAGCAATTGCAGAGCTGACCGCAACAAAGCTCAATGAACAGGCTGCGCGCCTGGAAGTCGTTTCGGGGGAATTCGCTCGCACTGTTGATCGCATAGAACCCGGTATTCACTACCTGCTTGGCCGGCTCGCAGAAGAACCGGATCAGCTTGCAGCCGTTCCAGATTTTCCTTTACAAGTGAAAAACCTCTGCGATGGTGCTCGATCCAGCATCGAAGGCTCCAATGCGATGCGCATGCATGCGATTGAGATGGGCAAAGCCTCACGCTCTTTGAAGCGAGCCGGAGAGCGCCTCGCGCCTTCGTTCAAACGGTTCTCGGATACATCGGGCCGCGTTGCTGATTGGTCAAAGCTACTTGAAAAACTACCATCGCCTCCACGTGACGACAAAGTAACGAGCGACAGCCGCGAGTGACGCGTAACCCCTCGCTCAAGCTGACCCGCTAAGGCAGGCACTGTAGGCCCGGCCTGAGGGACTCCGTACACAGTCTCAGTCCGGGCTTAGAGCGCATCCCTTCGCTCTTGGCTCAGCTCTAACGTTAGCCGTCAAATGGCAGACATGCGTCCCACACCCATTTCGTTCTTTCAGGCGACTCGTCTCTGCTGGCAATTCATCTTCGAGGGAATAGGGTCAAGGGAATAGGGGTAGGTCTTGCCTTTTGCCCTCCCGCCGGCAATCTCACCGTGTTGAAGGCGGCACTTGCTCAGAGTGGCCGAATTTAATTGATTATTGAAAACCAAAACACGGATTTCCGCTTGTCTGATGCGCGGAAAGCCGCATTTTCTATCCCATCGAAAATCCGTCCGAAATTGACGGATCACCCGCGCCAGCTGCGCTCCAGCACCAGGCCTTCGATGATGTTGGCCACATCCTCGGCCTTGTCGGTGATCTGTTCGAGCAGCTCGTAGACGGCCTTGAGCTTGATGAGCTCGCGGGTGTCGGGCTCGTCGCGGAACAGGCGGCTCATGGCGGCGCGCATGACGTGGTCGGCGTCGCTCTCCAGTTTGTCGATCTGCTCGCACAGACGCAGGATGCCGTCGCGGTTGCGGCGGCTGACGAGCAGGCCCACGGCCTCCTCCAGGCGCTCGGCGCAGGCCACGCAGATTTCGGCCAGCTGGATGGCGGCGGGCGTGACGCGCTTGATGTCGTAGAGGTAGATGGTCTGGGCGGTGTCTTCGGCCAGATCGAGCACGTCGTCCATGACTGAGATGAGCTTGTGGATCGCGTCCGGGTGCAGGGGCGCCACGGGGGTGCGCTTGAGCAGCTCGATGGTCTGGCGGGTGATGCGGTCGGCGGCCTTTTCGGCGGCCTCGACGTTCTGGGCGCGCAGTTCGCGCTCGGTGGACAGGTGCGTGAGCAGCAGCAGGAGCTCGCGGCAGCCCTGCACGCCCAGTTCGGCATGCTGGCTGAAGAGCTTGAAGAAGCGCTGGTTGCCGGGCAGGAAGCGGATCAACATGGACGCGAGCTTAGCTTGCAACTCGCGCGGCGCCGCGCGGCTGGAGCGCGGGCTCGAAGCGCGGGCCCGCTGGTTCAGGCACCAGTTCAGTCACCGGTGCTTGTGCGCGTCATTCGCCGTACGACAGCGCATTGCCACCGGTGTAGTTGGCAAAGCGCGTGAGGTGGTTCAGGAAGGTCAGGCGCACGGTGCCAATCGGCCCGTTACGCTGCTTGCCGATGATGATCTCGGCCGTGCCCTTGTCCTGCGAGTCCGGGTTGTAGACCTCGTCGCGGTAGATGAAGAGGATCACGTCGGCGTCCTGCTCGATGGCGCCGGATTCACGCAGATCGCTCATGACCGGGCGCTTGTTGGGGCGCTGCTCCAGGCTGCGGTTGAGCTGCGACAGCGCAATCACCGGGCAGTTGAGCTCCTTGGCCAGGCCCTTGAGCGACCGGGAGATCTCGGAGATTTCCGTGGCGCGGTTCTCGCCGGCGGTGTTGGCCGACATGAGCTGCAGGTAGTCGATGATGATCAGGCCGAGCTTGCCGCACTGGCGCGCCAGGCGGCGTGCGCGGGCGCGCAGCTCCAGGGAGTTGAGCGCCGGCGTTTCGTCGATGAAGAGCTGCGCGTCTTGCATGCGCTGGATGGCGTGGGTGAGCTTGGGCCAGTCGTCCTGCTGCAGGCGGCCGGTGCGCAGGCGCTGGCCGTCCAGCGCCCCCACCGAGGACAGCAGACGCATGGCGAGCTGGTTGGCGCCCATTTCCATGGAGAACACGGCCACCGGCAGGCCTTCCTGGATGGCGACGTGCTCGCCGATGTTCAGCGAGAAGGCGGTCTTGCCCATGGAGGGGCGGCCGGCCACGATGATGAGGTCTCCGGGCTGCAGGCCGGAGGTCATCTTGTCCATGTCATCGAAGCCGCTGGGCGTGCCGGTGATGTCGGAGGCGTCGTTGCGGTGGTAGAGCTCATCGATGCGCTCGACCACCTCGGTCAGCACATCGGGCAGGTTGTGGAAACCGGCGGCGCCGCGCGCGCCCTCCTCAGCAATGGCAAACACGCGGCTCTCGGCTTCGTCGAGCAGCTGCTTGGTGTCCTTGCCCTGCGGGTTGTAGGCCGCGCCGGCAATGTCCTCGGCCACATTCACGAGCTTGCGCAGCACGGCGCGGTCGCGAACGATCTCGGCATAGCGGCGCACATTGGCCGCCGAGGGTACGGAGGTGGCGAGTGCGTTCAGATACGCCAGACCGCCGGCTTCATCGGCCCGCCCGGCAATCTGCAGGCTTTCGTAGACGGTGATGACGTCGGCTGGGCGCGACTTCTCGATCAGCTTGGCGATGTGCTGCCAGATCAGGCGGTGATCGAAGCGGTAGAAGTCGTCCTCGCGGATCAGGTCGCCCACCTTGTCCCAGGCGCCGTTGTCCAGCATCAGGCCACCAAGCACGGACTGCTCGGCCTCCACCGAGTGGGGCGGCACCTTCAGGGCAGCCAGTTGCGGGTCGATGGAGCGGAGATCGGCGGGCGAATTCATTGGGGTACTTCAGAC
>JAIXTA010000164.1 GCA_027484405.1 Burkholderiales bacterium
ATGACGACGTCCTTGCCGAACTCGGTGCGGAAGTCCACGGCGATCTGCGTGGCCAGCACGACGGCCTCGGGATCATCACCGTTCACATGCAGCACCGGCGCCTCGATCATCTTGACGACGTCGGAGCAGTACAGCGTGGAGCGCGAGTCGCGCGGATCACTGGTCGTGAAGCCGATCTGGTTGTTGATGACGATGTGAATGGTGCCACCCGTGCCATAGCCGCGCGTCTGTGCGAGGTTCAGGGTCTCCATGACCACGCCCTGGCCAGCAAAGGCTGCGTCGCCATGCACCAGCACGGGCATGACCTGACGGCCGGGTTCGTCGCCGCGGCGGTCCTGACGGGCGCGCACGCTGCCTTCCACCACCGGGTTCACGATCTCGAGGTGCGAGGGGTTGAAGGCCAGGCTCAGGTGCACCGGACCGCCGGGGGTGCTCACGTCGCTGGAAAAGCCCTTGTGGTACTTCACGTCGCCCGCCGACAGGCCGTCATCGGCGATCTTGCCTTCGAATTCGGCGAACAGGTCCTTGGGCATCTTGCCCAGGATGTTGACCAGCACGTTGAGGCGGCCGCGGTGGGCCATGCCGATCACGATCTCCTGCACGCCCTTCTCACCGGCACGCTGGATCACCTCGTCCATCGAGGCAATGAAGCTGTCACCGCCCTCAAGGGAGAAGCGCTTCTGGCCAACGTACTTCGTGTGCAGGTAGCGCTCGAGGCCTTCGGCTGCAGTGACGTTCTGCAGGATGCTCTTGCGCTTCTCGGTGTCGAACTGCGGTTTGCTGCGGATGCTCTCGAGCCGCTGCTGCATCCAGCGCTTCTGCGCCGGATCGCTGATGTACATGAATTCGGCGCCGATCGTGCCGCAGTAGGTTTCGCGCAAGGCCTTGACGATCTCGCGCAGCGTCATGTTCTCCTGGCCGAAGTAGGTATTGGACGCAGAGAAGGTCTGGTCCATGTCCGTTTCGGTCAGGTCGTAGAAGCCGGGTTCCAGCTCGGGAATGTTCGGACGTTCCTGGCGATGCAGCGGATCGAGGTCTGCCCAGCGGCTGCCCAGGAAGCGGTAGGCGGCAATGATCGACTGGACATGGACCTGCTTGCGGGCCACGGCGGCATCGGCGCCACCCACTGCACGCGGCAGGAAGGCATTGGCCTTGGCGCGCTGCGCGAAGGATTCAACGACGGGGGCGTGGGCCTGATCCGCAGTATGCGTGCTGCCATCGGCGGCAGGCACGAGCTGCATGCGGGAGAAGTATTCGCGCCAGTTCTCGGGAACGCTGGCGGGATTGTTGAGGTACTGCTCGTAGAGCTCTTCGACATACGGCGCATTGCCGCCGAACAGATACGAGTTCTGCTGGAACGCTTGCATCATGACGCTTCACCTCTCAAGCGCACGTTTCGTGCGGGTTGGTGCAGGATTGGAGCAGCCCATTGTTTCAAGGTCGGCTGCATTGCCCTTCCGCTTTGGGACTACGCCCCGCTGCGGATTGCGCAAAGAACGAAAAGAAGGTGCGCAGTATAGGTAGGGTCGCGCATTGTGAGAAGTAAAAGGCAAAGAAAAAGGCCGCTCGCGCGGCCTTTTTCTTTGCCCGTGAGGGCCTTGTACCTGCTCGGCTCAAGCGGCTTTAGCGCCCAGCGATCGGCTTGACGTCGCGAGCGGGATAGCCGGAGAACAGCTGGCGCGGACGGCCGATCTTGTACTCAGGATCGGACAGCATCTCGTTCCACTGGGCGATCCAGCCGACCGTGCGGGCCAGCGCGAAGATGCCGGTGAATAGCGCCGTCGGGATACCGAGTGCGCGCTGCACGATGCCGGAGTAGTAGTCGACGTTCGGGTAGAGCTTGCGCGATACAAAGTAGTCATCCTCGAGCGCGATCTTTTCGAGCGCCATGGCCAGCTTGAAAAGCGGGTCGTTCTCCAGACCGAGTTCGGCCAGCACTTCCTTGCAGGTTTCCTGCATGAGCTTGGCACGCGGATCGAAGTTCTTGTAGACCCGGTGGCCAAAGCCCATCAGGCGTACACCGGAGTTCTTGTCCTTGACTTGCTCCATGAATTCGCCGACCTTGGCCACCCCGCCCTGGGCTTGCAGGTCTTCGAGCATGTTCAGGCAGGCCTCATTGGCACCGCCATGGGCTGGGCCCCAGAGACAGGCGACGCCGGCGGCAATGGCTGCAAAGGGGTTCGTGCCCGAGGAGCCGCACAGACGAACCGTGGACGTGGAAGCGTTCTGCTCGTGATCGGCATGCAGGATGAAGATGCGGTCCAGTGCGCGGACCAGCACCTCATTGACCTTGTACTCCTCGGCTGGCACCGCAAACATCATGCGCATGAAGTTGGCCGAATAGGACAGGTCATTGCGCGGATACACGAAGGGCTGACCGATCGTGTACTTGTAGGCCATGGCGACCAGCGTGGGCATCTTGGCGATCAGGCGAATCGCGCTGATCTCGCGGTGCGTCGGGTTATTGATGTCCGTGCTGTCGTGATAGAAGGCGCTCATGGCACCGACCAGCCCCGTCAGGATGGCCATCGGGTGCGCATCACGACGGAAACCGCGCAGGAAGAACTGCATCTGCTCGTGCACCATCGTGTGCTGGGTGACACGGGTGACGAAGTCCTTGCGCTGGCTCTCGTTGGGCAGCTCGCCGTTGAGGATCAGATAGCAGGTCTCGAGGAAGTCGCACTTGGTCGCAAGCTGCTCGATGGGGTAGCCGCGATACAGCAGCTCGCCCTTGTCACCATCGATGTAGGTGATCTTCGACTGGCAGGCAGCCGTGGAGAGGAAGCCAGGGTCGTAGGTGAACTTGCCCGTCGAGCCGTAGAGCTTGCGGATGTCGATGACATCCGGGCCGACCGTCCCCTTGTAGATCGGAAAATCCACCGACGGCGAACCATCGGAGAAGGACAGCGTGGCTTTCTTGTCTGAGAGTTGCATGACGGGCCCTTTGTGTTCTGGGTGCAGTGGTATTCGCGGCGGCTGCGGCTTGCGTGTGACGGGGAGAACTCAGGCGCTGCGCAACTTGGCGAGCACCGAACTCACGGCGGTACCGGCCAGGTCAGCGTCTGGCTCCATGCGCGCAAGCAGCAGATCGAGCAATTCGTTATCGGTCAGTTCAAGCAGGCGCTCAAGCGCTTGCACTTCGGCCTTGAGCAGGGTGCTGCCGTATCGGTCAAAAAAGCGCGCCATGATCAGGTCGTTCTCAAGCAGACCACGTCGGGCACGCCAGCGCAGGCGTGCCAGGTCGTGATCTTTCAGGGCTTCGGCTGTCATGACGCTTACGTAGGACTCAAACCGTGCGGCGTACCATCAGTTCCTTGATCTTGCCGATCGCGCGCGTAGGATTGAGGCCCTTGGGGCACACGTCCACGCAGTTCATGATCGTGTGGCAGCGGAACAGACGGTACGGATCTTCGAGATTGTCCAGACGCTCGGCAGTGGCCTGGTCGCGCGTGTCGGCGATGAATCGGTAGGCCTGGAGCAGACCTGCCGGGCCGACGAACTTGTCCGGGTTCCACCAGAAGCTCGGGCAGCTCGTCGAGCAGCAGGCGCAAAGGATGCACTCGTACAGGCCGTCGAGCTCCTCGCGCTCGGCAGGCGACTGCAGGCGCTCCTTCTCGGGCGGAATGGTGTCGTTGATCAGGTAGGGCTTGACCGAGTGGTACTGCTTGAAGAACTGGGTCATGTCCACGATCAGATCGCGGATGACCGGCAGACCGGGCAGTGGCTTCAGGACGATCGGCTCCTTCAGGTCGCGCAGGTTGGTGATGCACGCCAAGCCGTTCTTGCCGTTGATGTTCATCGCGTCCGATCCGCACACGCCTTCGCGGCAGGAGCGGCGGAAGGAGACGGAGTCGTCGCTCGTCTGCTTCATGCGCATCAGCGCATCGAGCAGCATCTTGTCAGTCGGCTCTAGCGTGACTTCGATGTCTTCCATGCGCGGCGGCTGGCCGGAGTCCGGGTCATATCGATAGACCTTGAACTTGACCACGCGCTTGCCAGCCGCGGCTTCGCCGACAGCGTTCAGTTCGTTGGATTGATTGGCAGACATTCGATGCTCCTCAGAACGTGCGCTTCTTGGGCTGGAAGGTCTCGACCGTCAGCGGCTTCATGTTCACCGGCTTGTAGTCGAGGCGATTGCCCTCGCTGTACCACAGCGTGTGCTTCATCCACGTGGCGTCATCGCGCTCGGGGAAGTCACTGTGCGCGTGCGCGCCGCGGCTTTCCTTGCGGGCCTCGGCCGACACGATCGTCGCCTTTGCGGTCTCGACCAGGTTGGCAAGTTCCAGGGCCTCGACACGGGCCGTGTTGAAGACCTTGGACTTGTCCTTTAGATGAATGCTCTCCGCGGCTGCGGCCAGCTCATTGATCTTGGCCACACCCTCGGACAGCAGCGCACTGGTACGGAATACGCCGCAGTGCTTCTGCATGTTGTCGCGAATGGCCTGCGCCACGACCTGGGTGTTCTCGCCCGAGGTCGATCCATCGATCTTGGCAAGTCGCGACATCGGCAGATCGGCCGCATCGGCCGGCAGATCCTTGTGCTCCTTCGCCACCTTGCCCGTCTTGAACTGCTCGACGATATGGTTGCCGGCAGCACGACCGAATACGACGAGATCCAGCAGGGAGTTGGTGCCCAGCCGGTTTGCACCGTGC
This sequence comes from Burkholderiales bacterium, assembly GCA_027484405.1. Lineage (GTDB taxonomy): Bacteria > Pseudomonadota > Gammaproteobacteria > Burkholderiales > Burkholderiaceae_C > Piscinibacterium. The sequence continues at coordinate 4,654 of JAIXTA010000164.1, forward strand.
ACACTCACACACGCGCACTCGCCCACTGCGTAGAGGCCGTTGATGACCGCGTTCGGGTTGCCGTTCTTCGGCGCGACGACCTGACCGTAGTAGTTGGTCGGGATGCCACCCATCTGGTAGTGAATGGTGGGCACGACCGGGATTGGGTCCTTGATCGGGTCAATGTTGGCGAACTTGATCGCGATCTCGCGGATCGAAGGCAGTTTCTTGATGATGGTGTCCGGATCGAGGTGGCTCAGATGCAGCTCGATGTAGTCACCGTTTGGGCCGCAGCCGCGTCCTTCCTTGATCTCCTGGTCCATCGAACGCGACACGAAGTCACGCGGCGCAAGATCCTTGAGCGTGGGCGCATAGCGCTCCATGAAGCGCTCACCATTCTTGTTGCGAAGGATGCCGCCTTCGCCCCGCACGCCTTCCGTGATCAGCACGCCGGCACCGGCCACACCTGTGGGGTGAAATTGCCAGAACTCCATGTCTTCCAGCGGGATGCCGGCGCGCGCCGCCATGCCCATGCCGTCACCGGTGTTGATGAAGGCGTTGGTCGATGCAGCCCAGATGCGCCCTGCCCCGCCCGTGGCAAAGACCGTGATCTTGGCTTCGAGAATCATGACCTCGCCGGTCTCCATCTCGTAGGCCACCACGCCACAGACGTCGCCGTCCGCATCGCGGATCAGATCGAGTGCCATCCATTCCACGAAGAACTGGGTACGGGCGGCGACGTTGCGCTGATACAGCGTGTGCAGCAGTGCGTGGCCAGTACGGTCGGCCGCAGCGCACGCGCGCTGAACAGGCTTTTCACCGAAGTTCGCGGTGTGGCCGCCGAAGGGGCGCTGGTAGATCGTGCCGTCGGGATTGCGATCGAAGGGCATGCCGAAATGCTCGAGTTCGTACACGACCTTCGGTGCCTCGCGGCACATGAACTCGATGGCGTCCTGGTCGCCGAGATAGTCCGAGCCCTTCACGGTGTCGAACATGTGCCAGTACCAGTTGTCCTCGCTCATGTTGCCCAGACTCGCGCCGATGCCGCCCTGGGCAGCCACGGTGTGAGAACGCGTCGGGAAGACCTTGGACAGCACGGCCACATTCAGGCCGGCCTGGGCCAGCTGGAGCGAGCAGCGCATGCCCGCGCCAC
>JAIXTA010000185.1 GCA_027484405.1 Burkholderiales bacterium
CCCGGTCAAGATCATGATGAACGTGGGGAACCCGCAGCTGGCCTTCGACTTCGCGCAGATCCCGAACGCCGGCGTGGGGCTGGCGCGTCTCGAGTTCATCATCAACAACAACATCGGCGTCCATCCGAAGGCCATCCTCGACTATCCCAATGTCGAAGGCGACCTGAAGAAGGCCGTGGAGAGCGTGGCGCGCGGCCATGCCAGCCCGCGGGCCTTCTTCGTGGACAAGCTGGCTGAAGGCGTGGCCACGATTGCTGCGGCCTTCTGGCCCAAGCCAGTCATCGTGCGCTTGAGCGACTTCAAGAGCAACGAGTACCGCAAGCTCATCGGCGGCAGCCGTTACGAACCCGAGGAAGAGAACCCCATGCTGGGTTTCCGCGGTGCGTCGCGCTACATCGCGCCGAGCTTTGCCGAATGCTTTGCCATGGAGTGCGAGGCGATGAAGCGCGTGCGCAACGACATGGGCCTGACCAACGTCGAGCTCATGATCCCGTTTGTGCGCACCACCAAGGAAGCCGCCGGCGTGATCGAGCTGCTCGGCAAGCACGGCCTGAAGCGCGGTCAGGACGGCCTGAAAGTCATCATGATGTGCGAGCTGCCGTCCAACGCGCTGCTGGCTGAGGCCTTCCTGGAATACTTCGACGGCTTTTCGATCGGCTCGAACGACCTCACGCAGCTCACACTCGGCCTGGACCGCGACTCCGGTCTCGTGGCCGAGGGCTTTGACGAGCGAGATCCGGCCGTGATCGCGCTGATCGAGCGCGCCATCCAAAGCTGCCGCGCTGCGGGCAAGTACGTCGGCATCTGCGGCCAGGGACCCAGCGATCATCCTGATCTGGCCAAGTGGCTCATGGATCAGGGCATCGAGTCCATTTCCCTGAACCCGGACACCGTGGTCGACACCTGGCACGGCCTGGCCAAGTAAGGCTCACGCACCCAGGCTGCGGGCGACCGGCAGGTCGCCCGTTTGCTTTTCGGGCCGTGCTTCAGGGTTTGCCCGTGCATGGGCTGCCCATCCGTCGAACACGCCCCTTCAACCGGGTAGTCGCGGGCTCGTCGCACGCCTGCCTGTGGAGTACGCGCCCGGCATAATTCCCTCAATCGTTTCACCAAGGGGCAGACCATGGAAGAACACTGGTTTTGGTACATCGGCGCGCTGGCCATGCTGATCGCCGAACTCTTCACCGGCACCTTCTACATGCTGGTCATCGCCGTGGCCCTGGCCGCTGGCGGCACGGCCGCGCTGTTCGGCGGCAGCTTCGCCCTGCATCTGGTCGTGGCGGCTGCGGTGGGCTTTGTGGGTGTCCTGATCCTGCGCCGCTCACGCTTCGGCAAGCCACAGGCCAACGCACCCGAGACCGACGCCAATGTGAACATCGACATCGGCAACCAGATCGTCGTGGAAGGCTGGGATGCGCTGCGCCAGGCGCGCGTCATGTACCGCGGTGCGATGTGGACCGTGCAGCTGCAGCCGGGCGAACCGGTGGCACCCGGCCCGCATGTGATTGCTGCCGTTCGTGGCAACACCCTGGTGGTGTCCGCGGCGCGCTAGGCCCATGCATCAAAAGAACACATCAACATTCAGCAGGAGGTAACCCGCCATGATCGAGCAGTTTGGCAGCACCATCACCGCACTGGTTTTGCTTGCGGTGGTCTTCGTCTTCATCATCAAGACCTTCAAGATCGTGCCGCAGCAGCATGCCTGGGTGGTGGAGCGTCTGGGCAAGTACCACGCCACGCTCACCCCGGGATTGAAGCCCGTGATCCCATTCATCGACCGCGTGGCCTACAAGCACAGCCTGAAGGAAATCCCGCTGGATGTGCCCAGCCAGGTCTGCATCACGCGTGACAACACGCAGTTGCAGGTGGACGGCATCCTGTACTTCCAGGTCACCGACCCGATGCGCGCGAGCTATGGCTCGTCCAACTACATCGTGGCCATCACGCAGCTGGCGCAGACCACGCTGCGCAGCGTGATCGGCAAGCTGGAGCTGGACAAGACCTTCGAGGAGCGCGACTTCATCAACCACAGCGTGGTGGGCGCCATTGACGAGTCCGCCGCCAACTGGGGCGTGAAGGTGCTGCGCTACGAGATCAAGGACCTCACGCCGCCCAAGGAAATCCTGCACGCCATGCAGGCGCAGATCACCGCCGAGCGTGAAAAGCGCGCGCTGATCGCCGCCTCCGAAGGCCGCAAGATGGAGCAGATCAACATCGCCACCGGCGAGCGCGAAGCGGCCATTGCCCGTTCCGAAGGTGACAAGCAGGCTGCCATCAACAACGCGCAGGGTCAGGCCGCCTCCATCCAGGCGATTGCCACGGCCAATGCGGACGCCATCCAGCGCGTGGCTGCCGCCATCCAGTCGGCCGGCGGCATGGATGCGGTGCAGCTCAAGGTCGCCGAGCAGTACATCAACGCGTTCGCCAACCTGGCCAAGACCAATAACACCCTGATCGTCCCGGCCAACCTGGGCGATGTGAGCGGTCTGATTGCCACCGCCATGCAGGTGGTCAAGAGCCAGAACCCCAAGGCCTGAGAGTTCGGGCATGAGCGAAAGACGCCGAGCTTGCCTCGGCGTCTTTCTTTTTCTGCTCTCGCTCGCGTGCTGGGTGGCGTGCTTCGAGCTGGGTCAGTTGTGGCTTGCCGGTGTCGCCTTGGTGCTGGAACTGGTGTCCTACGCGGTGTTCACCCGACAATGAGCCCATGCCCGAGACCGCCCACCAACCCGCACCCAGCCTGACCGGCCAGCAAGGCGCCTTGCGCAGCTTCCTGGCGGAGCATGCGCCGTTCTCGCAGATGACGGCGCCGGCCATGAACACCCTGCTGGCAGGCCTGGAGCTCTGCTACTACGCCGACGGCGAGCAGCTGCTCGCGCCGGATGAGCGGCCGCCGACACACTGGTTCATCGTCAAGCAGGGCAGTGTGAAAGGTATACGCGCTGGCTTGAACGGCGGCAGCCTCGAGCCCCTGTTCATGGCTGCCGCCGGTGAGTGCTTTCCAGTGGGGGCATTGCTTGCCCAGCGGCCGGTGACCCTGAGCTACCAGGCCGTCGGCGACACGTTTGTGTTCCGTGCGCCGCGATCGCTGTTTGACACGCTCACCCGGCAGAGCCCGGCCTTCATGGACTTCTGCACGCGCCGGCTGGCTGCGCTGCTGGATCAGTCGCGCCGCGAGCTGCAGGCCAGTGTCTCGGCCAGCACGCATCTCGAGCAGAATCTGCTCACGCCGCTGGCGGCCATGGTGCGACGCGCGCCCGTGACCTGCGGCCCGAACACGCCGCTGGGCGAGGCGCTGGCCACCATGCAGCGCGAGAAGCTCGGCTCCATCCTCGTCACCGAGGCCGATGGCATGCCCGCCGGCATCCTGACCCGGGCCGATCTCATCGAGCGCGTCTTGTTGCCCCAGCTGCCGCTCACCACGCCCATCGAGCAGGTCATGAGCCGGCCGGTGCATGCGCTCGATGCCCAGGCCAGTGCCGCCGATGCGGTGTATCTCATGGCCAGCAAGGGCATTCGCCATGTGGCGGTGCTGCAATCTGCCGAAACCGCCCGCGCCGCGCCCGGCCTGCTGGGCGTGGTATCCGAGCGCGACTTGTTCGCCCTGCAGCGGCTGTCGCTGCGCAGCGCTGGCAGCGCCATCCGGCGCGCGCAGAGCATCGATTCGCTGGCTGCAGCAGCGCGTGACATCCGCGTGCTCGCCCGCAATCTGGTGGCCCAGGGCGTGGGCAGCGCGCAGATCACGCGCTTCGTGAGCATGCTCAACGACCAGCTCACGCAGCGCATTGTCGAGCTGTCCCTGGAACGCTTTCGCCTTGTGGGCGGACGTTTCTGCTGGCTCGCGCTGGGCAGCGAGGGGCGCGAGGAACAGACCATCGCCACCGACCAGGACAACGCGCTGCTGCTGGCGCCCGAGGAGGCCGCGCGCCGCGACGCCTGGCTGGTGTTTGCCGCCAGCGTCAACAACGCCCTGGCTGATTGCGGCTTTCCCCTGTGCAAGGGCGGTGTGATGGCGCGCAATCCGGCGCTATGCCTGACGCAGGAGGAATGGCAGGCGCGCTTTGCAGGCTGGCTGGATGCCGGCAGCCCGCAGGCACTGCTGAATGCATCGATCTACTTCGATTTTCGCGGGCTTGCCGGCGACCTCACGCTGGCACACGAGCTGCGTCGCTGGATCAGCCAGCAGGTGCGCGCCAATGGCCGCTTCCTCAAGCAGCTCACGGACAACGCGCTGGCCAATCATCCGCCGATCGCCTGGACCGGCGGCATGATCGACCAGCTGCTCGGCCCCGGCCAGGACAAGCCGGTGGACCTCAAGCTCAACGGCACCATGCCGCTGGTGGATGGTGCACGCATCCTGAGCCTGGCGCACGGCGTGGCCGTCACCCACACCGTGGAGCGCCTGCATGCGCTAGTGGAACTCGGCGCCGCCGACGCAGCCGACGTAGCCGGCTGGGTGGACGCCTTCCATTTCCTGCAGATGCTGCGCCTGCGCGTGCAGATCGAAGGGCAGGGCAGTGAGGCGGGCGGCGAGGCACTGGAGCACCCGAACCGGGTCGATCCGGCGCAACTGTCGGCGCTGGACCGGCGCATTCTCAAGGAGGCGTTCCGGCAGGTGAAGAAGCTGCAGCAGCGGCTGGCGCTGGACTATGTTTGACTGGCTGCGCAGATCGGCAAACCGCGCTGCAGACGCCGACGGGCAGCGCTGGGTCGTGCTCGATGTCGAGACCACCGGCCTGGACTGCGGGCGCGACCACCTGCTGTCCATCGGCGCCGTGGCGCTCCTCGACGGCCGGATTGCGCTGGCCGACAGCTTCGAGATCCACGTCCGCCCGCCCGAGGTCTCCAGCCGCGACAACGTGCTCGTGCACGGCATCGGCCACGGCACCCAGCAGCGCGCCGCCGACCCGCGCGAGGCCCTGCCGCGCTTTCTGGACTATGTGGGCACCGCGCCGCTGGTGGCCTACCACGCCAGCTTCGACCAGGCCTTTCTGGCGCGCGCCATCAAGGTGCAGGTGGGCCTGCCGTTCTCGAACCCCTGGCTGGATCTGGCCGAGCTTGCACCGGCTGCATTGCCGCGCGTGGCCGCAGGCCTGGGTGGCAAGTCACTGGATCATTGGCTGGCCCACTTCAATATCCCCGTGGCGGGCCGCCATACAGCCGCCGGTGACGCCCTGGCGACCGCCATGCTGCTGCAACGCGTGCTGCATGAGGTACCCGCAAACCAGCGCAGCAACATCCGGCGGCTGCAGGCGCTGGCCGGGGCAGGGAAGTGGCTGGGGGCGGGGTAGCGGGGCCACGCCCCGACCGCCAGGTGTGCCTTGCCAAGCAGCTGGTGCGGGCGGCGCAGGGCCGACGCATCACCCCGCGTGCAGCAGCACGTTCCGCCGATGGATGCCTGTGCAAGCACCTGGGTGTCGAAATGAAAACGGGGCGCATCAGCGCCCCATTCGCATGCCGCTTGTGCTGCCGGCGGCCGCTCAGCTGCGCTTGGCCGCGGCCTTTGCGGTGCGCGGCAGGCTGTCTTCCATGCCCTTCCAGGCGCGGCGCATCTGCTGCGCGCTGCCAAAGCCCGCCTGGCTGGCAGCTTCTTCCACGCTTGCACCGGCGGCCAGGGCCTGCTTGGCGAGACCCACGCGCACGCTGTGCACATAGGCCAGGGGGTTGAGGCCGGCGTTTTCCTGGAACAGGCGGCGCAGGTGGCGGCTGCTGACGTGCGCGGCGGCGGCCATGCTCTCGACGCTCCAGTCGGCCGTCGGGTCGGCCAGGATGGCGTCCTGGGCGCGGTGCACGGCCGGGTGCAGGTGATTGCGGTGCTCGAGCAGGGGTGAAAGCTGCGGGTCACCGCCAGCGCGGCGCCAGTACACGACCATGTCGCGCGCCACCTGGCTGGCCACGGCCTGGCCGCAACGCTCGCCAATGGCGGCCAGCGCCAGATCCACGCCCGAGGTCACGCCTGCGCTGGTGGCCACGGGGCCATCCATCACGTAGATGCGGTTGTCCTGCACCTCGGCAGACGGGTGATTCTTCTTGAGCTGTTCGATCAGTTCATGGTGCGTGGTGCACTGCCGGCCATTGAGCAGGCCGGCGCGCGCAGCCAGCAGGGCGCCGGAACACACGGTCCAGAGGCGGGCCGTGCGCGCGGCCAGCGCCGGGCCCACCACCGTCTTGAGCCAGTCGACCGTGGCGTTCTCGGCCGCGTTGCGCTGGCTGGCGGGCACATCCGACTGCGCAGTGGCGCCGCTCAGCACCACCCAGGCCGGGTTGTCCCGGCTGCCACCCAGCTGCGCGGGCAGGCCCGACAGACCCGCCAGCTGCACCGGCAAGCTGCTTTGCACCGCCGCAGCCGGCCCGGCAATCTGCAGATCGAAGGCCTTGCCGCCTGAAAAGCGGTTGGCCAGACGCAGGGGCTCGGCCATGCCGGCGAGATCAAGCAGCAGAACACCGGGTGTGGCAATGAGCCAGACTGGTGTGGCGGGGGCGGCAGCGGGCATGGGATCTCCAGGTCAGTTCGACAACGGACATGAATTTAGCGCAGTTTCGGTCGGCTGGGGTGCGAAAGGGCGATAGGCCAAGACCCGCATGCAGCAAGCGGGTTGCGGGGTATCGAGGGTCGCAGGATGGGCCCGGAAGTCTGGATTTCGGACAGCATGAAAGGTCCAAATCGGACGCCAGCGTTCAGCCTGTCAGACACCGTTCGCGTGGCGCGTCCCAGCGTCTCTGACCCCGGCTCGGCGCACCTGCCGAGCTGGAGCCGACCGGACGCGGCCTGGGGCAGGGTCCAAAAAATCTTCGGCGTCACTGTCGATCGGACGGCCCGCCGCGCATCACCCTGTCAGGAACGCGCAGGGTGCGCGCGCCACCGAAGGAGAAACTCATGCAGTTCATGCTCATATTCAACGAGAACGCCGCCGAGTACGGCCGCCGTGATGACCCCGCCGACGCTGCGTACTGGGGCGCCTGGAACGCCTATGTCATGGCCATGTTTGCCAGCGGCTGCGCCAAGAACGGCCACGGCCTGCTGCACCCGCGTACCGGCACCCGGTTGCGGCTGGAAGGCGGCAAGCGCCAGCTGCAGGACGGGCCCTTCGCCGACACCCGCGAGCACATCGGCGGCTACTTTGTGGTCGATGTGCCTTCGCTGGACGAGGCGCTGGAATGGGCCGCGAGAGCGCCCTGCGCATCGGCCGGCAGCGTCGAGGTGCGGCCGGTGCTGCCGCCGCCGACGAACGCGCCGGCCTGAACACGCCGGAATCTGTCAGGGTGTGGCGGCGCCGTCCGGCGCGTTCCGAGGCAGGGCGCCAAAATGGGCCTGTGTCTCTGTCGATCGGGCGCTCCGCCGCGCATCAACCCATCAGGAACGCGCACGGTGCGCGAGCCACACAAGGAGAACCCCATGCAATACATGCTCATCTTCAAAGAAACCACCGCTGAAGTCGCACGCCGCGACGACCCCGCCGCCGCGCCCGCCTACTGGGGTGCGTGGAGTGCCTATGTCGGCGCCTTGCACGGCAGCGGCATCGTCGTCAGCGGCAACGCGCTGCAGGCGCCGCGCACCGCCACCCATGTGCGCGTGACCGGTGGCAAGCGCCAGGTGCAGGACGGCCCCTTCGCAGACACCCACGAGCATCTCGGCGGCTACTTCATCATCGAGACAGCCAGCCTGGACGACGCGCTCGAATGGGCGGCGCGGGCGCCGTGTGCGTCGGCCGGCGGCGTCGAGGTCCGGCCGGTGCTGCCGCCGCCGGCGAACACACCGGCATGAGTGAGGCCGCTGCGGCCGCGGCCGAGCGCGTCGCCCGCGAGAGCTACGGCCGTCTCGTGGCGCGCCTGGCCTGGCAGTGGCGCGACCTCGCCGCCGCAGAGGATGCGCTGGCCGATGCCTTTGCCGCCGCGCTGCGCCACTGGCCGCAGCAGGGCGTGCCGGACGCGCCCGAGGCCTGGCTGGCCGCGGCAGCCCAGCGCCGCCTGCTTCACCATGCCCGCCATCTTCGGCTGACGCAGGACCCGCGCGTCACGGCTGTGCTCGACGAGGCCGAGCCGCAGGTGCCCGAGCGCGAGGACGTGCCGGACGCCCGGCTCCAGCTGATGTTCGTCTGCGCCCATCCGGCCATTGCAGCGAACGTTCACGCGCCCCTGATGCTGCAGGCCGTGCTGGGCCTGGACGCCAAGGTCATTGCCAGCGCTTTCCTCGTCTCGCCGACGGCCATGGCCCAGCGCCTGGTGCGCGCCAAGGCAAGAATCCGCGACGCCGGACTGCGTTTCGAGACACCGGAATCCCGCGAGCTGCCCGCGCGTCTGGCCGCCGTGCTGGAGGCCATCTACGCCGCCTACACCCTGGGCAGGCAGGCATTGGACAGCCCCGCTGAGGACCTGCGCGAGGAGGCCTTGTTCCTGGCGGGCCTGGCCGCGCGGCTCATGCCGGAGCAGGCCGAGGCCTGGGGGCTGCTGGCGCTTCTATTGCACGTCGAGGCGCGACGTACCGCGCAATTCGATGCCGAGGGCCGCTTTGTGCCCCTGTCGGCTCAGGACCCGGCCGATTGGCGGGCCGATCTCATTGGCGAGGCTGAGACGGCGCTGTGGACGGCCGCGCGCCTGCGCCAGCCCGGACCGTTCCAGATCGAGGCGGCGATCCAGTCGGCTCATGCGCAGCGCCGCGTCACGGGCCAGACGCCCTGGCGCGCGATCGCGCAGCTGTATGAAGTGCTCGTGCAGCACCACGCCAACCTCGGCGCGCGCGTCGGCCACGCGGTGGCTCTGGCAGAGTCTGGCGAGCCCGCAGCCGCGGTGCGATTGCTGGACGCGATGCCGGAAGAGGCCGCTGGCTACGCACCGTATTGGGTGGCGCGTGCCCACGTGCTGGGCCTCGCCGGTGCGCCCGGTCGCCAGGCCGCGCTGCAGCAAGCCATCGGCCTGACCGACGATCCACGCCTGCGTGACTTCCTGGTTACCCAGCTCGGTTGAACGGCAGCTTGCCGCGGCTGTAGTGCGGTCGACGGCAGTGAGAGTGAACTTCTGTCCGGCGCCCGGCGATACAAGCTATTGAAGCTTCATGCCCAGTGCGTTGAGCAGTGATTGGCGGTAGGCACGCCCCACAGGTCTTGAGCTTCCATCTGACAGGTGCACACCTGCCGCGTCCAAGCCGATCACATGGGCAAGGTTCACCAGGTGTCCCTTGTGGCAACGCAGGAAGCCGAAAGGCTCCAGCCGAATCTCGAGCGATTTCAGACTTTCTGAAATCAAGGGGTTTGGCTCGGCGCCCATCGCGCTTGGAACTCGGCAGAGTCTGGAGAAGTTGCCGTACGCGTCCACGGCAGCAATTGCGCCAGGCGCCTCCAGCAGGTGCGAACGGCCCGTGGAGAACGCAAGGCGGCCGCTGACGTGGCGCAGCGGCTCCGGCGCGCCAAGGTCCACCAGCGGCCTGATGCGTTCCAGACAAAGCGCAAGCCGCTCACCCGACATCGGCTTGAGCAAATAGTCCCTCACACCGAGTCCGAATGCCTCGAGCGCATACTGGGCGTAGGCCGTAACGAGCACAGTTGCAAAGGTCGGGCGCTCGTATTGCGCCAGAAACTCGAGGCCAGTGCAGGTCTGCAGCTGGATGTCCAGGAACAAGAGGTCGACCGGGTGCTGGGCCAGTCCGTCTCGCGCGCTCCCGGCATCGAGGTAGGCCCCGTGATCGACAAAATCAAGGTGGGGTTGGATCAGGACGCGCAGCACTTCGTGCGCGAAGGGCTCATCGTCCAGGGACGCATAGCGAATCTTCAACACTGCAGGCTCACCTCAGCCACATAGCTGTCCCCTGTGGGGCCATGCTCGTAGCGGTGACGGCCGGGATAGTGGAATGCAAGCCGCCTACGAACCAGCGCCTGACCCAAGCCAAGCCCGCGAATCCGCTGGGAGCCGGCCTGCAATGCATTCTCGACACGAAACTCGATGCGGCCACCGTACACGCGCAGCCGCGCATTCACGCAAAGGCGGCCATCCGCGTTCAGCCCGTGCTTGAGTGCATTCTCGAACAGACTGGCAAGCAGCAACGGCGGCACGGGCTCGTCCTCATCGCCTTCGCAATCAAGTGTGACCTGAGAGCCGTGAGCCGCGCGTGCCAACGCGAAAGTTCGCGCCGTACGCATGAAGGCAACTTCGTCAGCCAGGCTGACGAAGTTGCTGTCAGCAGCTCGTGCCAGGTGTCGGAACATGGAGGCCAGGTCCAGCAACATGCCCGGCGTGCGCTCCGGTGTGGTCAGGCTGGTGGCATAGAGCGTATTGATGAGATTGAACAGCGTGTGCGGCGACAGTTGGGTTGCCAGGGCACGCTGCTCGGCGGCTTCGCGGAGCTGCTCGGCCTGGCGCAGAGAACGGCGCGCTTGCCGTCCGCGCCAACCGGCGCGCACAACGAGTGCCAAGCCCATTACGGACGTGTAGTTGAGCACGTCCTGCCACAAGCCTTGCTTGAAGCCCACCCACAGCATGATCGGACGAAACAGCACCAGGCACGCAGCCATCAGCAGCGCAAGCAGCGCGAGGCGTGCAAGCCAACGAAGCGGCGCCTCAACCGCCGCAACCGTCAGAACCGCGCATGCCGTGAGGCAGGCGCCCATGACGGAAATGGCGATCAGCTTTGCAAGCGAGGCGGTTTCGGCAGCCAGGCCAGCCGAAACGAGTGCCAATACCCAAATCAGCGCACTGACGGTCAACCAGACCAGCAATAGCTGCACCACCCGCGGCAGTGGGCTTGGAATCATGCGCGCGGGCTGCAGTGGCATTGCTCAGTCTTTTGAGGGCGAGTGACAGCGGACGGCTCGTCAACAAGACAAGCCTACCTCAGCGCGCCGCAACACGTGGTGTGGCGAGCCAATTGAGCGCGCGCTCAAGCACCGGATCGGCCGACCCTGTTTCACTCGGCAGCGGCGCATCGCGAGCTGGAGTGGGCAGGGAGAAAACCTCATCGGGGACCACCGGGCCGCCGTAGCTGCGCCCGGCTCGGTCCATCATCACCGAAACCGTAAGCGCAAGAACGGCGCCGTTGGACAGCGAGTGCATCGAATTAGCGGATGAGCGGCCACGGGTCGCGTCGCCGAAGCTGCGGGTGTTGGGGCGGCCCCGAAATGAGATTGCAATGGCCTCGGCGCTGCTGGCTGTGCGCTGGTCCGTCAGTACCGCGACGCGCCAAGTCGATGTATCCGGTGCCCGGAATGCGTCGTCGCCATAGGTCACTTGGTCGGGTTGCTGGGCCCAGGCCGCGCCGGGCTTCGTGCCCCAACTCTGGTTTCGGCCGTTGGGCAGTGTCATGGAACCGTGCATGCCATCGCCGAGGACCCCCGATAGCGCGGCCAGCATGGGCCACTGGTTGCCGCCTACGTTCCCACGAAGGTCGATCACCCACGATGTTGCGCCGCGTTCGATGAACGATTTCTGCAGATCCACGAGCGTCTGCGTAAAGCGATCCATCGCTGTCGAGTCCAGGGTGATCAGGTAGGGCACCCGCAGATAGCCCGCGCTGGAGCGGTCGACCAGCGGGATGAGGCGCCCGAAGGGCGTCAGAGGAGGAGGCATTCCTGATGCGCTACGCGCGTTTGAAGCATTCGCCCGCTCTCCAGCCATCGCCCGCGCCTGCTCGGGCGACAGTGCACGGCTGTGGCCATCTTGCAGGAGAGAGGTCAACCACTCCAGCACTGCTTGAACCGGGACTCCTGACTTGATCCTCGACTCGGCCTCGTGCTGAGCCTGAGTCCAGTTGACCTTGTCTCGGTTCATCGCCGTTTTCTTCATTGCTGCGATGGCTTCAGCGACAACAGCAAGTGCCTGCGGCTCGGTGATTGCCGCAGTGGCCGCCGCCTTGGGGCTTTGGTCCGCGTTCTGCGCTGCGGCGGGCAATGCGCCTAGCCAGCTGATCAGCACGCAAGTCGCTAGTGTTCTGGTCGCTTGGCTTCGTCTCCGTTGCCATGCTTCGGGGTGCTGGGGCGCGGATGTGGTGATGTGCTTGAAGGAAGAGTTCTCAGACATGACAGTTTCAATGTTGTGGGTCGGTTGCGGACGGCGCGAGCGTCGTCTGATGCATGGTGTGGACCCTGCTCGACGTTGTCCATCAGTGGATGATGAGCTGCCATTTGCGATGACCAACGACATCGGTGAGGGCAGATCGTGTCCGCTTCAGCGCGGCTTCGTGAACGTCCTGACGGGGGGCCTGAAGAGGATCGGCACCCGCGTGCTCTTGCTGGCGCCGTTCTTGCCCCGCTGCGCCAGCATTTCGCCGCGCGCCATTCCAGCGAGCTGGCGTCGTTGGCGACGAGGGCGCCGAAGCACTCGGTGATGGGGGGAAAGGCGCAGGCCCGGCGACTCGCCGGGCCGAGCGCAAGCAATGCCCGCGCCCGGCGGGTGCTCAGCCGATGGCGGCGCCCAGTTGTTCCACGTCCAGGCCCAAGGCGGCGGTCTCGGCGGCAGCCGCCGCAGGCGCGTCAAGTGCCAGCGACGCCCACAGCGCCTGGGCCGCGCCGCGTTCATCGTGGGCGAGCGTGCCGAGCCGCAGCGCCCAGGCCAGCCAGCGGGCGGCCGGGTCGCGGCGGCCCTCTGCGATCCACAGCTCGGCTACCGCCGCGGCCAGCGTCGGGCCGGCGGGCGGGTGGTTCAGCAGGCGCACCTGCGCCCATGCGGTGCGCGCGCTGGCGCGGGCTGCGTCCAGCCGGCCCTGGCGCAGGTGCCAGCGCAGCTCCACGATCTCGGCCATCCAGCGTAGCGCCGCCTCGCCGTGGGCTGCAGCCGATCGGAGCGCGGGTAGACGCTGGCCCAGGGCGTCGAGCTCGCCCAGGGCCAGCAGCTGCACCGCTTCGTTGAGGCCCACCGTCAGCGCAAGCGCGCCCAGCCCGTGGCGCTCCACCACGGCGCGCGCCTGCTGCACCATCGGCAGCGCCTCGGCGGCGCGGCCTTGCATGTACAGGCACATCGACAGCGCCACCAGGCAACGTGCCTGCATGGCCAGCGAACCGAAGCTGCGCGCCTGTTCGGCCGCCTGCTGGAACCCGAGTTCGGCGTCGGCGAGGCGGTCAAAGTCGGCGTTGATGACGGCGATGTTGTAGCGGCAGCTGGCCACCATGCCGTCGAGCCCGGCGTCAACCGCGAGCGCGAGCGCCCGCCGCTGCCAGCGCAAGGCTCCGGCGAGGTCGTGCGTACGCCACAGCGCCAGGCCCATTGCGCGGGCGGCCACCACACGGCTGCGGGGTGGGGCACCGCGTGCCAGCGAGGCCAGGGCGCGGGCATCGTCCCAGCGGCCCAGGCGCACGTGCACCACAGCGCGCGCAGCCTGCACCGGGGCGCGGGCGGCGGCTGGCTGGCCGGCCTGTGCCTGCACCATCGCCGCCAGCTCGGCCGCGGCGTCGGGCCAGCGACCGGCCACCTCGAAGCGCATGGAAAACACGGCCAGCAGCACGTCGAGCGCTGCCGCATCGGCGTCGGCCAGCGCCTGCCGAATGGCCAGGTCCAGCAGCGCCTGCTCTTCGGCCAGCCAGACCAGCATGGCCGGGGCGTCGGCGGCCTCGCGCTCGAGCCGTTGCGCGAGCTGTGCCGCCACGTGCGCCGACAGGCGTCGCCGCAGCGCGCGCATTTCGGCCTCGGGCCGCGGCTGCTGCGCCTGCAGCCACAGGCGCAGCAGCGGGTGCAGCCGCCAGTGGCTGCCGTCGCGCTCGATCAGCGAGCGTGCGGCAAGCGCATCCAGCCGCGCCGGCGCCAGCCCTGCCGCGCTTTCGGCCAGCGCGCGCTCGAAGCGCGGCGGTAGCGCGGCGAGGGTGGCGAGCACCGGTTGCAGCGTCTCTGGCAGGGCCTGCCACATGGCGGCGAAGAAGGTGTCCAGGTCGGCCGAGCCCGCCTCGAGCGCAGCGGCGATCTCATCCGGTGCCGCGTGGCGCACTCGGGCGGCAGCCATCTCGAGCGCCAGCGCATGGCCGCCGGCCGCACGCGCAATGCGGCCGAGCGCCGGCGCGTGGCTGCGCGCGTCCAGCGCTGCGTCGACGGCCAGCGCGCGCGCCACGAACAGGCGCACTGCGGCGCTGCGCAGCACTGCGCCCGGTGGGTCAGCGGGGTCCGGGGTGTCGAGTGCGCCAACCCGCTGTTCGGCCAGTCCCTCGACCGAGGTGCGGCTGGTGACCAGCAGGCGCAGCGACGGCGCCGCCGCGTGCAGTGAGCGCAG
>JAIXTA010000051.1 GCA_027484405.1 Burkholderiales bacterium
CTGTCGGCCGGCGCGCTGAACGGCATCACCCGCAACACCATCTTCGCGATCTGCCAGGACCTGGGCATCCCGCTGATCGAAAAGCGCATCACCCGCGACGAGGTCTACATCTGCGACGAAGCCTTCTTCACCGGCACCGCCGCCGAAGTGACGCCCATCCGCGAGCTGGACCGCGTGCAGATCGGCCAGGGCAGCCGTGGCCCGATCACCGAAAAGATCCAGACCGCCTTCTTCGACATCGTCAACGGCCGCAACCCCAAGTACGCCAGTTGGCTGGCCAAGATTTGAGCCTCACTGCTTGAAACACCATGAGCACCACCCCCCAGACCCCCATCGAACTCACTGCCGCCGACCTGCAAGGCCCCGGCGTGGTCTTCTGCCCCAACCCCAAGATGCCGCTGTGGAGCAACCACCCGCGCGTGTTCCTGGACGTCGCCACCACCGGCAGTGCCAAGTGCCCCTACTGCGGCACGGAGTACGTGCTCAAGGCGGGCGAGAAGGTGCACGGGCATTGAGGCGTCTAGAACCGCTCCCCTATCGGTGTCGCACCACCGAGTTCCTTGAGTTGCCTGCTCAAGTTGGCCCAAGTCTCAAATGCAGTGCTGGAGCGCGCGGCATCAAAAAGCGTCTGCCCACCCGCGGTCAGACGCAGCAGACGGCCGGTACGCTCGACCAAGCCCGCACCGATCAGGAATGAGATAGCCACCTGCAGCTCACGCTCAGTCGGTACGGCGTGGTTGATCCCGTCAGCGACCAATTGGATGTCTCGCATTGACGCCGGCGATCTGCCCGAAGCGCCAGAAATCGCGTAGAAAATCCAGGCCTCCAGGGTCTTCTCGTGAGCTGGGCTGTTCATGCGGCTCCAATCGCGGGCACTCGTTGCAGTCCCGCGAATTGGAGCAGACGTTCAACCCAAATGGCTTTACCGCCCGTACATCACATAGTCCGCCGCATACACCACCTGGCGCTTTTCGCCGCGGTTGGTGGCGGCACACGGCGCTGCGGGGGCGACGCCGCCGCTGGTGTTCAGGCGCTGGATGAAGCTCACACCCTGCAGCACGCCTGTGCCCATGGCAGGTTCAGCGCGCACGAGTTGCAGCGGAATGTTGCCGGGCTGGGCGGGAGCCACGGCGACCTGCTTGCCGGTGAGCTTGGAGCCGTCCATGTGTTCCCAGGTGGGGCCGCCGTAGTACTTGCCGACCACCTTGCCGTTGGCGTCGGTCAGGTCGGCCTTGGGCACCACGAAGGCCCAGGCGAACTGGCCGGGCATCGGGGCGCCGTTTTGGACCACTTCGCGGCATTCGTAGGTGATCTCGCCGGCGCCGCGGGTCCAAAGCTTCTGCATCTCGCCGGCGGGCACGCGTACGGCCTCGGGCAGGGCGGCGTTGTCCACGCGCGGGTCGGCCATCATCGGCGTGCTGGCGCAGGCGGCCAGCAGGGCGGGGGCGGCGGCCAGGGCCAGCAGGGCGCGGGGGGTGGAGCGCAGCGAACGGAGCATCGTCATGTCGGGCCTTTCGTGAACAGTTGAATGAGCAGCAGGCCCCTGCCTGCCGCCTCACGAAAGACCCTTACGCACGGTGTGCCGCTTTGGATGCAGGGGGCGAATGACGTTCTTGCACGCCACCCCGGCTTCGTTCAGCCGGGGTGGCGTGCCGATCGTTCGCCCATGTGCGCGGCTAGATCTCCAGCTTGCCCAAGGACAGGATCGGCCCGCTGGGCGCACCGGTCTTGGAGCCGCCGGCCGGCTCCAGGCTCACGGCAAAGGCGGCGGTATTGCGCAGCAGCTCGGCGCGCACCACGGTGGTTGCGCCCTGGGCCGACACCAGGCCGAGTGAGCGCGGTGCGCCCTGCGCAGGCACGGCCCAGAGCTCCAGGGCGCGGGCGGCGTCCACGTTCACGCCGGCCACGGGCCGCAGCACCAGGGCCTTGCCGTCTGCGCTCACGCTGGCCACAAAGCTGGCCTGCATGACGCTGGCCGCCTCCGGGTTGGTGCCCAGCACCACCACAATGGGCGGCTGGGCGGGCTGCGGCTGGGCGATCAACACCGCCAGCGCAATGGCAGCCGCGCCGGCCAGGCCGGTGGCGCCCTGCCAGAGGCCCAGGCGCTGCCACCAGCGCAGCGGGGTTTGAACCACGGCGTGAGCGGCGCCAAAGAGCTGCTGCTCGATGCGCTGCCACACGCGCGGCGAAGGCTGCACCGGCGTGACGGTGGCGGCCAGCGGTACCAGGCGGCGCTGCCAGCGGGCCACGGCCTCGCGCAGCTGCGGGTGGGCGGGCAGCAGGGCCTCGAAGCGGCGGCGAGCGCCACCGCGCAGGGTGCCCAAGACGTATTCAGACGCGAGTCGGTCGGCGAGTTGGGGGCGGCTGTAGTCCATCAGCTCACCGCTTTCTGTTGAGGAACGGCCCCGGCCTTGTCTGCCGTGGCCGCCCGTTCCAGGCAGGCCTTCAGGGCCAGCAGGCCGCGGCGCACCCAGCTCTTGACCGTACCCAGGGGCTGGCGCAGCTGCTCGGCCACCTCGGCATGGCTCAGGCCCTCATAGAAGGCCAGGGCCACGCTCTGCTGCTGCTCGCGGCTCAGGCCCGTGACGCAGCGCTTCAGCGCCCGGGCGTCCGCGGCCTGTTCAAACAGTTCCATGGGGCCAGGCGCGTCGCTGGCGAGCCCCGCAAGCAGGTCGCCGCCGCCTTCGTCGTCATCATCGGCGTAGCGGCTCACGGTCTGGGGTTCGCTGTCGCGGCGGCGCAGGCTGTCGATGGCGCGGTTGCGGGCGATGCTGGCCAGCCAGGTCATGGGCTGCGCCAGGCTGGCGTTGAAGCTCTGCGCGGCGCGCCAGACGTTCACGTACACCTCCTGCAGCACATCCTCGGCGGCCTCGCGCTCGCGCACGATGCGCAGAATCACGCCCAGCAGCTGGCCGCTGGTGAGTTCGTAGAGCCGGGCAAAGGCCTTGCGGTCACTCAAGGCGGTGCGGGCGAGCAGATCGGCCAGTTCATGGCTCTTCTGGGTCCAGTCCGTCTCGGGCTGGGAGGTGCGGGATGCGGGCATGGGCGGATTCTATGGACGGCAAGACATGAAAGGCAGCGCGCTGCCACCCTGCCCTCTACGCAGGGCAGGCCGGATTGGATGCAGGGCATCGGACTGCGCGCGCCGGGTGAGCTGCGTTGTCCTACATACAATCCACCCACGATGAACGACCGCGCCCCCACCGCCGCCCCAGCCGCTAGCGCCGCCCTGTCCGGGCGCCGCCCGCAGTGTGAGTTCGTGCTCACCTTGAGCTGCCCGGACGCCAAGGGCATTGTGTATGCCGTCTCGGGCCTGCTGTTCCAGGCCGGCTGCAACATCATTGATTCCCAGCAGTTTGGCGACGTGCAGAGCGAAGACGGCACGGGCCTGTTCTTCATGCGCGTGCACTTCGAGGCGCCCGAGCACCTGGCCAGCATCCAGACCCTGGACACGCTGTTCCGCAGCGTGCGCGACCAGTTCCGCATGCAGGCCACTTTCCACAGCCTGGCTGCGCCCAGCCGCCTGCTGCTGCTGGTGAGCAAGCAGGGCCACTGCCTCAATGACCTGCTGTTTCGCTGGAAGACCGGCAACCTGGGCGGCCCGCAGGGCGTGGAGATCGGCGCCATCGTCTCCAACCACCCGGACTTTGCTGACTTGGCCGCCAGCTACGGCCTGCCCTTTCATCACCTGCCGCTGGCGGCGGGTGCAAGTGCGCAAGCCAAGCGCGCCCAGGAGCAGCGCATCGAGGCCTTGATAGCCGAGCACCACGTGGAGCTGGTGGTGCTGGCGCGCTACATGCAGATCCTGTCGCCCGAGTTCTGCGCGAGTCTGTCCGGCCGCGCCATCAACATCCACCACAGCTTTCTGCTCAGCTTCAAGGGCGCCCGGCCCTAC
>JAIXTA010000103.1 GCA_027484405.1 Burkholderiales bacterium
GTCCGCCCGCGCGGATATTGCTGACGAGCTAGGTGGCTGGGACGGATCGACAGGCCTACCGTCCCGCCACGACCTGCAAGCTGGGGCCGACCAGCTTGGCCGCCGGGGCATGACAGGCCACACACGCAAACTGGCTGGCCAGCGCGGCCGGTGACTTGCCGGCTGCAGCCACCGGCGCAGACGAGCCGGCCGCCGCAGAAGCCACAGGCACACCGAGCGCCACCCGGCTGCGCGCGGACACGGGCTCGGTCAGGGCCGGGCGCGTGGTGTCGGCACCGCGCACCGGGCCGATCAGCCGGTTCTGCTGCGCCAGATTGCCGTGCGCATCGCGCGCGTAGTCCGGCAGCACCGAGGTCTTGGTGACCTCGCTGTCGCAGTTGCGCATGCAGGCGGTGGCCCGCACATCGCCCTTGCCGCGCGCGCTCCACAGGCCGTGACCGCCCGCCATGCCGGGGCGCATGCCGTTGCGATTGGGCAGCTTGGCCTGGACCTGGGCAATGTTCCGGTCGGAGAGCTCGAAGTCGGCCGGCACCACGTTGCCCAGATGCAGGATGTAGGCCGTGACCGCATAGACCTCCTCGGTCGTGAGCGTCTTGGGCGCGGTCCAGGGCATGGCACGGTGGATATAGTCCCAGAGCGTCGACACGTGCGGCAGCTTCATCAGCGTGGTGCGCTGCGCCTCGCTGCCTGCCGTCAGGCCGGCCACACGGCCGCGCTTCCTGTCCTCGGCGGTGGTGCCGCCGACGATCGGCGGGAAGAACTCGTTGCTCTCGCCGAAGTAGCCGTGGCAGGACGCGCACTGCGCCTCCCAGACCTTCTCGCCCAGCGCCACCGTGCCCTTGCCCGGCGGCAGTCCCTTGAAGTCGGCCCGGACGTCGATGTCCCAGGCGCGGATCTCGGCCGGCGTGGCGCTGCGGCCGATGCCGGGGAAGCGATCATCGACCCGCTGCGCCTGGGCAACCCGCGCAACAGCAGATGCAGCCGGTTCAGGCGTTGCCCCGGTCTGCGCCACCACACTGCCGCTCGCACCCAGAAGGCTCGCCGCCACCAGCCAGAAGGCTGCAAACGCCAGACGCCCCAAGGTGCTCTCGCTTGTCCAGCGCGGCTTTCCAGCCCATTTCGCCTGGAAAGCCGCATGGATACTTGACGCCGCATCAGAAACGTCCATTTCATGCGCTTCTTCAGGCCAAATGACCTCAAGACCCTTGCCAGACAAGCGAGATGCACTGTGCAGTGGCTTCCGATTCGATGGGCCCATCTCAGCTCACCTGCACATTGAAGACTTCGCCCGTCTCGGCCACACGCCAGCTCTGGATGGCGTTGTTGTGATAGATCGAACGGGTCCCGCGCACCGCGCGCAACTGGCGCATTTGCGGCTGCACGTAGCCGGTGGAGTCGATCGCCCGGCTCTGCAGGATGGCGGGCTTGCCGTCCCAGACCCAGTCGATATTGAAGCGCGTCAGGCACTTGTCGAGCACCGGCGTCTCCAGCCGCGCCGTGCGCCAGTTGTGGCCGCCATCGAAGCTCACGTCCACGCGACGGATCTTGCCGCGCCCGCTCCAGGCCAGGCCGCTCACGTTGTAGAAGCCGCGGTCCAGCAGCACCTGCCCGCCCGAGGGCGTGGTGATCACGCTCTTGCACTCCTGGATCGAGCTGTACTGGCGATGCATGCCGTCGGGCATCAGGTCCATGTAGTGCAGCGCTTCCTCGCGCGAGTTCCAGGGCTGGTCGCCAACCTCGATGCGGCGCAGATATTTCACCCAGCTCACGCCCTGCACGCCGGGCACCACCAGGCGCAGCGGGTAGCCGTTCTCGGGGCGCAGCATTTCGCCGTTCATGCCCCAGGCCACCAGTACGTCATCCAGCGCGTTCTCGATATTGATGGTGCGCGTCAGGCCCGCACCGTCCGCGCCCTCGGCCAGGATGTACCTGGCCTGCTTGCGGTCGAAGCCCGCCATGTCGAGCAGCGTGGACAGGCGCACGCCTGTGTACTCGCAGCAGCTCAGCATGCCGTGCGTGTACTGCACCGTGGGCACGGCCACATTGCCCCACTCCATGCCGGAATTGGCGCCGCACTCGATGAAATGCATACGCGACACCGACGGCAGGCGCATCAGATCATCCATGCTGAAGACCATCGGCCGCTTCACCAGGCCCATGACCATCAGCCGGTGCTGGCTCGGGTCGATGTCCCACCAGCCCTGGTGGTGCCGCTCGAAGTGCAGGCCGCTGGGCGTGATGATGCCGAACAGGCCCTGCAGCGGGCAGAAGCTCACGCTGGAGGCCGACACCCGCGTCAGCCCCGGGCTTTCGCGGCGCTGCAGGTTCTGCTCGTGCTGCGAGGGCAGCCCGTAGGGGCGCGCCGCCACCGGCTGGCCGAGGCTCTTGCTGTGCGGGGGCAGCTTCAGAATGGCGTCCTCGCCCTCTCCCGCACCGGCTGCGGCGCCCGGCGCCTGGGCAGCGGTCGCGCCCATCAGGCCCGCCCCGGCCGCTACAGCGGCGGCCGCCGAGGCAAAGCTGCGGCGCAGGAAGCCCCTGCGGGCATCGTCCAGACCATCCTTCGTGACGGCCAGCCGAAAATCGGGCGGCAGGAAATGCTCTGGGGCCTTGAGCAGTCGGCCGCGTTGCAGCGGAGCCGTTTTGCGACTCATGTCGCCCCCGACATGAAGCGTTCCACCGTGGCATCGGACAGCGCGCCGTCCTCGGCGCGCACTTCATCCATGCGCGCTGCCAGCTGCACGCATACCGTGCGGCACAGCAGCACGGCGTTCTCATCGGCGACGCGGTAGAACACGCTCGCCCCCTCCTTGCGCCGGCCCAGCACGCCTGCACGGTGCATCTGGGTGAGATGGCGCGAGACATTGGCCTGCGTCCCACCCACGGCGGCCAGCACTTCATTCACGCTGAGTTCCTTGTCACACACGGCGTGCATGATCTTCAGCCGCATGGGCTCGGCAAACAGCCCGAAGTACTGGGACACCATGGCGTAAAGCCGGTCCAGTTCGCCCTCGTGGGCGGGATCGGCCGCATTGGCGCGAGAAGAAGCACTGTCCTTGGACGACATGGTCAGCCTTTCGGTCAGCGGCTGCATGGGCGGGCGCATGCGCGCACCGGCAACGCGCCTGCTGTGCGGAGCGCCAGCCGCTGCGCGCGCCGGGCGGGACACACCCGCGCCGCCCGCGGCGGGAAACATGGGGTGCATGCGAGATCTCCAGTGCTCGCTCATTCGGTGCACGCCAGGCCGGCGGAGCCGGACACGGGCAAGCACCATGGCGAATCGTTATATACGTCTATGCGCATATGTTTATGCAGAACCTGGCCCTTGCCTATGCGCAGTGCAGCAAAGTTGCACTGGGGTTCACCAGAAACGCCCCCACAATCCGCACTGAACCTCGAGCGCCCTGCATGAATGCCGACCTGAACACCCTGCTTGCCCACGGCCCGCTGTGGATCGGCCTGCTGGTCTTTGCAAAGCAGCTGGCGGTACCGCTGCCCGTGTTTCCCCTGCTCATGGTGGGTGGCGCCGCGGCCCTGGGCGGGCAGGTAGGCGCCCTGCCTCTGTTCGCTGCGGCCACGGTGGGCTCGGTGCTCGCAGACACCCTGTGGTTCGTGATCGGCCGGCATT
This sequence comes from Burkholderiales bacterium, assembly GCA_027484405.1. Classification (GTDB taxonomy): domain Bacteria; phylum Pseudomonadota; class Gammaproteobacteria; order Burkholderiales; family Burkholderiaceae_C; genus Piscinibacterium. Next base: position 3,626 of record JAIXTA010000103.1, read on the forward strand.
GGGGCTACCGCGCGCTGCGTGTGCTGTGCAAGCTGAGCCTGTCGCCCGACAGCTGCGTGCGCCAGACCGAAGTCACGCTCAGCCGCTGGGGCGCAGCCTCGCTGATCGCAGGCAAGTTTCTGCCGGGCTTTGCCACGGTCGCCGCGCCCGTGGCAGGTGCGCTGGGCATGGGCAGCATGCGCTTTCTCGCGGCCAACACGCTCGGCGCGGCGGCCTATGCCGGCGCCGGTCTTGGCCTGGGCGCGCTGTTCGGCAATCAGATCGATCAGGCGATTGCACTCCTGGCCGAGCACGGCCTCACAGTGCTCAAGGTCTTTGCCATCCTCGTCGTGCTCTTTGTGGCGTGGCGCCTGATCCAGCGCCAGCGCTTCATCCGGCGCATCGGCATGGCGCGGGTCACGGCCGCCGAGGTGTACCGCCGCCTGAACGAGGAAGGCGGCCTGCTGGTCGCCGATGTGCGTACGGCCGCCGGCCGCCAGGCCGACCCCCGCAGGATCCCGGGCGCGATCATCATGGACCCGGCGCAGGTTGAAGAGACGTTGAAAGACCTTCCGCGCGACCGCGACATCGTCCTGTACTGCAACTGCCCGAACGACGCATCGGCAGCAAAGGTCGCCAAGCTGCTGATCGATCGTGGCTTCAAGCAGGTCCGCCCGCTGGCGGGCGGGCTGGATGGATGGGGCGCTGCGGGGTTTGCGTTTGAGCAATTCTGACGCCAGGCCCTGCAGACCAGGCGAGTCGAACCGAACGGAACCACCGGACCGGCGCCTTCATGGCGTTCAAGGCCGCTTCGTGGCGCGCGCTTGACCGGATTGGCAGCGCGGCCAGAAATTGTGCCGCCCTCGGCCCTGCGCGCGTACTCATTGCAGCCCACTGGAGCGGTTTGGGCGAATCGGTGACGGATTCAAAGTCTGCAGAAACAACAAACCCAAAGCAAAGGGGCCACCGAAGTGGCCCCTTTGCTTTGGGTTTGGCGCGGCTGGCAGGATTCGAACCCACGACCCCTTGGTTCGTAGCCAAGTACTCTATCCAACTGAGCTACAGCCGCAGAAGGTGAGACTATATCACATCTTTCGCGGCCTTGTCCCATTGAGTGCGTCCCACAGCGCCCGGAGCCCGTCAAGCCTTCACCGGCATGACACGCGCTCGCAATGCCGGCGTCACCCGCGGCAGCCATCCTGTCACTGCCAAGACACGGAACCAGTGATGGGAGACGCCCCGTAATGATCGATTTGCATGCCGCCGTTCGCCCGGCCAGCCCCGATTCACTCGATACCCACCCGCGCACTCGCGCTGCCCTGCTCAAGCCGCCCGCTGCGCCGAGCGCAGACGCCAGCCTGCCGATCGTGCGCCTGGCCGAAACCGAGGCTGAGCTGACGGCAGCGCAGCGCTTGCGCTTTGAGGTCTTTGCAAACGAGTACGGCGCGCACCTGGCCACCCCCGTACCGGGCTTGGACATCGACCCTTATGACACCTGGTGTGACCACCTGATTGCCATCGACCCGGCGACCCAGCGCGTGATCGGCTGCTACCGCATGCTGCCCATGCCCACGGCCGCATCGGTCGGCGCCTGCTACATGAGCGAGCAGTTCTTCGTCACGCGCCTGGCCCGTCTGGCGCCAGCACTGGTGGAGTTTGGCCGCACCTGTGTCCACCCGGACTACCGCAACACCGCTACCCTGCTTGCGCTCTGGAGCGGCCTGGCACGCTACATGAAGGCGCGCGGGCTGCGCTACGCGATCGGTTGTGCAAGTGTCAGCCTCGCAGATGGCGGAGCCAATGCCCGCGCCACGTGGGCGGCACTGGGCGGCCAGCAGTACGGCAGCGCCGGAATTGATGAGGTGAACGAAGTCTTCCCGATCACGCGCTTTCCCGTGCCGCTGGAACGCAGCGACGTGAAGGCCGTACCGAGCAACGGCATCATCCCGCCGCTGATTGCGGGCTACCGCAAGCTCGGCGCGCAGCTGATCGGCATGCCGGCCTGGGATGCCGAA
>JAIXTA010000084.1 GCA_027484405.1 Burkholderiales bacterium
GGTGGTAGTGGATGTTGAAGTCCATGGGGGCGGCAGCCGCGAACTGCCAGTCCACCCTGGCGCCCTGGGGGAGCGCCCCGCAGACCTCGAAGAACTTGCCCGCGGCGATGGTGGTCTCGTGACTGAAGGTGCCGTCCTGCCACTTGAGGTCCACGATGTGGTTGGCCGCCTGGGCCGCAGCACTGACACCCAAGGCCAATCCGAAGGCAGCGCGCAGGAGCCGGGCGACACAGGACCCGGGCAGGAATGAAGACGTCATGAGCTCACAGGATCGGTGAAGGAAATCGAAGCCCGGGCCGTGCACATGCAGGCCTCAAGGCTTGACGGTGATGGTACCGACCATGCCCGCCTGGTCATGCCCCGCAATCAGGCAGGCAAACTCGAACTGCCCGGCCCGGTTGAAGGTCCAGACGACCTCGCCGGTCTGGCCTGCAGGTACGTGGGCCATGTAGGGGGCGTCGTGCGCCATGCCAGGGTTCTGCATCATCATCCGCGCGTGCTGCTGGTTGCCCTCGCGCGTGCCGATCACGAACTCATGCATGAGCTTGCCGGCGTTGCGCACGCGAAAGCGCAGGGTCTCGCCCAGGCGGACCTCGATGCGGGCGGGCGAAAAGCGCATGTCGTCGCCCATGCGTACTTCCACGGTACGGGTGGCAGCGCGCGGCCTGGCCGCCACGCCCCACTCGGTCTGCGCGGGCGTGGGGGCGGCGCCGTGATCCGGAGCATGGGCTTCGTGGGCATGCGCAGGGCCGGCCGGCGCACCCAGCAGCATGCTGACGCACAGCGCAGACGCCAGGGCACGTGCAAAGACACTTGAGACCACGGACTGCATATCCGGCATGGGACAGCTCCTGCAGAAAGACCGGGTGCCGTGGCGGGCGCTGCATGCGCGCAGAGGGCATGCAGCGGGCGTGCTGCACCCTTCGGCACGCGCAGGACTGCAGGCTGAGCCTTGCCCCTGTGGCAAGGTCAAACGCGTGCAGCATGCCGCAGCGGGCCACTGTCTGGCACCAGATGCCGAATGCCGTCTCGCTTGTCTGGCGCGGCTTTCCAGGCATTTTGGCCTGAAGACCCGCGCCAAATAACGATCTAGTGGCCCAGAACGCTTGCGCTGACCGGCGCAAGCTCTTCGCGCGGCCGGTCTTGCCCCTGGTGTGCGGGCTACTCGGGCGGGGTGATTCGCTTGGCGGTCGGGCGGGTGCCCACGGTGATGGGCAGCTCGATGAGTTTGCCCTCGCGGTACAGGCGCACGGTCGTCTCCTTGCCCGGCGGCAGGGAGGCGACGTTGTTCAGCAGGCCAACCGTGTCCTTGATGGGCAGGTTGTCGATGGCGACCAACACGTCGCCGCGGCGGATGCCGGCGCGGGCGGCCGGCTGGTTGGCCAGCACGCCGTCGATCAGCACGCCATCGGTGTTAGGCAGCTTGAACTTGGCCACGAAGTCCTCGCCCACGTCGCGCGGATCCACGCCGATGTAGCCGCGCACCACCTTGCCGTTGGCGAGGATCTGCTCCATCACGTTCTTGGCGGTGGACACGGGAATGGCAAAGCCGATGCCCAGGGAGCCGCCGTCGCGCGAGAAGATGGCCGTGTTGATGCCGAGCAGATGCCCCTGCGCGTCCACCAGCGCGCCGCCGGAGTTGCCAGGGTTGATGGCGGCGTCGGTCTGGATGAAGTTCTCGAAGGTATTGATGCCCAGATGGCTGCGACCCAGGGCACTGACGATGCCCGAGGTCACGGTCTGGCCGACGCCGAAGGGGTTGCCGATGGCCAGCACGCTGTCGCCCACGCGGGTCTGCTCCAGGCGCGCAAGCGTGATGGGCGTGAGTTCGGTCAGGTCGATGCGCAGGACGGCGAGGTCGGTTTCCGGGTCGCTGCCGATCACGCGGGCGAAGGTGCGCCGGCCGTCGTTGAGCGCCACCTCGATCTCGTCGGCGCCCTCGATGACATGGTTGTTGGTGAGCACCACACCTTGGGCGGACACGATCACGCCGCTGCCCAGGCTGTTTTCCTGGCGGCCGCTGCTGCGCTCATCCGGGTTGCCGAAGAAGCGGAAGAACGGGTCGGCCGGTGCGTTGCGGCGCGGCTTGACCTGCTTGGTGGTAAAGATGTTGACCACGGCCGGGGCCGCCAGCCGGGCAGCGTCAGCAAAGCCCACGCTGTGGCCCGGCAGCACCGCCACCGGCTTGCCGACGGCCGCAGCCTCCTTGACGGTGATCGGGGCGCCCTGTGGCGTGGCCGCACCCGAACCCAGGGGCTGGGTGATGACCTGTTGCACGCCTGACAAGGGGCCATTGCCGCGCAGCCATTCCGGTTTCAGGGTAGCCACAACGAACAGCGCCGCAAGCAGCACCGTGACGCTTTGGGCGAAAATCAACCAGAGTTTGCGCATGAGGGAGAGGGAATCTTGTGAAGCGGGAAGAACTGACCGCCTACTTGGATGCGACGCTGGAGAGTGGCCGCTTCAAGGATTATTGCCCGAACGGCCTGCAGGTTGAAGGCCGCGCCAAGGTCAAGCGCCTGGTCACGGGCGTCACGGCCAGCGTGGCGCTGCTGCAGGCCGCCATCGCCTCGGGGGCCGACACCATCCTGGTGCATCACGGCTACTTCTGGAAGAACGAGCCCGCCACGATCACCGGCCCCAAGGCCGCGCGCATCCGGCGCCTGATGCAGCACGACATCAACCTGTATGCCTACCACCTGCCGCTCGATGCGCATCCGGTCATGGGCAACAACGCCCAGCTCGGTGCGCGCCTGGGGCTGATTGCCGTGCAGCGCTTCGGCGAACATGAGCTCGGCTTTGCCGCCGACCTGCAGGAGCCGGCCACAGCCGCGCAGTGGGTGCAGCGCATCGAGCAGCACCTGGAGCGCCCGCCGCAGCTGCTGGGCAGCCCGGACCGCATCATCCGCCGGGTGGGCTGGTGCACCGGCGGCGCGCAGAGCTACTTCGAGTCTGCGATTGCGGCGGGTTGCGACCTCTTCATCACCGGCGAGGCCAGCGAACCGACCTACCATCTGGCGCAGGAATCCGGCGTGGCCTTCATCGCCGCGGGCCACCATGCGACCGAGCGCTACGGCGTGCAGGCGGTGGGCGAGCATCTCGCGCAGCGCTTCGGTCTGGAGCACCAGTTCATCGACATTGCCAACCCGGTCTGAGCAGGCCGGTTCACGACACCAAGAGACGACGGAGGGACACACATGAACAAGCCCTGGCTGAGCCAGTACCCCAAGGGCGTGCCGGAGACGGTCGACATCAATCAATACAGCTCGCTGCAGCAGCTCATGGAAGAGGCGTTCACGCGCTACGCAGACCGCCCGGCCTACGAGTGCATGGGCAAGCAGCTGAGCTTTGCCGAGATCGATGCACTGTCCAGGCAGCTGGGCGGCTACTTCCAGAGCCTGGGTTTTGCGCGCGGCGACCGCATTGCGGTGATGATGCCCAACGTGCTGCAGTACCCGATTGCGCTGGCCGCGATCATCCGCGCCGGCTACATCGTGGTGAACGTCAACCCGCTGTACACGCCGCGCGAGCTGGAGCACCAGCTCAATGACAGCGGCGCCAAGGCGATCGTGATCCTGGAGAACTTTGCGCACACGCTGGCCCAGGTGATCGACAAGACGCCCTGCCGCACGGTGATCATGGCCCGCATGGGCGACCTGCTCGGCGGCCTGAAGGGCGTGATCGTCAACGCCGTGGTCAAGTACGTGAAGAAGATGGTGCCGGCCTACACGATGCCCGGCAGCGTCAAGGTGGTGCCCTACCCCGCTGCGCTGGCCGCGGGCGCCGCCACCAAGCTCACACGCGTGGAGCTCAACCACAACGATGTGGCCTTCCTGCAGTACACGGGCGGCACCACGGGCGTGTCCAAGGGCGCGATCCTGCTGCACAAGACGCTGATCGCCAATCTGCTCGCCTGCGAGGCCTGGATGAATCCGGGCATCCACAAGCAGGGCCGCATCGAGCAGCCGGTGTTCATCTGCGCGCTGCCGATGTATCACGTGTTCTCGCTGGTCTCGGGCGTGCTGCTGGCCATGCGCACCGGCGGCATGAACATCCTGATCCCCAACCCGCGCGACATTCCGGGCCTGATCAAGACCCTCACCGGGCGCGTGTTCCACATCTTCCCGGCGGTGAACACCCTGTTCAATGCGCTGGCCAACAATGCCGAGTTTGCCAAGCTGAACTTCAGCGGGCTGCGCATCAGCGTGGGCGGCGGCATGCAGGTGCAGGAAGCCGTGGCCAAGAAGTGGCTGGCCACCACCGGCTGCCCGATTGTGGAGGGCTACGGCCTGTCCGAAACGGCGGCGGCCGTGACCTGCAACCCCACCGACAACGACGCCTACACCGGCACCATCGGCCTGCCGCTGCCGAGCGTGGACATCAAACTCATCAGCGACCAGGGCACTGAGGTTCCCGTGGGCGAGCGCGGCGAGATCGCCATCCGCGGTACCACGGTCATGGCCGGCTACTGGAACCGTCCGGACGAAACCGCCAAGGTCATGACCGCGGACGGCTTCTTCAAGAGCGGCGACGTGGGTGTGATGGACGAGCGCGGCTACATCAAGATCGTGGACCGCATCAAGGACATGATCCTGGTGTCCGGCTTCAATGTGTATCCCAACGAGGTCGAAGGCGTGCTCGTCATGCACCCCGGTGTGCTGGAGTGCGCAGTGATCGGCGTGCCCGATGCGGCCAGCGGCGAGGCCGTCAAGGCCTTCGTGGTCAAGAAGGACCCGGCGCTGACCGAAGCCGAACTCAAGAAATTCTGCGAGGAACAGCTCACCGGCTACAAGAAGCCCAAGTTCATCGAATTCCGCGCCGAGCTGCCCAAGACCCCCGTGGGCAAGATTCTGCGCCGCGAGCTGCGCGACGCCGAGCTCAAGAAGGGCGCATGAGGCCGCTGCCAGGGCGTTGGGTGCGCCTGCCGGGCGTCCGTATGGCGCTTGCGGCCACGGCCGCCTCGCTGCTGCTGGCCGCCTGCCAGAAAAGCAGCGAGGCCCCTGAGCCGCCGCGCGCCGGCGTGACGCATGACGCAGCCATGGCCAAGGCCATTGAACAGGCGCGCAGCACCCTGGACGAGTTTCTCAAGCGCGTGCAGAGCCCGCCGCCCGGCGCCAGCGGCTTTGCCGTCAAGGTGGGGGTACGCGAAGGCCAGACCACGGAATACCTGTGGATCAACCGCCTCACCTGGACGGGGGACCAATTCAGCGGCGTGGTGATGGACCCGCCGCAGGCGATCAAGGCCGTCAAGCAGGGCCAGACCCTGGCCTTTTCCCGCGCCGACATCATCGACTGGAGCTACCAGTTCCTGCGCGAAGGCCGCACCGTGGGCAATTTCACGCACTGCGCCCTGCTCACCCGCGAGCCGCCGGCCAAGGCGGCCGAGCTGCGCGAGCGCTTCGGGCTCGACTGCCGATTTCTTGCGCAGTAAGCATCAGCTCGCCCTGTGCCGCGCAGTACGGAACGCATTAGATGCATTCTTTGCCACAGCCGATTAGGCGAAACCCGCGCGCTTGACTAAACTAACTAGGCTCGTCATTCATCAGATCGTCCGGCAAGACCTCTCTACTGGCTTGATCACTTCGCGTGTCCCTGGCCTCGGTTGACTCTCCACGGTGTTCTTTTGCGTGTCCGTGCACTGCGATGGCATGTGCCACGCAGCACATCTGTAATTTGTGGAGTTAGTTTCATGGCAACCGGTACCGTCAAGTGGTTCAACGAAAGCAAGGGTTTTGGCTTCATCGCTCCGGATGATGGCGGCAAGGATCTGTTCGCCCACTTCAGCGAGATCCAGACCTCGGGTTTCAAGACCCTGCAGGAGAACCAGAAGGTCGAATTCGAAGTCGTGCAAGGCCAGAAGGGCCCGCAGGCTTCCAAGATTCGCCCCATCTAAGGCGTACGGATCGAACGCCGTGCCATGGTGGCGCGGCGCAACATCCCAGAGCAAAGCGAACGAATGGCCAAGGAAGAACTGATTGAAATGCAGGGCGTGGTCGATGAGGTCCTGCCCGACTCGAAGTACCGCGTCACCCTGGAGAACGGCCACCAGCTGGTCGCCTACAGCGGGGGCAAGATGCGCAAGAACCACATCCGCATCCTGGCGGGAGACCGCGTTTCACTCGAGCTCTCGCCTTACGACCTGAGCAAGGGCCGGATCATGTACCGGCATCTGCCGGGACGTCCGCCGATGACGCCACGCTGATCGCTTGCGCTCAAACAAAAGGCCCTCTCCGGAGGGCCTTTTGTTTTGCGGCTGGCGGTGCGTTGGGTCGCGCTGCGCTTAATCCTCTTCGCCACAGATGGCCACAGATGAACACAGATGATTTCTGCCAAGCACGTGGCGGCACGCCCATAACCCGGCCAGTTCATCAGCGCTCTATCTGTGTCCGTCTGTGGCCATCTGTGGCAAAGGCCTTTCTGCACCCGCCAAAAGTCTTGCCGCTTGTCTGGTGCGGCTTTCCAGCCATTTTGCCCTGAAGAATGGCTCCAGGAGCCATTCTTCACCTGAAAGCGCTGGCTACTTGGCGTTCTTGACGTAGCGCTCCAGCCAGTTGTTCGTCTCCCAGAGCATGTGCATGATGGACTCGCGGGCTCGATAGCCGTGGTCCTCGTGCGGCAGCATCACCAGGCGAGTCGTGCCGCCCAGGCCGCGCAGGGCCTGGTACAGACGCTCGCTCTGGATCGGGAAGGTGCCGGAGTTGCTGTCGTTCTCGCCGTGGATGAGCAGCAGCGCGTCCTTGATCTTGTCGGCGTTGTTGAAGGCACTCATGGCGGCGTAGGTCTCGGGCGCCTTCCAGAAGGTGCGCTCCTCGCCCTGGAAGCCGAAGGGGGTGAGCGTGCGGTTGTAGGCGCCGCTGCGCGCGATGCCGGCCTTGAACAGGCGGGTATGCGCCAGCAGATTGGCCGTCATGAAGGCGCCGTAGCTGTGGCCGCCCACAGCAATCCGATTGCGATCGGCCACGCCACGCCGCACGATCTCCTCCACCGCTGCCTCGGCGCTGGCCACGAGCTGCTGCACGTAGGTGTCGTTGGGCTCCTTGCCGCCCTCGCCGATGATCGGCATGGCCGGGTTGTCGAGCACGCCGTAGCCCATGGCCAGGAAGGCGGCCGGGCCGTTGGCGCTGATGCGGTTGAACTCGTGGGGCGAGCCGCGAGTCTGCGCCGCGGCTTGCGCGGTCTTGAACTCCTGCGGGTAGGCCCAGAGGATGAAGGGCAGCGGACCGTCGCGCTTGGCGTCATAGCCGGCCGGCAGCATCAGGTTGGCGCTGAGCTCCACGCCGTCCTTGCGCTTGTAGCGGATGAGCTCCTTGCTCACGCCCTTGAACTGGGGCAGCGGGTGGGCGAACTGCGTGAGCGCAGTGAGCTGGCTGCGCTCGGGCTTGCTCAGGTCGCGCACGAAGAAGTTGGGCGGTTCGGTCTGGGTCTCGCGGCGCGTCAGCAGGCGCTGGGCGCGGTCGTCGAGTACAGCGATCGGGTTCTCGTAGACCTCGCCCTGGGCCCGCCAGATACGCGTGGCCTTCTTTGCGGCGATGTCGTAGCGATCCACGAAGGGCCGGTCGCCCTCGGCCGAGGCGCCTTCGCCATCGAGGTAGATGGCACGCTGCGCGCCCGGGGCGAACTGCAGCACGCTGCGGCCGAAGCGGTTCAGGGTCATGACCGGCGTGCCCGGGTTGGCGTAGCGGTCCTCGCTCTTGAAGCTGAAGTGCTGCACCGGGGCCTTGCCGGGGATATCCGGGGCGATCTCCCAGAGCACCACGTCGCGGGTGCGATACCAGAACTCGCTGAGCAGCGCGGTCTGGCCGTCGCCCCAGGTGACGCCGGCAATGCGTGTCTTCACGCGGGCCAGCTCCTGCGGCGCATCCTTGAACGGCCAGGCCTGCTGATACAGGGCATCGCGCTGCTCGGCCGGCTTGAAGGGATCACCGCCATCCAGGGCCTGGGACCAGCTCAGCGTGGCCGGGACATCGGCTCGCCAGGCAATGTCGCGCGGCCCCTCGGGCACCGCATCGAAGGACGGCGGCAGGCCTTCGCGCAGGGGCAGATTGGCCACGGTGTGCACGACCTCGCCGCGCAGGTTCCAGACCTCGGCGCGGCGGCCGAACATGGACACGGGCACGAGGTAGGAGTACGGCTTGGTGATCGTGTTCACAAGCAGCCACTGGCCGTCGGGCGAGGCGCTCACGCCGCGCATGACCAGCGGCTTGCCGATCAGCGTGGTCTGGCCGTCCAGGCTGATGCGGGCGATCTGCGCAGTGGCGAAGTAATCGAAGCGCGCCTCGTCATGTGGCGTGCGCAGCAGGTCCTGAAAGGTGCGGATGGCTTGCTGGCCGCGGCCGGTTGCGGTGGCATCCTGCACATTCGGGCCGGCCGGGGCGCGCGGGGGCTGCGGCTCGCTCATGCCGGGCACGCGCAGGGTGACCAGCAGGGCCTCGTTGCCCAGCCAGTTGAAGCCACGGCCCATCACCGCATTCAGGGGTGCTGTGCTCAGGCGACGCGCCTTGGCACTCGCCACCTCGGCCACCCAAAGCTCCACGGCCTCGCCGGTGTTGCGCGTGAAGGCGAAGTGCTTGCCGTCCGGCGAGAAGCTGGTGTCGGCAATGCGCGCCGGGTTGGGCAGATCGGCCACGCGGCGCGGCGTCGGCGCGTCGATGGCCATGAAGGCCAGACCGGTGCCGAAACTGAAGCGGCTCGCGGCAAAGGCGCGCGGGTTGATACGCAGACCGGCCAGTCGGGCTTCGGGTGCAGCCACCTCTTCAATCGAAGGGAGTGCGGGGGTGTCGACCAGCGCCAGGGTGCGCCGGTCGGGGGCGATCAGCACCTGCGGCGGGCGGGCCTGATCGGCCACCGCCTTCAGTGCCGCGGGCGGCTCCATGTAGCGCTGCGCATTCTGCGCCTGCGCACCTGTGCCCAGCAGGAGTGCGCCCGTGGCGAACGTCATCGACAAGACCTTCCTCATCATTCCCTCCGAGTAAGCCGCGCACGGCTCGTGACCATGCGGGCGAAGCGGCGAAGATACTGCGCTGGCCCGACAAAAAGAAAAGGCCCCGCATTTGCGGGGCCTCAAGCACGGCTGCGTTGGTGCTACTGGCGATACAGCACGGTGGGCAACCACATGCCGATGCCCGGGACGTGAGGCCGACCCGACAGGGTCACGCGGCACAGCCGCGTGAGGCCGAGCGCGGCAAGCGCATGCAGGCGCTTGCCGCAGTTCCCGGCTACTGGCGATACAGCACGGTGGGCAACCACATGCCGATCTCCGGGAACACATACAGGAGCACCAGTGCAAGTACCTGGATGCCCATGAAGGGCAGCATGCCGGCAAAGATCTGGTTCAGTGTCACATGCGGCGGCGACACGCCCTTCAGGTAGAACGCGGCCATGGCCACCGGCGGGCTCAGGAAGGCGGTCTGAAGATTCAGCGCGACAAGCAGACCGAAGAACAGCGGGTCCACGCCGAAGTTGTCGAGCAGCGGGATGAAGATCGGCATGAAGATCACGATGATCTCGGTCCACTCAAGCGGCCAGCCGAGCAGGAAGATGATCACCTGGCTCAGCACCAGGAACTGGATCTTGGTCAGGCCCAGGCTCATCACCCAGTTTTCGATCAGCTCCTGACCACCCAGCAACGCAAACGCCGCGGAGAAGATGCTGGAGCCCACGAAGAGCCAGCAGACCATGGCACTCGTCTTGCCGGTGAGCATGACCGATTCGCTCACAGCCGTGGTCAGACGCACCTGACGCAGTGCCATCACGCACCACACCACCGTGGTCACGGCGGTGATCACGCCCAGCAGCTTGGGCACCGGCACGGCGGTGATCTCCAGCTTGATGAGGATGGTCCAGATCACCACGCTGCCGATGAGGCCCCAGAACGGCGCCCAGGTCTTGGCAATCATGCGCGCCTCTTCGGCGGGCTTCTGTACCAGCATGTAGGCGGCTGCAAGCGCAAAGCCACCGAAGGCGCCGACTGCGGCCGCCTCCGTCGGCGTGGCCAGACCGAACACGATGGTGCCCAGCACCGCGAGAATCATCACCGCGAGCGGGAAGAAGCTGCCCAGGAGCATCTTGAACAGCTCAAGCCGCGCCCAGGAGAGCACGCCGTAGAGCAGCGTGAGCGCCACAGCCACCACACCGGCAAAGACCCAGAACCACTTGGGGGCGGGCTGGCGCGGCGGCTCCGCTGCCTTGCTGCCTGCTGCCGACCCTGCGGCCGGTACGCTGGCCGCGCCGGGCGGCTCGGCGAGACCGGATGCCCCAGCCGCTGCGGGAGGCTCCTTCAGGTCACTGGCGGCAGGCGGCTCCTGCACGCCAGCCGCGGCAGGCTCCTTCAGCGTGCCGGCGGGTTCGGCCAGACCACCGCCTGAATCCTTGGCGGCGGGTGGCTCGGCCAGACCGCTCGCGGGCTCCTTGAGCGTGCTTGGCGGTTCGGACAAGCCGCTCGATGGCTCCTTCTGTGCACCAGGGGGCTCACCGAGGCTGCCTGAGCCCGGCGGCTCCGCCAGGCCGCCCGATGTGGCGGCTGGCGCAGCGACCTGCGTGCTGCCGGCGAGCTTCGATTCCATCTCCGCGGCATGCGAGTCCGGGTCCGTCACCACACGCCAGGTGATGCCCAGGACCAGCGCAGCCGCCAGGAAGGGGAGCAAGGCGATGCTCAGCTGCTTGAAGACATCGACACGGCTGACGCCAGCCGCACGCTGGCCCGCAATCGCCTTGAGCAGGCCCGGCAGCGCCTTGCCCTGCTTGCCGCTGGCCAGCTTGTCCAGCACGGGCGACAGGCTCACCTTGCGCTCGGCTTCCGGCAGCGGCGGCATGAGGTCCGGCTTGATCTTGGCGAGGATGATCACGTAGAGGATGTAAAGGCCAGCCAGCATCAAACCGGGAAAGAACGCGCCGGCATAGAGCTGCACCACCGAGACGCCCGCCGTGGCGCCGTACACGATCAGCATGACTGAAGGCGGAATGAGGATGCCGAGGCAGCCGCCGGCCGTGATGGCACCTGCCGAGACCTGCACGCTGTAGCCCGCACGCAGCATGGCCGGGAAGGCCAGCAGGCCCATCAGCGTGACCACCGCGCCCACGATGCCGGTGGCCGTGGCAAATACGGCGCAGGTAAAGAGCGTGGCAACCGCCAGCGAGCCGGGCACACGGGCCAGCGAAAGATGCAGGCTCTTGAAGAGCTTCTCGATCAGATTGGCGCGCTCGACCAGGTAGCCCATGAACACGAACAGCGGGATGCTGATCAGCACGTCATTGGTCATGACGGCGTAGGCGCGCTGCACCATGAGGTTCAGGGTCTGATTGACCGCGCCCTCGACGCTTTGCCCGCCCGAATGGAAGGCAAAGTACGCAAAGATCATCCCCATGCCCATGAGCGTGAAGGCCGTGGGGAAGCCCAGCATGATGGCCACCACAACGAGGGCCAGCATGAGCAGCCCGAAGTGGCCGTTGGTCATGGCCGTCCAGGGCATGAAGATCACGACGGCGCCGACGATCAGCGCCATCAGCGAAAAGCCGAACCAGAGTTCCTTGCGCATGGTTCAGGCTCCCGTCTTGGATTGAACGGGCGCATCGTCGGCGTGCACCATGGCCTTGAGCTTGTCGACGTCGACTTCCTCGACATCCTGCTCGCGCGAGGGCCATTCGCCATCGCGCAGGCAGATGATGCAGCGCACGATCTCCACCACGCCCTGCAGAACGAGCAGCAGCCCGGCGAAGGGAATGATGGTCTTGAACGGATAGATCGGCGGACCGTCGGCCGTGATCGAGGACGTTTCCTTGATGGCCCAGCTCTCGCCCGCAAACTTGTAGCCGGCCCACACCAGCGCGATCACGCCCGGCATGAAGAAGACGATGTAGAGCACCAGATCGATGGCGGCCTGGGTGCGCGGCTGGAAGAAGCCGTAGAGCACGTCGCCCCGGACATGCCCGCCCTTGGCCAGGGTATAGGCACCTGCCATCATGAACAGGGTGCCGTAGAGCATGTAGCTGCCGTCAAAGGCCCAGCGGCCCGGGTTGTTGAAGATGTAGCGCGCACAGACCTCGTAGACGATCAGGCCGGTGAGCAGGACGATGACCCATGAAAACAGCTGCCCGACCCAGGTAGACAAGCGGTCGATGGCCAGCAGAACGGATTGCATGCGAGCCCCTGAAGTGATTTGCGTTGTTGTCTTTGTACTGCCCTGAAACGAAAAAACTCAGCCCGCGGCCAGCGGGCTGAGTTTCACTGCGCGGAACACCGGTCCGCGCACCGCGATCAACCGCGGCGGCTGAAGTAGTGGTCGTAGGCCATGCGGTAATTGACCAGGGTGTCGTTCTGCCAGCGGCCGGCGCGCTGCGCGAAGGTGCGCATCGAGTCCGCCACCTTCTTGAACAGCGGGTTCTCGGAGGACTTCTTCTCGAGGATCTTGTCCCAGGCGGCGAGCTGGGCGCGCAGCACGGCGTCCGGCGTCTTGAAGAACTGGATCTTCGCGGCGCGCAGTGCGTCGTAGTCCTTCGAGTAGCGGTCGATCGCCTTCCAGGACATCTCGGCCGAGGCGGCGGAGGCGGCTGCGTCGAGGATCTTCTTGAGATCTGCCGGCAGCGCGTCGTACTTCTGCTTGTTGAAGACGATTTCGAACTGCTCCGAGGCCTGGTGGAAGCTCTGCAGCATGCAGATCTTGGACACGTCAGGGAAGCCCAAGAGCCGGGCGCTCGAGGCGTTGTTGACCTCGGCGGCATCCAGCAGGCCGCGATCCAGCGCCGGCACGATTTCGGCGCCAGGCAGCGCATTCACGGCCGCACCCAGCTCGGTGAAGATGTCGATCGACAGGCCCACCGTGCGGTACTTCAGACCCTTGAAGTCGTTCACGCTGGTGACCGGCTTCTTGAACCAGCCCAGGGGCTGCGTGGGCATCGGGCCATAGATCAGGCTGCGTACATTCACGTTCATCGCCTGATGCACTTCATTGAGCAGCTGCTCACCACCGCCGTACTGGTGCCAGGCCAGAACCATGTTCGGGTCCATGCCGAACGCAGGGCCCGAGCCCCACAGGGCGATGGCCGAGTTCTTGCCGTACCAGTAGGCCAGCACGCCATGGCCGCCGTCCAGGGTGCCCTTGCTGACGGCATCCAGCATGTCGAAGGCGCGCACGACGGAACCTGCGGGCAGCACTTCAATGCGCAGACGGCCACCGGACATGTCGTTGACCAGCTTGGCGTAGTCCTGGGCGTACTCGTGGAAGATGTCCTTGGCCGGCCAGGTGGACTGGAAGCGCAGGGTGATGGGCGTCTGCGCGCGGGCGATCATCGGTGCGGCCAGTGCTGCCGTGGCAGCGCCGGCACCGGCTGCGCCCTTGAGGAAGCGGCGGCGGCTTGGGGCTTCTTGCGTCATGTCGGGTGTCTCCTTGTTGATGCGTTGGGGGTGTTCTGTCGGAGCCTCGACACGCCCTGAACCGCAGGGTGCGGCGAGCCCCAATCGCTGGACACAGACACTACGAAAACGCGGCGCAAGTCGCCATGCGGAAAACCCGTTGCTGCGATGCGGCATCGCTCAAGCTCGCCTTGAGCGTTTTTCAGTGCGTCCATGAAAAAAGAAGCGGGGCATGGCCCCGCTTCGTGATCTGCCGATACGCGCTCAGAGCGCCAGTCGGCTGTGCAAGCGCTGGTCAGGCCGCAGCGGGTACTGCACCCACCTTGGCATTGTCCCGCGCGAGCTCCTCGCGGATCGACATGCGCCGGAACCAGATGGTGAATACGGTGGACGTCAGCACGATGAACAGGGAGTACAGCACCGGAACGAGTAGCACTTCCTGCTGCTTGGTACCGCTGAACGTAAGGAGCACGATCAACACGCCGAGCGGGCCGTTTTGGATGCCCGTCTCCAGCGCGATGGTGCGAGCGCGGCGCTTGTCCTGCCGCACCACCCGGGCAAACAGGTAGCCCACACCGAAACCGAACACGCCCAGACCGATCGAGGCGAAATAGACCTGCCAGCTCGTAGTCAGCAGCAGCTGGTAGTTGCGTGGCACCCAGGATGCAATCAGGAAAAGGATCACAGCCACGCCCATGATGCCGCCGATCAATTCAATGGTCGCGCCAATGTTTGGATTGAGCTTGCGAATCGTCATGCCAATCACTGTTGGAACGAGCAGCACGAAAAGCACCTGCGCCACATTCTCGGGCGGGATGCGCCAGTCACCGTCAATGCCCATGCTGAACACACCCAGGGTGATGGGCACCATGACCACCGCCAACAGCGTGGAGACGATGGTCATCAACAGCGACAGCGAGAGCACGCCCTTGCTGAAGTAGTTGAAGATGTTGCTCGTTGTACCGCCTGGCAAACAAGCCATGAGGATCAGACCCACCGCATAGGCTGACCAGTACGGCGCGCTGGGCGAGACATTGGGCAGCAGCAGTGTGTGAGCGAGCGCCCAGCCAAGCACAGGTGTCAGAAGGTAGGTCGTCACGATGCCGATGCCGATGCCGACCGGCTTGCGCAATGCAATGAGAAAGTCCTTGAGCGTCAGCGATGCGCCCATGCCGAGCATGATCACGATCATCATGATCGACAGAAGTTTTGTCTCGAGTTCTGAAAGCATGTCTTGTCCCTGAATTTGATATGGTGCACACGATCCGCGTTCGCAGATCAGCTGCGTGCAGCGAATTCCTTCTTGACCTCGGCCTTCAGGTCCTTGCGCAGGATCTTGCCGACCGGGGTCTTGGGCAGCTCGTCGCGGAAGACGATCGACTTGGGCACCTTGTAGTCCGTGAGGAACTTGCGGCAGTGCGCGATGACATCGGCCTCGTTCACTGTGGCGCCTTCGCTGCGCACCACATAGGCACGTACGGCCTCGCCGCTCTTGTTGTCAGGAATGCCCACGACAGCGGCCTCCATGACCGCATCCATCTTGGCAATGGCGTCTTCGACCTCGTTCGGGTAGACGTTGAAGCCCGAGACCAGCACCATGTCCTTCTTGCGGTCGACGATCTTGAAGTAGCCCTCGCCGTCCATGATGGCCACGTCACCCGTGTAGAGCCAGCCGTCCTTGATGGTCTTGGCGGTTTCGTCGGGCTTGTTCCAGTAGCCCTGCATGACCTGCGGGCCGCGGATGATGAGCTCGCCGGGCTCGCCCACGGCCACCGGCACGCCGTTGTCATCGACCAGGCGCACCTCGGTGCCCGGCACGGGAATGCCGATCGAGTCCGGCTTGCTCTTGCCGAACAGCGGATTGAAGGACACCACCGGTGAGGACTCGGTCAGGCCGAAGCCTTCGGCAATCCGCGTCTTGGTGACCTTCTCCCAGCGCTCGGCCACCACGTGCTGCAGGGCCGTGCCGCCAGCCAGGGCTGCCTTGAGGTGCTTGGGCGGGAAAGCCACAAACCATTCCTCGTTCAAGAGCGCGTTGAACAGCGTGTTGACGCCGGAGATCCAGGTGATCGGGTAGTTCTCGATCGCCCGCTGCAGGTTCTGCACGGGGCGCGGGCTGGGGATCAGGATGTTGCGCGCGCCGATGCTGTAGAAGCACAGCAGGTTCACCGTGAAGGCGAAGATGTGATACAGCGGCAAGGCCGTCAGCACACACTCCTTGCCTTCCTCGAAGTGCTTGCCCGCCATGGCCATGGTCTGGCTGATGTTGGCCAGCAGATTGCCGTGCGTCAGCACCGCGCCCTTGGATACGCCGGTCGTGCCGCCGGTGTATTGCAGGCACGCGATTGCGTCCGGGCGGATGTCCTTCCAGTAGTCCTGCACGCGCACCTTGCCCAGATGCGCCTCGCCGGCAGCCAGCACTTCGGCAAAGCGGACGTGCGGCACGGTGATCGGCGGCAGCACACGGTTCCAGTAGCGCTGCACGGCACGGATGATGCCGCGCGGCACCGCCGGAAACAGCTCGGGCACCTTGGCCACGATCACGTGCTTGATGTCGGTCTGCGGCAGTACCTCGGCCAGCTTGTCGGCAAACATCTCGACGATGACCAGCACCTGCGCACCCGAGTCCTTGAACTGGTGCGCCATTTCCGTCGTGGTGTAGAGCGGATTGGTGTTCACCAACACGCAGCCGGCCTTGAATACACCGAAGGCCACGATCGGATAGGCCAGGCTGTTGGGCAGCTGCACGGCCACACGGGAGCCGGCAGGCAGCTTGAGCTCTTCGCGCAAGTAAGCGGCGAAGGCATCCGACCAGCGATGTGCCTGCGCAAAGCTCATCGACCCGTTCATGCCATTGGGCACCACGGCGGTGAATGCGGTCTGGTCTGCGAACTCGGTGGACGCGTTGTAGACCAGATGCGCCAGGCTCGCGTAGGCGGGTGCCGGCAGGTCCGCCGACACGTGGCCCGCGTAGATGGCGGTCCATGGCTTCAGGTCATAGATGGGTGCGGTCTGCATACGGATGTCTCTCTTCCCTCGATGCTGGGCTTAGGCCGACTTGATGGCGGCTGCCATTGTTTTGAGTCTTTGGGCCCTGATCGCATCCTAGAGAGCCCCCGCACCGGGCTGTAGTGGGGCTTATCCCAAAGGAAAAACGTGGGTGTATCGGCGGCGACCTCATTGCCGCCGCCCAGGGCGGACAGGCTTGTGCACAATCAGGGGCATGGCCTACAAGCTTCCCGAGTCCGTGCTGGTCGTGCTGCACAGCAGCACCCTGGACATCCTGCTCATTGAACGCGTTTCGCCTCCAGGCGAACATGGCGCATGGCAAAGCGTCACCGGCGCACGGACCGATGCGTCCGAATCCCTGAGCCAGACCGCCTTGCGTGAAGTTGCGGAAGAGACCGGGATTGCACTTGCGCCGCATGTCCTTCGTGACTGGCGCCACACCGAGCGCTATCCCATTGCACCCGCCTGGCGCCACCGCTATGCACCGGACGTGACGCACAACTGCGAGCACCTGTTCTCTGCCTGCATCGACCGCCATGCGGACATTCGGCTCAACCCGAAGGAGCACCGCAACTGGCAGTGGCTGTCCGCGGACGAGGCGGCCGCGTGCGTGTTCTCCCACACGAACGCGGCGGCCATCCGGCGGCTCGCGGCGGAACGGACCTAGCCGATGCGGCTGCGGATCGTCACTTACAACATTGCCAAAGGGCTGACCCAGCTGTCGCGCCGGCACCGCATCCAGGACGTGCGCGCAGCGCTCTCGGAGTTCGATGCCGACATCCTGACTCTGCAGGAGGTGCAGGACCGCAACGACCGCATCGCGCCGCGCGGCCATGCCCACCCCGGCCAGAGCCAGACCGACTTCCTCGCTGAACTGAAACCCGTTCGTGAGCGCGAGGGCTGGCTCGACACCATGACCTTCATGCAGTCCGAGCCCCTCTATCACGCCGCCTATGGCGCGAACAAGCACTACGGGCACGGGCACCATGGCAATGCGGTGCTCTCGCGCTGGCCGATCGTCGCGATGGAGAACATCGACATCTCTCGCTCGGCCATCGAACGTCGCGGTCTGCTGGTCACCACCGTGCTGGTCAAGCAGCAGCCCATGGTCATCATCAGCACGCATTTCTCGCTGCTGGCGCGCGACCGGCTGATGCAGGCGCAGGCTCTGGTGGAGCATGTGCGAACCCGCATCGATCCGACTCTGCCCCTGGTGATTGCCGGCGACTTCAACGACTGGCACCGGCGGGTGGATCGCACCCTGCGCCAGCAGCTCGGTCTGGCCGAAGCCTTCGATCACAGCCACGCCCAGCCCGCCCGGACCTTCCCGGCGATCTTCCCGATGCTGCGTCTGGACCGGATCTATGTGCGCAACCTGCAGGTCGTCGCGGCACGCGTCCCGGACGGGCCGCACTGGGCACGACGATCCGACCATCGCCCCATCCTGATGGAGGCGCAGGTGCACGGCCCTGGGACACCCAACCCATGAGCACAGAGCAAGCAGACGCCGCACGCTCCGACAGCGAGTCCCTCGGTTCGGCCGACCCGCCAGCCCTGCTCCGCCTCGGGCGGCAGACCGATGGCCCGCGCTTTGCACCAGGCCACCGGGTGCATCTGCTGCGCGGCGGCGCAGACTTCTTTCCAGCCATTCGCAGCGCCATCGACCAGGCCCGCAAGCGCGTGCTGATCGAGACCTACATCTTCAACGACGACCCGACCGCGCTGGGCATCCTGAGCAGTCTGCAGGCGGCGGCAGCGCGCGGCGTGGAGGTCAGCGTCGTGATCGACGGCTTCGGCTCCGGTGAGCATGGCCGTACCCTGGCCAGCCGCTTTGCCCAGGGCGAAATGGCACTGCACATCTACCGCCCCGAGCGCTGGTGGCATCTGTTCCGAGGCAAGGGTGTGAGCCTGCTCAAGCGCCTGCACCGCAAGCTGGCCGTCATCGATGACGAGATCGCCTTCGTCGGTGGCATCAACATGCTGGACGACTACATCGATCCGAATCACGGTGTGCTCAGCGATCCGCGCTTTGACTTCGCCGTACGGATCGAAGGTCCGGTGGTACAGGACATCGCCCTGTCCATGCAGCGCCTGCTCTGGCAGATCCGGCTGGCGCAGCCGCCGGTGGCGCTGTCCGGCCCGGACCGCCAACCTGTGGCGCAGCAGCTGCGCGACCGCACCCGACAGGCGCTGGCCTTCCCGCGGCGCTTCAGTCTGCCCGTCCCCCTGCCCCAGGCCGAGGATGTGGCGGTGGCCTTTGTACCGCGCGACAACATCCGCAATCGCAGCACCATCGAACGCGCCTACCTGCAGGCCTTTGACTCGGCGCGCCAGCGCATCGTGCTGGCCAATGCCTATTTCATCCCGAGCGGCCGCTTCCGCAAGGCGCTGATCCGGGCTGCCCGACGCGGCGTGCGCGTGCAGCTGCTGCTGCAGGGCCGCGTGGAGTACCCGCTGCAGCATCACGCCACCCAGGCCCTGTACAGCGCGCTGCTCGAGGCCGGGGTCGAGATCCACGAGTACGAGCGCAGCTTTCTGCATGCCAAGGTAGCCGTGGTCGATGCTGACTGGGCCACGGTGGGCTCGAGCAATGTGGACCCGTTCTCGCTGTTGCTGGCACGCGAAGCCAATGTGGTGGTGCGAGATGCGCCCTTCACGTCAGCCCTCGCGCAGGCGCTGCAGGAGGCCATCAACGAGCGCGCAGTGCGGGTCACGGTCCCGCCGCTGTCGCTCTGGGCGCGGCTGCGCAACCGAATGGCGCTGGCGCTGGTGCATCTGGCCGTGTTCATCACCGGGCAGCGCCGTGGGTACTGACGCCTCGGGCCACAATCGGCACGACGAACTGATCGTCCTGCGACCGGAAGGTCTGTACTGCCCGGCTGGCGACTTCCACATCGATCCCTGGCGGCCGGTGGCGCGCGCCGTCATCACCCATGCCCATGCGGACCATGCCCGCACCGGCCACGCCAGCTACCTGGCCGCTGCCCCGGCCGAAGGCGTGCTGCGCACCCGGCTGGGCGCAATCAGCCTGCAGACGCTGCCCTATGGCGCATCGGTCGACATGAACGGGGTGCGCGTCAGCCTGCACCCGGCCGGCCATGTGCTGGGCAGTGCACAGGTGCGCATCGAACACCGCGGCGAGGTCTGGGTGGCCAGCGGCGACTACAAGACCGCGCCCGATGCCACCTGCGCCCCCTTCGAGCCGGTGCCTTGCCACACCTTCATCACCGAGAGCACCTTCGGCCTGCCGATCTACCGCTGGCGGCCGGACGCCGAGGTCTTTGCCGCCATCAATCATTGGTGGGCAGCCAACGCAGGCGCAGGACGGGCCAGCGTGCTGTTCTGCTACAGCTTTGGCAAGGCACAGCGCATCCTGTCCGGGCTGGATGCGAGCATCGGCCCGATCGTCACGCACGGTGCGGTGGAACCGCTGAACCGCGCCTACCGGACGGCGGGCGTACCGCTGCCGGAGACGCGTCTCGTCAGCGAGGTGACGGACAAGCAGGACTTCCGCCGCGCGCTGGTGCTGGCGCCACCCTCGGCCGCAGGCAGCACCTGGATGCGGCGCTTCGGTGACTACAGCGACGCCTTCGCCTCCGGCTGGATGCAGTTGCGCGGCAGCCGCCGTCGTCAGGGCTATGACCGCGGCTTCGTGCTGTCCGATCACGCCGACTGGCCCGGCCTGCATGCCGCCATTGCGGCCACTGGCTGCGAGCAGGTCATCGTCACCCACGGCTACGTGCCGATCATGGTGCGCCATCTGCAGGAGCAGGGGCTGGCGGCACGCGCCTTTGCCACCGAATTTGGCAGTGACGACAACGAGTTGCCGGATCCCGCGGCGACCGAAGCACCTGCCGAGGCACCAGCGGGCTCGCCGACCGATGCGTCTGCCCCCGGGGCTGCAGCATGAGCCTGCCCATCGCCATCGCCCGCCGGCTCATCACGCGCCTGCCGCAGGCGCATGGCAGCACCGCGCCGGTCTGGCTGGCCTGTGTCATGAGCCTGCCGATGGCACCTGACGACACGCCGCACTGCATCGGCGCGCTCTGGGCGCGGAATACGCGGGGTCTGTGGCCACGCCTGCCGGAGATCACGGCCATCGGCTCGCCCGATGCGCCGCGGACCCTCGCCGAACTGCTGGCCCGCGCGCCCGCCGAGCCGCGCTTCTTCCTCACGGATCACCGTGTGGTGGACATGGCCCTGGCCTGCGAGGTGCAGCTGGCCGCCGACCCGCATCTGCAGGGCACGCAGCGCGCCGCCCTGTTGCAGCTGCAACGCGCACTGCGCGAGCGCGACACCGAGGTCATCGCCCAGAGCTTCACGCACTTTGACGCGGGGTTCGCCCGCTTCACGGATGCGCTGGGCCTGAACGAAGGCGACGCGCCGTGAAGGACTTTGCCCGCCTGTTTGCCGAGCTGGATGCCAGCACCGCCACGCAGGCCAAGGTGGATGCGCTCAAGCGTTACTTCGGCCGCGCGGATCATCGCGACGCCGCCTGGGCGGTGTACTTCCTGGCCGGCGGCAAGCCGCGCCAGACGGTGCCCACCCGCCTGCTGCGCGAGACCGCCTGTGCCGCAGCCGGCCTGAACGACTGGCTGTTCGAGGAGTGCTACCAGGCCGTGGGCGATCTGGCCGAGACCATCGCCCATGTGCTGCCGCCACCCGAGGGCGAGGACGACACGCCACTTGCGGACTGGATCGAGCAGCGCCTGCTGCCTCTGCGCGGTGCCGAACCCGCCGAGCAGGCGATGCTGCTGCGCGAGTTCTGGCGAGTGCTCGACACCGAGCGCCGCTTCCTGCTGACCAAGCTGATCGGCGGCGGATTCCGGGTGGGCGTCTCCAAGCTGTTGGTCACGCGCGCCCTGGCCGAATACAGCGGCGTGGATGCCAAGCGCATTGCGCAGCGCCTGATGGGCGCCACCGACAAGAGCCACGTGCCCAGCGCAGCGAGCTTTGCGGCGCTGATCGCCGCCGATGCCGGCGATGGCAGCGGCCCGGCGGACAGCGGCACGCCCTATCCCTTCTTCCTCGCCCACGCGCTCAACGAACCCGCAGCGCGCTTTGATGAGCTCATCGGCCCGCCTGCCGACTGGCAGGTGGAATGGAAGTACGACGGTATCCGCGCCCAGCTGGTCAAGCGCGCCGGGCAGGTCTGGCTCTGGAGCCGGGGTGAAGAGCTGATCACAGAGCGCTTTCCGGAGATCGTGCAGCAGGCGCAAGCCCTACCCGACGGCACCGTGATCGATGGCGAAGTGCTCGTCATGAAACCGGACGCCACCGGTGCGCTTGCGCCCGCGCCCTTCCAGCTGCTGCAGCAGCGCATTGGCCGCAAGACGCTCAGCAAGAAGGTGCTGCAGGACGCGCCGGTGCAGCTGCTGGCCTACGACCTGCTCGAGCTGGCCGGGCAGGACCTGCGTGACCAGCCGCAGTCCGAGCGCCGCGTTCAACTGGACGCCTTGGCCGCCACGCATGCGCTGGCGCTGTCCCCGCTCGTGCAGGCCGCCAGCTGGGCCGACTACGCCGCGCTGCGCGAGCAAAGCCGCGCCCGGGGTGTGGAGGGCTTCATGCTCAAGCACCGCGCGAGCCGCTACGGCACCGGCCGCACCAAGAGCGAGGGCACCTGGTGGAAGTGGAAGATCGAGCCCATGAGCATCGACTGCGTGCTCATCTATGCCCAGGCCGGCCACGGCCGCCGGGCTAGCGTCTACACCGACTACACCTTCGCCGTCTGGACCCGCGCCCCGCGTGACGCCGACGAAGCCCTGGCCGTCTGCGAGGCCATTGCCGCCAAGCAGCCGGCCGGCGAGCTGGCGCTGGTGCCCTTTGCCAAGGCCTACTCGGGCCTGACCGACGAGGAATTCCGCCAGGTGGATGCGCTGATCCGCAAGCACACCATCGAGAAGTTCGGCCCGGTGCGCAGCGTGCGGCCCAGTCTGGTGTTCGAGTTGGGCTTCGAAGGCATCAACGCCAGCCCGCGGCACAAGAGCGGCATTGCCGTGCGCTTTCCGCGCATGCTGCGCATCCGCTGGGACAAGCCGCTGCATGAGGCCAATACCCTGGCCGATCTGCAGGCACTCTTGGCCAAGTAATTTCCTTGCAAATTGAACTTTCAGTGTTCAAAATTCAAGGATGTTTGCACGCCTAATTGACGAAGCACTGAAGCGCCGCCTGCTGAACATGCCGGCGGTGGCCCTGCTTGGCCCCCGGCAGGTCGGCAAGACCACCCTGGCCCATGCCTTGGCGGCGCAGCGCGGCGATGCGGTGTTCATCGACATGGAACGCGCATCGGACCGCGCGCGCATGGCCAATGCGGAACTGGCACTCGCCGCCCTGCGTGACCGGCTGGTCATCATTGATGAAGTACAGCTCGCCCCGGACCTGTTCGCCGCGCTGCGCCCGGA
>JAIXTA010000063.1 GCA_027484405.1 Burkholderiales bacterium
CGATGTCTGCTTCAAGCGCGATGGCGTCTTCGCCATGGAACTCGGTGGACCCGAGGTCGGCCGCGGCTGCGGCGGGCGCGGCATCATCCACGGCTTCGAGACCCTGGAGAAGCTCGGCTTCCACGACTGGGGCTTCGACTACGTGCTGCTCGACTTCCTGGGTGACGTGGTCTGCGGCGGCTTCGGCCTGCCGATCGCGCGCGACATGTGCCAGAAGGTGATCGTGGTCGGCAGCAACGACCTGCAGAGCCTGTACGTGGCGAACAACGTGTGCTCCGCAGTCGAGTACTTCCGCAAGCTCGGCGGCAATGTCGGTGTGGCCGGCATGGTCATCAACAAGGATGACGGCACGGGCCAGGCGCAGGCCTTTGCCAGGAATGCCGGCATCCCCGTGCTGGCCTCGATCCCGGCCCACGAGGACATCCGTCGCAAGAGCGCGTCCTACGACATCATCGGCAAGCCCGGTGGCCAGTGGGGCCCGCTGTTCGAGGAACTGGCGCTGAACGTCGGTCTCGCGCCACCCGTGCGCCCCAAGCCGCAGACGCAGGACGAGCTCCTCGGTCTGTTTGCAAGCGATGCAGTCGGTCGCGACGTGGTGCTCGAGCCTGCCACCTTCAAGGACATGCTCGGCCGCGATGACGTGGTCAAGCCCACGCTCGAAGTCATCTACGACGCAGCCTGAATCCGCGCACCTACCCATGGCCGAACAGAACCCCGCCGTCCCGAATCCGGAAGCCCTCAAAGCCGACGGCATGGGTTGCCATGCCGGGCGGGACGCCATGCGCGACGCCGCGCAGCAGGCGGGCAAGACCGAGGTGCTGCAGCGCTATGCCAAGGACTACCCCCTGGCGCCGCAGGCCGGTCCGCACGATCAGCCGCAGAGCATGTGCCCGGCATTCGGCTCCTTGCGCGTGGGTCTGCGCATGCGCCGTACAGCCACGATTCTTTCGGGCTCAGCATGCTGCGTTTACGGGCTGACCTTCACCAGCCACTTCTACGGTGCGCGCCGCAGCGTGGGCTATGTGCCCTTCAACTCCGAAACGCTCGTGACAGGCAAGCTGTTCGAAGACATCCGCGACGCGGTGCACGAACAGGCCGATCCGGCGAAGTACGACGCCATCGTCATCATCAACCTGTGCGTGCCCACGGCCAGCGGCGTGCCGCTGCAGCTGCTGCCCAAGGAAATCAACGGCGTACGCATCATCGGCATCGACGTGCCGGGCTTCGGCGTGCCGACCCATGCCGAAGCCAAGGATGTCCTCGCCGGCGCCATGCTGCGCTATGCGCGCCAGGAAGTGCTGGCCGGGCCGGTGCAGGCTCCGCGCGCGGGCCGCAGCGACAAGCCCACCATCACCCTGCTGGGAGAGATGTTCCCGGCGGACCCCGTTGGCGTGGGCATGCTGCTCGCGCCCATGGGACTGGCTGCAGGTCCGGTCGTGCCCACCCGCGAATGGCGCGAACTTTATGCCGCGCTGGACTGCGCGGCCGTGGCCGCGATCCATCCGTTCTACACCGCCAGCATCCGCGAATTCGAAGCGGCCGGCCGGCCGGTGGTCGGGTCTGCGCCGGTGGGCTACGAAGGTACGGAATCCTGGCTGCAGGCCATCGGCACGGCGGCCGGTGTGGCGCAGCCGCAGATCGATGCCGCCAAGAACCAGTGGCTGCCGGTGATCAAGGCGGCGCTCGCCAAGACGCCGATCAAGGGCCGCATCACCCTGTCGGGCTACGAGGGCTCCGAGCTGCTCGTCGGTCGCCTGCTCGTGGAGAGTGGTGCAGATCTGCGCTATGTCGGCAGTGCCTGCCCGAAGACCGCATTCAACCAGGCCGATCTCGATTGGTTGACCGCGCGCGGCGTGCATGTGCAGTTCCGCGCGTCGCTGGAGCAGGATCTGGCAGCCATGGCCGAGTTCAAGCCCGACCTGGCGATCGGCACGACACCGGTGGTGCAGGCTGCCAAGCAGGCCACCATCCCGGCCCTGTACTTCACGAACCTGATCTCGGCGCGTCCCCTCATGGGACCGGCGGGCGCCGGCTCGCTGGCGCAGGTCATCAATGCCGCGATCGCAAACAAGGGTCGCTTCGACGAAATGAAGGCCTTCTTCGGCGAGACCGGCGCGGGCTTTGCCTCCGGGGTCTGGGAAGGTGTGCCTGAAGACCGTCCCGAGTTCCGCGAGCACACGCGGCGCCACGTCATCAAGCTGCAGAAGAAGCGCAAGGCGGAGGAGATGATCTGATGCTGCGCAGCAAGACATTCCATGCGGAGGGTCGGGCATGAGCCTCATTCTCGACCATGACCGCGCCGGTGGTTACTGGGGCGCCGTGTATGTGTTCACGGCCATCAAGGGCCTGCAGGTCGTCATCGACGGTCCGGTGGGTTGCGAGAACCTGCCCGTGACCAGCGTGCTGCACTACACCGACGCACTGCCGCCGCACGAGTTGCCCATCGTGGTGACCGGGCTGGCCGAAGAGCAGCTGGGCCGCGAAGGTACTGAGGGTGCCATGAAGCGCGCCCATGCCGCGCTCGACCCCGACCTGCCCGCCGTGGTGGTGACCGGATCGATTGCCGAGATGATCGGTGGCGGTGTCACGCCCGAAGGCACCAACATCCAGCGCTTTTTGCCGCGCACGATTGATGAAGACCAGTGGCAGTGTGCCAACCGCGCGATGTACTGGCTGTGGTCCGAATATGGCCTGCGCAAGGTGCCCGAGCGTGTTCGCAAGGACGGTGAGCGGCCACGCGTGAACATCATTGGTCCGAGCTACGGCGTCTTCAATTCGCCCAGCGACCTGGCCGAGATCCGGCGTCTGGTGCAGGGCATCGGCGCCGAAGTGAACATGGTCTTCCCCCTGGGCAGCCATCTGGCCGATGTCTCGCGCCTGGTCGAAGCCGACGTGAACATCTGCATGTACCGCGAGTTCGGCCGCATGCTTTGCGAGGCCCTGGACCGCCCCTATCTGCAGGCGCCGATCGGCCTGCACTCCACCACACGCTTTCTGCGCAAGCTCGGTGAGCTCCTCGGGCTGGACCCGGAGCCTTTCATCGAGCGCGAGAAGCACACCACGATCAAGCCGGTCTGGGATCTGTGGCGCTCGGTCACGCAGGACTTCTTCGGCACAGCCAGCTTCGGCGTGGTGGCCAACGAGACCTACTCGCGCGGCATCCGCCACTTCCTGGAAGACGAGATGGGGCTGCCCTGCAATTTTGCAGTGGCGCGCATCCCCGGCCAGAAGACGGACAACGCTGCGGTGCGCGCCATGGTCCAGGAGAAGCCGCCGCTGGTGCTGTTCGGCTCCTACAACGAGCGCATGTACCTGGCCGAGGTCGGCGGTCGTGCAGCCTATATCCCGGCGTCATTCCCCGGAGCGGTGATTCGCCGGCATACCGGCACGCCCTTCATGGGCTACGCGGGTGCGACCTATCTCGTGCAGGAGTTCTGCAACGCCTTGTTCGATGCGCTGTTCCACATCCTGCCGCTCGGCACGGACATGGACCGGGTGGATGCCACCCCGGCGCGCGCCGAGACGGTGGATGCAC
Organism: Burkholderiales bacterium; assembly: GCA_027484405.1. Lineage (GTDB taxonomy): Bacteria > Pseudomonadota > Gammaproteobacteria > Burkholderiales > Burkholderiaceae_C > Piscinibacterium. The sequence goes on from JAIXTA010000063.1 coordinate 3,536, forward strand.
CCCGCCTGTGGGAAAGCGAAGCGCAGCAGCTGCTCGATGAGTTCGTGCGTGCCGAGCCGGTGCTGGTCCAGATTTCTGCAGCCAAGACCCTGCGCGACCGGGCCGAGCGCGATGCACGCGCCGCCGGCGAGGCGCTGATCACCGCTGCACGCGTCAAGGCCGCACGCGCGGCGCTGCGCTCGGGAGCGTTGGCATGAACTGCTGCGCGTCACAAACCATGCATTCGCCCGGCCTGCCGGGCGCACCAGATGTCGTGTCCTTCGGGGTACGGCTGCCTAAGCCACGCGGGCATTGCGCGGTAACGGCCGATAGGCCAGCTTGAAGGAGCAATTCCTATGAGTGACAAGAAAGGCTCGATTTCCGGCCTGACCGATGAGGAAGCCCAAGAGTTCCACAAGTATTGGGTGCAGGGCTTCGTCGGCTTCACCGCCGTCGCTGTCGTCGCACACTTTCTCGTGTGGATGTGGCGTCCCTGGCTGCAGTAAAGCGTTTTCCACCTGACTAGAGGTTTGTCATGTCCCATTCAAACAACGACACGCTGCAAGAGATGATGAAGAACGACTCCTTGTCGTTCAGCGGCATCTTTGTGGTGAGTTTTGTGGTGCTTCTGGCGATCGCCCTCATCGCCCAGATTCTCATGTGGAAATGGCGGCCCTGGTTACCGGGTGCAGAGGGCGAAAAGTCGTTGATCGACGGCGTGAGGGCAGCGGTCTATTCCTTCATGTCCTACCTTCAATAAGGAGAGTCTCACCATGTGGCGAATTTGGCGTTTGTACGACCCACTCCGAGCCATGGTTGCACAGGGCGTGTTCCTGTTCGGCCTGGCCGCAATGATCCATCTCATTCTTCTGAGCACGGATCGCTTCAACTGGCTCGACGGCCCGAAGAAGGCCCCGAGCACATCGGCGCAGAACGCACCGATGCCGGCGCCCAAGCAGTAAAGATTGGTCGCAGGGTCTTCGGGCTGGGCAGACCGGGAGGTCTGTTCAGCCCGACGAGGCCTTCACCCTGCACCGACCGTGTTTTTCTGAAGGCTTCACCGCCGTAGATGTAGCAGCCGCGCGCAGGTCAGATTGGCCATGCACACGGGGACGGACCTCCGGGTTCGCGCGCAATGTGGGGACAGAATCATGGCAATGCTCAACTTTGAGAGAAAGTACCGAGTACGCGGCGGCACCCTGATCGGCGGCGATCTGTTCGACTTCTGGGTCGGACCGTTCTATGTCGGATTCTTCGGCGTCACCACGATCTTCTTCGCCGTGCTGGGCACGGTGCTCATCCTTTGGGGAGCGTCCCAGGGACCGACGTGGAACGTCTGGCAGATCAACATCGCACCGCCCGACCTGAAATACGGGTTGCGGCTTGCCCCGCTCATGGAGGGCGGGCTCTGGCAGCTCATCACGGTCTGCGCGATCGGGGCTTTCGGGTCCTGGGCCCTGCGTGAGGTCGAGATCTGCCGAAAACTGGGCATGGGCCTGCATGTGCCCTTTGCCTTCTCGATGGCCATCTTCGCCTATGTCACGCTGGTGGTGATCCGCCCGGTGCTCATGGGCGCCTGGGGGCACGGCTTTCCGTACGGCATCCTGAGTCACCTGGACTGGGTGTCGAACACCGGCTACCAGTACCTGCACTTCCACTACAACCCGGCGCACATGATCGCGGTGAGCTTCTTCTTCGCCACGACCTTCGCCCTGTCGCTGCACGGTGCGCTGGTGCTGTCCTCGACCAACCCGAAGAAGGGCGAGCTCGTGAAGACCCCCGAGCACGAAGACACCTTCTTTCGCGACAGCATCGGCTACTCGATCGGCACCCTGGGCATCCACCGCCTGGGACTGTTCCTTGCCCTGTCCGCGGGCTTCTGGAGCGCGGTCTGCATCGTGATCAGCGGCCCGTTCTGGACCCGTGGCTGGCCCGAGTGGTGGGGCTGGTGGCTTGCCCTGCCGATCTGGCGCTAGCGAAAAACCTTGGTGAGGAGAAAAAGCATGGCTGAGTACCAGAACATCTTCACGCAGGTCCAGGTCTTCGGACCCATTGGGCACGGTGCGCCGCTGCCCACGGAGCGCGACAACAACGAGCGGATCTTCGGCGCAACGCTCGTCCATCTCTTCGGACGCATCGGCAATGCGCAGATCGGCCCGATCTACCTGGGCGGCCTGGGCATCGCCTCGGCCTTCTGCTTCCTGATCGGCTTCCAGATCATTGGCTGGAACATGCTGGCTTCGGTCAACATGGACCCCATCCAGTTCGTCAAGCAGCTGTTCTGGTTGTCGCTGGAGCCGCCGCCGCCGGGCTATGGCCTGAAACTGCCGCCGCTCAATCAAGGCGGGTGGTGGCTGATCGCAGGCTTCTTCATCACGGCCTCGTTGCTGCTTTGGTGGGTACGCATGTACCGCCGGGCGCGCGCACTGGGCATGGGCACGCATGTGGCATGGGCCTTTGCAGCGGCCATCTGGCTGTATCTGGTGCTGGGCTTCATCCGTCCGTTGCTGATGGGCAGCTGGGGTGAGGCAGTGCCCTTCGGCATCTTCCCGCACCTGGACTGGACCGCGGCGTTCTCTCTGCGCTACGGCAACCTCTTCTACAACCCGTTCCACATGCTGTCGATCGCATTCCTCTACGGATCGGCGCTGCTGTTTGCGATGCACGGCGCAACGATCCTGGCCGTCAGCCGCTTTGGTGGCGAGCGCGAGATCGAGCAGATCACCGACCGCGGCACAGCCAGCGAGCGGGCGGCGCTGTTCTGGCGCTGGACCATGGGCTTCAACGCGACGATGGAGTCGATCCACCGCTGGGCCTGGTGGTTTGCAGTGCTTTGCCCGCTCACGGGCGGCATCGGCATCCTGCTGACCGGCACTGTGGTGGACAACTGGTACCTCTGGGCGGTCAAGCACGGCGTCGCGCCCGCCTATACGACGAGCTGGCCGACGGTTGCCGATCCAGCCACACTGCCCACCACCCTGCCGGGAGCCAAGCCATGATCAGCCTTCGCTTCAGAACGATTGCGCTGTGCGCGCTGGCCCTGGGCAGCGCCCTGCTGGCCGGCTGCGAACGCCCGCCTGTGACCTCGGTGCAGAACGGACCGCGCGGCACAGCCATGGTGCAGGTCTACAACCCGCGCACCGTGGCTGCACAGATTCCTGCCAACATTCCGCCCGAGGCTGCGCCCCAGGTTCCGGCTGAAGGTCCTAAGGCCGGCGAGGTCTACCAGAACGTCAAGGTGCTCAAGAACCTCAGCGTGGGCGAATTCACGCGGCTGATGGTCTCGATGACGAGCTGGGTGGCGCCGGAGCAGGGCTGTACCTACTGCCACGCGGGCGCGAACTTTGCGGACGACACCCTGTACACCAAGGTTGTGGCACGCAAGATGATCCAGATGACCCAGCACATCAATGGCGACTGGAAGACGCACGTGGCCAACACCGGCGTCACCTGCTACACCTGCCACCGCGGCAACAACATTCCGCAGCAGGTCTGGTTTGCACCCTTGCCGCAGGCCCAGGCCACGCGCCTGCTCGGCGACAAGGCGGGCCAGAACACACCGGCCACCACCGTGGGCCTGAGCTCGCTGCCCTACGACCCCTTCACGCCCTATCTGCTCAAGGATCAGGAAATTCGGGTGAATGGCACGACGGCACTGCCCACAGGCAACCGCCAGTCCACCAAGCAGGCCGAGTTCACGTATGGCCTGATGATGCATATGAGCAAGTCGCTGGGTGTGAACTGCACCTACTGCCACAACGCCCAGGCATTCGGTGAGTGGTCGAGCAGCCCGCCGCAGCGTTCCACTGCATGGCATGGCATCCGCATGGTGCGCGACATCAACACGGACTACATGGAACCGCTGACCACCGTATTCCCGGAAGGCCGCCTCGGCCCCACGGGCGATGTGGCCAAGGTCAACTGCAGCACCTGTCACCAGGGCGCGTACAAGCCGCTCTACGGTGCGCAGATGGCCGGCGCCTATCCGGAACTGCAGTCCAAGCTCTCGGCAGCGATGATGACGCCCGCCGTACCGCCTGCCACAGCCACGGCGGAACAGGCGGTCATCTACTTCGGCGTGGGTGCAGCTGCCCTGTCGGAGGACACGATCAAGACCATGGAGATCCTGCTGGCCAACCTCAAGGCCAATGCCAAAGCCAAGGCGATCATCTCGGGCTACCACTCGGCCAGCGGTTCGCTTGAGCAGAACCAGGAGCTGGCCAAGCAACGTGCTGTCGCGGTGCGTGATGCGCTCAAGACCGCGGGGATTGCCGAGAGCCGGATCGTGCTCGAGAAGCCCGTGCAGACAGAGGCCAACGTCGCGGGCGAGGATCCGAAGGCGCGCCGCGTGGAAGTGAATGTGAAGTAAGCAGCAAGCGTCTGGCGGGCCTGCTCCGCCAGAAGCAATGCAGCTCGGGTGGCGGCGATCTGCCCGACGATGGTCTACCTCCGGCGCAGCGGTCCACCGCTGCCTCTCCTCAGGCAAGGCGCGGCATCAGTTCAATGATGTCGCGCCTTTGCTTTTGCGGGTCAGTCGGCGCGTGCTGATCTGCGCGTGTTGGGCCGCAGGCGGGGTGAACCGCGATCAGCGCGTTCATGGTGATGCTGGCCGCTGGCTTCTCGCTTGCCTGGCGCGGCTTTTCAGCCCATTTGGCCTGAAGAAGCGCATGAAATCGACATCTCGCTGCAGCCATGAGCGCAGAAGGCAGTATTCATGCGGGTTTCCAGGGCAATTGGCCCGGAGAGCCGCATGGGGCAAGCGAAGTGGCTTGGGCGCGCTGAACGGATCAGGGGGATTGAAGTAGCGCGGCGGCCAGTCAGAGCGAACGGGCTACGCCGTTCGCGCGCGGCTTAAGTTGCGCGCGCCGACGTCACGGGCCGCTGTGTCGAACGGGCACTGGGGCCACATCGACGGGCAGCGCCTGAGGATCGCGCGAGCTCAGCCCCCAGCGCCACAAGGCTTCGGCGGGCAAGGGCAGGACCAGGAACCAGTGTTCCAGCACCGCGAGGCTCAGCAGTCCGGCTGCGAAGGTCAGCGCGGCCACCGTAAATGCCGTGGTGCCATCGGCCGCAGCTGCCGCCCACAGTGCAGCGGCCACCGCAGTAGCCGCACTGACCGCAAACGGAAACAGCAGGTTCATGGGCCGGCGCACGAAATAGGTCTGCAGATACTTGAGGTGATTTGGCAGGAAGTCCTCATTGAGGTTGCGCACGCCCAGAAAGACGTTGAGCTTGGCGCTGGCGCGCATGGTCCAGAGGATCAGGTAGGTCCACCAGCCCAGCGCGTTGCTGCCGGTGCCCGCACACAGCCAGACCGCGACGGCCAGCAGGATCAAGGCAATCTCGTGGTGAATCAGGGTCTGCAGCGCCTGCCAGGCCAATCGGCCACCCCGCGCGCCGGGGCTGGCCGCGACGCGCCGGGGTCCGGTCACGTAGCCGAGCAGGAAGGCGACCTCCTGCCAGGCCCACACCAGCACGGCGCAGCTGAAGGCGCAGTAGGCCCCGGCCACCGTATTCATGTTCCGTGTGGCCGCCAGACCCCACAGCGCAGCGATCAGCAGCAGGGTGACTGCCCCCATGCTCCACTTGAAGGTCCACTTCGGCAGACCCGTCAGGTACAGGATCGCGCCCGTGCTGAACCACCACACAAACAGTGTGAACAGCACGGGGAGCAGGAAGGCCGACACGGTCAGTGCACTGCGTGGCTACCAGGCCGGCGCGAGCCGGATCTTGCTCGGCAGCGCATTGGGCTTGGTGGGGACAAAGTACAGCCGCACGAACTGGCTGGCCGCCGCGGCGGCCCAGAAGCCGCGCTTGACCGTACCCACAATGCCACCTTGCTGCTTGCCGGCTTCTGCATAGGTCGAGTAGCGCGCCATGCGGGCCAGCCCGTCGCGGAATGCGGGGCTGTCCGTGTCGAGCACCAGCGGGAAGACCTGCTTGGAGATCTCCGAGGTGATGCGGAAGACCTCGAAGTCGTACTCGGTCGGATTGAAGCCCATGGCCTCGTGCAGCATCGGCCGCATGTGGTCGCGTACGTACATGGTGGCGTACACCGCCAGCAGGAAGAAGCGGATCCAGTAGGTGTTCAGGCCGCGCAGCAGGTGCGGATTGGCACGCAGGATCAGTGCAAACGATTCGCCATGGCGGAATTCGTCATTGCACCAGCGCTCGAACCAGCGAAAGATCGGGTGAAAGCGCAGCTCCGGATGGCGTTCGAGCTGGCGGTAGATGGTGATGTAGCGCGCGTAGCCGATCTTCTCGGACAGGTACACGGCATAGAAGATGTACTTGGGCTTGAAGTAGGTGTACTTCTTGGTGCGTTTCAGGCCCCCCAGATCCACGCCCAGACCGTAGTCCTTGAGCGCGCTGTTGATGAAGCCGGCATGGCGCGACTCGTCACGTGCCATGTACTCCATCAGCTGCTTGATGTCCGGGTTCGCCACGTGCTTCTTGATCTCGTTGTAGAGCACGCAGCCGGAGAACTCGGAAGTCACGGAGCTCACCATGAAGTCGATGAATTCCTTGTGCAGCTCGGGCGGCAGGGTCTTGATCTCGTCACGGAAGTTCTCAGTGCGCTGGAAATGGTCGTGGTTGTTGTCGCCTTCATACTCGGCCATCATCGCGTCCCACTCGGCGCGAACAGGCTCGACATTGAGCCGGTTCATGGCGTCGTAGTCGGTCGTGTAGAAGCGTGGCGTCAGCAGGGTTTCGTTCAGGGCCTTGGCGGTGGCCTGCTCGGAACTGGTGATCTCGGTCACGGGACTCATGCTCGATCTCCTCAGGGTTGTACAGTTGGTGCAGCAGCCGGACTCGGCGCTGCACTGGGGGCGCCTGTCGATGGCAAGGGCGCATCCAGCAGACGGGCAAATTCACGGGCGTTGGGCCCGAAGGATTCCAGGTCGATGCGCTGACCGGTCGCGGGGTCGAGCAGGGTGAGCCGACCGTTGTCGCGCGCAACCAGCTCAAAGGCCGGGCCGCTGTCCACGCCGCGGCGCTTGCGCTCGCGCGCCAGGCCGCGCATCACGCCGCGCACGAATCCCTGCTCACCGTAAAGTTGGTCGATCACCAGGCCGCTCTTCGCATCCAGCACCGCCACGGCGCCGTCGGGTCGATCCTCGAAGCGCAGCGCACGCGTCTTGGCGGCCGGCGCATCCGTCTCGCGGATCTCCAGGCCAGACAGACGAACCGCTGCGACGCTCAGGACACTGAGCATGAGCAGCAGGCCGATGGCGATCAGCGGACCGCGCGGTACCACGATCTCGTCATGGTGGCGTGCGCTCTGGGTGTGGGAGGCGGGCGTATCCATGGGGCGCTCTGCGTGAAAGGTTCAGCTGCCGGCCAGTGCGGGTTCGCCTGCGACGGCGCGACCCGGACGTTCGCTGCTTGGCATGGACAGTGGTGCGGGCGTACCCGTGGCGGCCGGTGCTGCAGCCTGCTGCGCCACAGGCGTCACAGCCAGACCGGTGGCGGCAGCCCAGGCGGCGCCCAGAACCTCGGCCACATGGCGCGCATCAGCGACATGACTGAGCATGGGCTCGGGATGTGCGAGACGCCAGGGGCGACAATGCGGCCAGAGATGGAACCAGGCGATCTTGTCGTTGCCTGCCAGCTGCATCGGGATGCTGCCAAGGCCGTCGGGCAGGGTCTTCAGATCGGCGCGCGCGATGCGCTTGAGCGGCAGGTTCAGGGTCAGAGTCAGCACGATGCCGATCCGCATGACGACTCGCTTGTCGGTCACGGTGTAGACGGTCGTGCGCGCAGTCAGCCAGGCCATGTAGATCCACATGCCCATCGCAAAGACGATCGCCGGCGCGATCCAGGCAAGCGCCAGACCGGCCTTGGCGAGGCTGCCCGTATCGCTGTAGGCAAACGCGAAGCGCAGTCCGAGAATGATCGCGAAGTACACAGCGAGCTTGCGCACATGAAAGCGCTGGATCGCCAGTGCCTTCCAGTCGGGCGCGCCTTGCCACAGCACGCGTTCGCCGGCGGGCAGGGGCTCCGGCAGCCCGTGCTCCGCCTCGAATTCGTACTCGCGGCCGTTGTTCAGATCACTCACAGCAGAGGCTCCTGACGATCCGGTGTGGCGTACAGCGTGCCGCCACCGAAGTAGGCCATGATCTTCTCTTCCTCGAGCAGCGTGATCTGGCCCGGGGTACGGATGCCGGGGATGCTCGCAAAGTGACGAGCCAGAATGGCGCGGACCGTAATGTCATTGCGGCCGATTCGCGTGAAGTTGATGGGTACCAGCACCTGGCGCTTGGCATCGCCCGAACCGGTCGTGATCTCCAGGAAGCGGATCATCATTTCCATCTGATCGACCCAGACTTCGGTCACCGGACCGGCAGCTTCATCGTCGGCGCCATAGACCGTCATGCCGATCGGGCTGCGGTCCTGCTTGGGAATGCTGAAGCCCTTGGCAGCAGACAGCGGCACGATCTTCGGACTGCCGTCGAGCATCTGATCCGGTACGTCGGCGCGATCCGCGTAGGCCCCCGGGCCGATGCCATCGAGCATCGGGTTGCCGGTGGGCTCGATCGGCGCACCACCCCAGGGCTGGACCTCCTGGGCCTTGAATTCCTGCGGCGAGACCTTGTCGTTGGGCACGGTCACGCTGCCGCCGTGTGGAAGCAGGTAGGTCTTGGGGCGCGGCATCGGGAAGATGCCGGGCAGCTTGCGCTTGTCGTTGTGGCCGGCTTCCAGCGGGAAGCCTTCGCGCTTGCTCTCGACCGTGAGATACACGATCAGCCAGAAGAAGAAGATCCAGAAGACGTAGAGCACGATCTGTGCAACGTCCACGTACTGCGTGATGGCGCCGGTTCCCATGACTTTTCTCCTATGCCTGAAGCCGCGTGCTTAGAGGCTCTGCCGAGGCCCCGGTGATACCGAGGTCCTGCGGGGTGGATCTGACCGCTCGCCGGGAGCCGACGAGCGGACCAAGTGCGACAAGCGTCGCGAACAACAAACCGATTTCGAGGTGGTAGACCATGCTGTAGCCCGTGGCCGGGTCGACGAGCGCTGGTCCGAATGCACCCTGCGTGGCCATCGTGGAGGCCACGTCGCGCAGCGCGCCGCCCACAGCGATGGCCGTGCCGGCGCAGGCGGCCTGAACAGCACCCCACGCCCCTAGGGCCAGACCGTTCAGTCCGCGCTCATCCAGGCTCATGGCGGCTGTCAGCGTGCTCACACCGAACAGCCCGCCACCAAAGCCGATCAGTGCAGCGCCTGCACGGAACAGCCAGGGCATCTGCATCGGGGCAGAGAAGATCACCGCAGAGAAGGCGACCACGCCCACCAGTACCCCGGCCGCTGCGACGCGGTACGGGTTCACGTTCTGTGCCAGCCAGCGTGCGGCCAGACCGAATGCCACGAGCGCACCCAGGGCCATCAGGGCGGTGAGTGTGGTCGTCGAGCCGACCGGAAGCTTCAGGATCTCGCCGCCGTAGGGCTCGAGGATGATGTCCTGCATGTTGAAGGCGGCCGTGCCCAGCCCGAGCGTCACGAGAAAGCGCATGGCTGTCGGCGCGCGCGAGAACACTTGCCAGCTGTCACGGAAGCTGAGCTCCGCCTCGGTAAAGACGCGCCCGCGAACACGCGGCTCCTGCTTCCACGCGGCAATGAGATTGAGAAACAGGGTCAGCTCCGCGGCGCCTTGCACCACCTGGATCAGACGCACCTGGGAGAAGTTGGCCAGCAGGTGGCCGAAGACGACGCCGCAAGCCACCATGCCCACGAGCAGCATCACATACATTAGCGCGACCACGCGCGGGCGAGCGGTCTTGGGGGCGAGATCGCAGGCCAGCGCCAGGCCCGCAGTCTGCGTGATCTGCATGCCTGCGCCAGTGAGCAGGAAGGCAAGTGCGGCTGCTGCGGTGCCGATCCATGCCGGGCCATTGGTGTCACCCGACATCAGGATCAGTGCAAACGGCATGATGGCCAGGCCGCCAAACTGCGCCAGTGTGCCGAACCAGATGAAGGGCACGCGCCGCCAGCCCAGTACGGAGCGGTGGGTATCCGACTTGAAGCCGATGATCGCGCGAAAGGGTGCGAACACCAGCGGGATGGCGACCATGAGCGACACCAGCCAGGCCGACATGCCCATTTCGACGATCATCACCCGATTGAGCGTGCCGATCAGCAGCACCGTGGCCATGCCCACCGAAACCTGGAACAGGGACAGGCGAAGCAGACGCGAAAGTGGCAACTCCGCCGTGGCCGCGTCGGCGAACGGCAGCAGCCGCGGACTGACCCGCAGCCACACATTGGAGAAGCGTCGCGCCTTGCTCATCGCCGAACGAGCTCCAGGGCCTGGCTGGTGTAGAAGCCGCTGGAAATGCGCTCCATGCGCTTCGGACTCCAGCCGCGCAGCTGCGGATCGCTGCGCAGATGGCGGATGAGCTTCTGCTCGCCCACCGGTTCGATCGATGGCGCCCGATCAGCCTTGGGAAACAGCTTGCCCACCGAGTGCATCACCGCCAGCAGCGGCGTCTTGGGGGCAAACGTGAAGACGATCGAGCGTTCGGTGCGCTCGGCCAGGGTGCGGACGATGCGCACGGCATCGGCTGCGTTGTAATGGATCAGCGAGTCCATGCCGACCACATGGTCGAAGCTGCCCAGGCCCGGGTTGAGCATGTCGCCGGACAGGAACTGGATGCTGCCGGTACCCAGATCGCGCGGCATGCGCTCCTGCGCAATGGCCACGAGCGTCGGTGACAGATCGATGGCAACCACACGCGCACCACGCCGCGCCGCTTCCACGGCAAAGGCACCCGTGCCGCAGCCTGCATCCAGGATCCGCAGGCCGTTCAAGTCCTCTGGCAGCCAGGACAGCAGGGTGGCACGCATCTGGTCACGCCCCGCGCGAACAGTGCGGCGAATGCGGCCAACCGGCGCATTGGAGGTCAGGCGTTCCCAGGCCTGTGCGGCCGTGCGGTCAAAGTAGGTCTCGATCTGGCCGCGGCGCTGCTGGTAGGTGGTGTGCATGATCAGTCAAACCCCAGAAGATCGAAGATCTCGCGATCCTTCATTGGCTCCGCATAGAGCGGCTCCGTACCGACCCACAGCGAGGCCGCAAGCCGCAGGTACTCGTTCTGCACGGCTTCCAGCTCGGGCGAGGGTTCCATCTCGAACAGCGTGGCCTTCTTGAGCCGACTGCGGCGGATCACATCGAGGTCCGGGAAGCGGGCCATGGTGCGCAGGCCGATGCGCTCGTTGAACTTGTCGATCTGGTCCGTCGCCGCGCTGCGGTTGGCAATCACGCCGCCCAGCCGGACGTTGTAGTTCTTGGCCTTGGCGGCGATCGCCTGGACGATGCGGTTCATGGCGAAGATGGAATCGAAGTCGTTGGCCGTGACGATGAGCGCGCGATCCGCGTGCTGAAGCGGCGCGGCAAATCCGCCGCAGACCACATCGCCCAGGACGTCGAAGATCACCACGTCGGTGTCTTCCAGCAGGTGATGCTCCTTGAGGAGCTTCACAGTCTGGCCGACCACGTAGCCGCCACAGCCGGTGCCCGCGGGCGGCCCACCGGCTTCCACGCACATGACGCCGTTGTAGCCCTCATAGACGAAGTCCTCGACGCGCAGCTCCTCGGCATGGAAGTTCACGGACTCCAGCACATCGATCACGGTGGGCATCAGCTTCTTGGTCAGCGTGAAGGTCGAGTCATGCTTGGGGTCGCAGCCGATCTGGAGCACGCGCTTGCCCAGCTTGCTGAAGGCCACAGACAGGTTGCTGGAGGTGGTGCTCTTGCCGATTCCGCCCTTGCCGTAAATCGCGAAGACCTTGGCGTTGCCGATCTTGAGATTCGGATCGAGCTGGACCTGAACGCTGCCTTCGCCATCGGCTCGACGCGTTCGCTGGATCTCCGTTACCGGAATGTGGGTCATGGTCATGCGGTGCTTCCTTCAAAGACGCCTTCGATTCGATCTTCCAGTTCCTCGCCGGCACGACGCAGTGCCTCGAGGACGTGCGCTTCCGGCTTCCAGTACTGACGCTCGGAGGCCTCGAGCAGCCGGTTGGCGACCTTGGCCGAGGCGGTCGGGTTCAGACGCGCGAGTCGCTCGCGCATTTCGGGGTCGAGCATGAAGGTCTGGGTCAGCTGCTGATAGACCCACGGCTGCACCTGACCGGTCGTGGCCGACCAGCCCATGGTGTTTGTGATGTGCAGCTCGATCTGGCGTACACCCTCGTAGCCGTGCTCCAGCATGCCCTCGTACCACTTCGGGTTCAGCATGCGGGTGCGCGTCTCCAGAGCCACTTGCTCGGACAGGGTGCGTACGGCGCCGTCGCCACGCGTCTGGTCACCGATGTAGACCGGGGCGGCTTCGCTGTCCTGCACACCGGCGCTGCGTTTGGCGCGGCGCACGGCGCGGCTGACGCCGCCGAGCGTGTCGAAGTAGGTATCGATCGTGGTGACGCCGAGTTCGATCGAGTCGAGGTTCTGGTAGGCCAGCTCCACCTTGGACAGCACGCTGTCCAGCAGGGCCGGCTGCTTCACGGGCCGCCCATTGCGGCCGTAGGCAAAGCCCTTGCGGCGGGTGTAGGCCTCGGCGAGTTCATCCTCGCCGTCCCAGGCGCTGCTGTCGATGAGCAGGTTGATGTTGGCGCCATAGGCGCCCTCCGCATTGCCGAAGACGCGCAGTGCAGCCGTTTCGAGATCGCCGCCATGCTCGGCTTGGTAGGCCAGGGCGTGCTTGCGGATGAAGTTCTGCTCAGCCGGTTCGTCAGCACTGGCTGCGAGCCATGCAGCTTCGGCCAGCATGCGCACCTGCAGCGGCAGCAGATCACGGAAGATGCCGGACAGCGTGATCATGACGTCGATGCGCGGCCGGCGCAATGTCTCGAGGGGGATCAGGCTCGCTCCGGCGAGTCGGCCGTAGCCGTCGAAGCGGGGGATGGCACCCATGAGTGCCAGCGCCTGGGCAATCGGGCTGCCCTCGGTCTTGAGGTTGTCGGTGCCCCAAAGCACCATTGCGACCGACTCCGGAAAACCGTGGCCATCGGCCAAGTGGCGCTGCAGCAGGCGTTCGGCCTGAGTCGCCCCATCCTGAACAGCGAAGGCACTGGGCAGGCGGAAGGGATCAAAGCCATGCAGATTGCGCCCTGTGGGCAGGACTTCGACAGAGCGCAGCACATCCCCGCCCGGTGCCGGGCGTACGAAGCGGCCATCCAGCGCATGGATCACGCCCTGGATTTCATGATCGCCCTGCAGCAAGGCATCCATGCGCAGCAGATCGCCGACCAGACGGTCTGCTGCTTCTGGCGTTTGGCCGGCATCTTCGATGAGCACCGTGCGAAGCGCGGCCTGACCTGGCTCGTGCTGCATACCTGCCAGCAACTCCGGCCAGCGCGCCTGGGCCAGTCCGGTCGCCTGCCCTTGGGCGTAGGCGGCGAGCAGGTCGGAGCGTTCGGCCACGGAGGGTGAGCGCCCGACCACATGCAGTCCGTGCGGAATCAGCGTGTATTCCAGCTCGAGGACGCGGGCGGCCAGACCATCGATCTCTGCGTTCTGCGCAGCGGTCCAGACAGGTTCGCTGGGCACGAGCTCCAGCAGGGCTGCCTGGGACTGGATGAGCGTCGCGAGACTGTCTCGCTCTGAGTGGTGTTCGCCATCCAGCCCACGCCAGCGGTCCAGTGAGGCCTTCAGGTCGATCAGTTCGCGATACAGCCCCGCCTGCGTCACGGGCGGCGTGAGGTAGCTCACCAGCGTGGCGGCAGCACGGCGCTTGGCAATCGCTCCTTCGGAGGGGTTGTTGGCGGCGTAGAGGTAGAAGTTGGGCAGGTCGCCGATCAGCCGGTCCGGCCAGCAGGCCGCAGTGAGCCCGGTCTGCTTGCCTGGCATGAATTCGAGCGCACCGTGCGTACCGAAATGCAGTACCGCATGGGCGGCGAAGTCCTCGCGGATCCAGCGGTAGAAGGCCGAGAACGCATGGGTCGGCGCGAAGCCTCGCTCGAAGAGCAGGCGCATCGGGTCACCCTCGTAGCCGAATCCCGGCTGGATGCCGACGAAGACATTTCCGAAGCGCTCGCCAAGGACAAAGATCGCATTGCCATTGGCTTGCTGCCGACCGGGTGCCGGACCCCATTGCGCCTCAATGTCCTTGAGCCAGCGCTCGCGGCGGACGTGGTCGTCATTGGCGATCAGCGCATGCACGTTTGCGCTTGCGCCATAGCGTGCCGCATTGCCCTCGATGATCTGCTGGCGCAAGCTGTCCACGCTGTTGGGCAGTTGCACCGTGTAACCCGCCGCATCGAGAGCCTTCAAGGTGTTGAAGAGCGACTCGAACACACTCAGATGGGCGGCCGTTCCCGTATTGCCTGCATTGGGCGGAAAGTTGAAGATCACTGCGGCCAGGCGGCGGCTCGCGCGATCCGAGCGCCGCAGGTCCACCAGACGCGCCACGCGGGCAGCCAGCGCATCGGCCCGCTCAGAGCAGACCTGCATGTCGTGGTCGAGCTCTGCCCCGGAGAAGCTGCACGCGCGCTCGCAGCCTGTGCACTTGCGGCCTGCGCCCTCAGGGCGCCCGCCATAGACCATGGAGCCGGTTGATCCGTCGAGCTCCGGGATCGCAACCATCATGGTGCTTTCCACGGGCAGAAGGCCACGTTCGGATGCCCCCCACTGCTCCAGGCTCTGGAACTCCACTGGTGTGACCGCGAGATAAGGCACATCGAGCGCCGAAAGGACCTCCTCGGCGGTCTTGGCGTCGTTGTAGGCCGGCCCGCCGATCAGCGAGAACCCGGTCAGCGAGACCAGAGCGTCAATGACTGGCGCCTTGCCTTGCGGATGGAAGAAGGCCTCGATGGCCGGTCGGGCGTCCAGGCCGCTCGCAAAGGCCGGGACCACCTGCAGACCGCGAGCCTCCAGTGCCGCGATCACGCCGTCGTAGTGCGCCGTGTTGCCAGCGAGCAGGTAGGACCGCATCAGCAGCAGCCCCACACGACCGCGCTGGCCGGTGGTGGCCACCTTGGGCAGGGTCGATGCCGACTCGGAGAACCGTTCCGCCATGCGCGGGTGGTAGACACCGACCTCCGGGTACTCCGCCGGCGCTTCGGGCTTGGCAAGCCCCCGATAGCCGTAGCGCGGACCATCGGCATAGCGGTCGACCAGGTAGTGGACCAGGTTGGCGATGTTCTGCTGCGAGCCGGCGAGCCAGTACTGCAGGCACAGAAAGTAGGCGCGGACGTCCTGTGCGGTGCCTGGAATGAACCGCAGGATCTGCGGCAGCCGGCGCAGCATGCGCATCTGCTGTGCACCTGCGGACTTGGGCGTGCGATCACCGCCCGTCTTGCCGCGAAGCTTGCGCAGCAGCGCGAGCGGCCCGCTCATGCCGCGGTCCATGGTGAATCGGCCCATGCGTGTCAGGCGCATGACCTCGGCGGCGCACAGTGCACAGACCATGGCATCGCAGTGCTCGCGCCGTTCCTGGAGCGCAGCGAGCACGGGCTGGAAGTGGTCTTCCATGAATAGCATCGTTGCGACGACGATGTCCGCACGCGCGATGTCCTCGATGCACGCCGTGAGCTGCTCCGCGCTGTCACCCCACTCTGAGGCTGCGTGGATGGTGAGCGTCAGACCGGGAAGGCGACGCGCCAGCTGGCTGCGCGCACGCTGCACGGCGCTCACCAGATGGCTGTCCATGGTGACGATCACCACGCGGATGCCGGGCAGCCCGGCGCGGGCGCGCTCAGCGGCTGTAGTGGGCTTTGGCATCGTAGAGCGTCTCGATGGTGATCACGGGCACGCCGCGCTCCTGGGCATAGCGTTCAGTGTTTCGGCGTGCCTTGCCCCGCACGAAGAAGGGAATCTTGCCGAGCTCGCGTTCCGCATCCGCAGACCATTGCCCGAGCACGATGGGGTCGGCCGCCCGCGGCGACGCAGGCAGATCGGCGAGGGGCTGTGCAAGGGGTGCGGCCTGAATCGCAGCGTGCGTGGGCGCGGCTTCCAGGACCGGCTGAGGCGCTGCCTTGTGACCAAGATGGGAGGCAGGTGCGGCGTCGTTGAACTCGAAATCGCTGCGGAACATCTGCAGGAGATGCTCCTCCAGACCCATCATCAACGGGTGCACCCAGGTATCGAACAGCACGTTCGCACCCTCGTAGCCCATCTGCGGTGCGTACCGGGCCGGAAAGTCCTGGACATGCACAGGGGCGGAGATGACGGTGCAGGGTACGCCCAGCCGTTTGGCAATGTGCCGTTCCATCTGTGTGCCGAGCACAAGCTCCGGTTGCAAGGCCGCGATCTGCTGCTCGACCTCGAGATAATCGTCGGTGATCAGCGCCTGCAGGCCGAGCTTCTCGGCGGCCTCACGCACATCGCGTGCAAATTCGCGGCTGTAGGTGCCCAGACCCACGACCGTGAAACCCATCTCCTCGCTGGCGACACGTGCTGCAGCCACGGCATGACTGGCATCACCGAAGATGAAGACGCGTTTGCCCGTGAGGTAGGTCGAGTCCACGGAACGGCTGTACCACCCGGACCTAGAGGGGTGGGCAGCATGGACCTGCGCCAGCGCCTGATCCGGATCCAGCCCCGCAAGCGCTGCGACTTCGCGAACAAACGCATCGGTCGCGCGCACA
>JAIXTA010000034.1 GCA_027484405.1 Burkholderiales bacterium
CCTGGAATGCGTGGTCTACATGGGCAGCGAGGACGTGAAGCGCCAAAGCCCGAACGTGTACCGCATGAAGCTGCTGGGCGCCACGGTGGTGCCGGTGGAATCCGGCAGCAAGACGCTCAAGGATGCGCTGAACGAAGCCCTGCGCGACTGGGTGACGAATGTGGAGAACACCTTCTACATCATCGGCACCGTGGCCGGCCCGCACCCGTACCCCATGCTGGTGCGCGACTTCCAGAGCGTGATCGGCGAGGAGTGCATCACCCAGATGCCCGAATTTGCCGGCCGCCAGCCCGACTACGTCCTGGCCTGCGTGGGCGGCGGCAGCAATGCCATGGGCATCTTCTACCCCTACCTGAAGTACCCGCAGGTCAAGCTGATTGGCTGCGAGGCGGCGGGCGAGGGCATTGCCAGCGGCAAGCACGCCGCGTCGCTCTCGGCCGGCTCGCCCGGCGTGCTGCACGGCAACCGCACCTACCTGCTGCAGGACGACAACGGCCAGATCATCGAGACGCACTCGGTTTCCGCCGGTCTGGACTACCCCGGCGTCGGCCCCGAGCATGCCTGGCTGAAGGATTCGCACCGCGCCGAGTATGTGGGCGTGACGGACGACGAGGCCCTGGCCGCCTTCCATGACTGCTGCCGCAAGGAAGGCATCATCCCCGCGCTCGAATCCAGCCATGCCGTGGCCCATGCCATGAAGCTCGCCGCCACCCTGCCCAAGGACAAGATCATCCTCGTGAACCTGTCCGGCCGCGGCGACAAAGACATGCACACCGTGGCGGAAAAGGGCGGGCTGAAGTTCTGAGCCCGGCGGCGTCCGGGCGCCTGCGCGTGCACGGTGTTGGATTGAAAATAAATCAATTTCGGACGCATTTTTGGTGATGTTCCAATTGGCCGCTTTCCGCACCAAACATGCGGTAAGCGGCCCATTGAGCTTTCAAGATACATTCAAATTCGGCCAAACATGACTGAAACCGCTGCTCTTTCGGGCATCCAGCGCATCGACGCGCGCTTCGCCAGCCTCAAGGCCGCCGGCCGCAAGGGCCTGATTCCCTTCTTCACCGCCGGCGACCCCGCGCCCGAGTCCACCGTGCCGCTGCTGCATGCCCTGGCCCGCGCCGGGGCAGACGTGATCGAACTCGGTGTGCCCTTCTCGGACCCCATGGCCGACGGTCCGGTGATCCAGCGCGCAAGCGAGCGGGCGCTGGCCCAGGGCGTGGGCCTGAAGCAGGTGCTCGCCTGGGTGGCGCAGTTCCGCGCCGAGGGCGGCACCACGCCCGTGGTGCTGATGGGCTACGCCAACCCGATCGAGCGCATGGGTCTGCCTGCGTTTGCCGCTGCAGCGCGCGAGGCCGGCGTGGACGGCGTGTTGGTGGTGGATTACCCGCCCGAAGAAGCCGATGACTACGCCGCCGCGCTCACCGCGCAGGGTCTGGCGCCCATCTTCCTGCTCGCGCCCACCTCCACCGCAGACCGCATCGAGGCCGTGGTGAACAAGGCGCGCGGCTATATCTATTACGTCTCGCTCACCGGCGTGACCGGCGCATCCACGCTCAACGCCCAGCAAGTCGCTGGCAAATTGCCGGAAATCCAGGCAAAAGCGCGCGTGCCGGTGGGCGTGGGCTTCGGCATCCGCGACGCCGAAAGCGCCCGCGCAGTGGCGCGCACAGCCGATGCCGTGGTGATCGGCAGCCGCATCATCCAGCTCATGGAAGAGGCGGGCGGTGCAGCGCGTGCATCGGATGCAATTGCCGCAGCGCAGGCGTTCTTGGCTACGATTCGCGCTTCGCTTGATTCTGGAGTCTGAGCTCTAACCGAGCCCAACCAACCCAATGAGCTGGATCGACAAACTCCTGCCCCCCCGCATCAAGACGACCGACCCGGCCACCCGCAAGAGCGTGCCCGAAGGTCTCTGGGTCAAGTGCCCGAGCTGCGAAACCGTGCTCTACAGCGCCGACCTCCAGGCCAACCTGCATGTCTGCCCCAAGTGCAGCCACCACCTGCGCATCCGCGCCCGCGAGCGCCTGGACGCCCTGCTGGACGCCGAGGGCCGCTACGAGATCGGCCAGGACGTCATGCCGGTCGACTCCCTGAAGTTCAAGGACAGCAAGAAGTACCCGGACCGCCTCAAGGAGGCCATGGACGCCACCGGCGAGACCGACGCCATGGTGGTGCTGGGCGGCGCCATCCACACCATTCCGGTGGTAGTGGCCTGCTTCGAGTTCGAGTTCATGGGCGGATCGATGGGTTCCGTGGTGGGCGAGCGCTTTGCCCGCGGTGCCCAGACCGCACTCGAACAGAAGACCCCCTTCATCTGCATCACCGCCACCGGCGGCGCCCGCATGCAGGAAGGCCTGCTTTCGCTGATGCAGATGGCCAAGACCACGGCCATGATCACCAAGCTGGCCGAGAAGAAGCTGCCCTTCATCAGCGTGCTGACCGACCCGCCCATGGGCGGCGTGTCGGCCAGCTTCGCCTTCATGGGCGACGTGGTGATTGCCGAGCCCAAGGCCCTGATCGGCTTTGCCGGCCCGCGCGTGATCGAGCAGACCGTGCGCGAAAAGCTGCCCGAAGGCTTCCAGCGCGCCGAGTTCCTGCTCGAAAAGGGCGCCATCGACATGATCGTC
>JAIXTA010000130.1 GCA_027484405.1 Burkholderiales bacterium
AATGGTGATGCCTGGCGACAACGTGACGATCACCGTCAAGCTGATCGCCCCGATCGCCATGGAAGAAGGTCTGCGCTTTGCCATCCGCGAAGGCGGCCGCACCGTGGGCGCCGGCGTCGTGGCAAAGATCATCGAGTAATTCCGCAGTCAGTCGGACAAACGGGCCCGGCCATGGTGGTCGGGCCTTTTGTCCAGATGCCAGTCGAGGGCGTCTGCATATGCAGATGCCCGCAAGAACAGCAGGGGCGTAGCTCAATTGGCAGAGCGACGGTCTCCAAAACCGTAGGCTGGGGGTTCGATTCCCTCCGCCCCTGCCACTCAGTACTGGCCATTGAACGTTTAGGGTTGTATGTCGAACCAGAGCGTAGAAACCGTCGGCTCCAAGAGCGGCTATGTCATCGTTGCACTGGCTGTGCTTATCGCGGTCGGCGGCATCGTGGGCTACAGCTTTCTGACCGAGCAGCCGACCGCCGTGCGCCTGGTGGTGCTGCTCGGAGGCATCGCGCTGGGTCTGGGCGTGGCCTGGCTTTCCCAGCCGGGCAAGCAGTTCATTGGATACGCGCGCGACTCGTACAACGAGGCGCGTCGTGTCGTATGGCCCACGCGCAAGGAAACCATCCAGACCACTTTGATCGTGTTCGCCTTTGTGGCGATCATGTCCCTCTTCCTGTTCGTCACGGACAAGGCGCTTGAGTGGGCCCTGTACGACCTGCTGCTGAAGTGGAGAAGCTGATGAGCATGAAGTGGTACGTCGTGCATGCCTACAGTGGCATGGAAAAGAGTGTGCAGAAGGCGATCGCCGAGCGCGCAGCTCGCGCCGGCATGGGCGATCAGTTCGGCCGCATCTTGGTGCCCACCGAAGAGGTGGTCGAGGTCAAGAATGGCAAGAAGGTCGTCCAGGAGCGCCGCCTGCTTTCGGGCTATGTGCTCGTCGAGATGGACATGACCGACGAGACCTGGCATCTCGTCAAGAACACCAACAAGGTCACCGGTTTCGTGGGTGGCAAGGGCAACAAACCCACGCCGCTGCCGCAAGGTGAAGTCGACAAGATCCTGTCGGACATGGAGCACGGCGCTGAAAAGCCGCGTCCCAAGGTCCTGTTCGAGGTTGGCGAGCTCGTCCGCGTCAAGGAGGGTCCGTTCACGGACTTCAATGGCACGGTCGAGGACGTCAACTACGACAAGAACAAGCTGCGCGTGTCGGTGACCATCTTCGGTCGCGCGACGTCCGTGGAAATGGACTTCACCCAAGTCGAGAAGACCTGAGGCAAGCCCTCTGGAGATTCGCGCCAAGCCTCCGGGCGCGGCAATCGGTTCGCCGGTTGCGCTGTCGGGGGCAAGAGGAGCGCCATTAGGAAGCCAAATCAGGCAACCGAACGCGCGCTATCACTCGCCAAAAGGACTGCCACCATGGCAAAGAAGATCGTCGGCTACATCAAGCTGCAAGTCCCGGCGGGCAAGGCCAACCCTTCGCCCCCCATCGGCCCCGCGCTCGGTCAGCGTGGCCTGAACATCATGGAATTCTGCAAGGCTTTCAATGCCCAGACACAGGGCATGGAGCCCGGCATGCCGATCCCCGTGACCATTACCGCCTTCGCGGACAAGAGCTTCACCTTCATCATGGGTACGCCCCCGGCGACCTATCTGATCAAGAAGGCAGCCAAGATCGACAAGGGCTCCTCCAAGCCCCATACCGACAAGGTCGGCAAGATCACCCGCGCCCAGGCCGAGGAAATCGCCAAGACCAAGATGCCCAACCTCACTGCCGCAGACCTCGACGCAGCAGTCAAGACCATCGCCGGCTCGGCCCGCTCGATGGGTATCACGGTGGAAGGGATCTAAGTCATGGCAAAGATTGCAAAGCGCCTGCAGGCCATTCGTGCCAAGGTCGAGCCGCAGAAGCTGTATCCCGTGGATGCCGCCCTGTCGCTGGTCAAGGAATGCTCCAAGGCCAAGTTCAACGAGTCGGTGGATGTCGCCATCCAGCTCGGCGTCGACGCCAAGAAGTCTGACCAGGTTGTGCGCGGCGCGGTTGTGATGCCCGCCGGTACCGGCAAGACCAAGCGCGTGGCTGTGTTTGCGCAGGGCGCCAAGGCCGAGGAAGCCAAGGCCGCAGGCGCAGACATCGTTGGCATGGAAGACCTGGCTGACCAGATCAAGGCCGGCAACATGAACTTTGACGTCGTGATTGCCTCGCCGGACACGATGCGCATCGTCGGCACCCTGGGCCAGATCCTCGGCCCGCGCGGCCTGATGCCGAACCCGAAGGTCGGCACCGTGACGCCGGATGTGGCCACGGCCGTGAAGAACGCCAAGGCAGGCCAGGTCCAGTACCGCACCGACAAGGCCGGCATCGTGCACGCCACGATCGGCCGCGCCTCGTTCACGGAAGACCAGCTCAAGCAGAACCTGTCTGCACTGGTCGAGGCGCTGAACAAGGCCAAACCGGCATCGTCCAAAGGTGTCTACCTGCGCAAGGTGGCCGTGTCCTCGACGATGGGCATCGGTGTCAAGGTGGATACCGCATCGCTGACCGCCCAGGCGGCAGCCTAAGCAAGACATTGGTGGGCCTCGCAGCCGGCAACAGCTGCGGGGGCTATCAAAGACCGTTGGCGCGGACGGCTGTCCGCTCAATGCAGGGGGTGCTCCCCAAGCCAACGCAGATGGCGAACCCGCTGGAACGGATTTGCGGGTGAGGCGACGAGCCCACCCAAAGCCTGAACAGAAGGTCGCTGAAACCGGGTGTGGGAAGCGCAAGCCGCCCACGTTTTTAGGAGCAAGACCTTGAGTCTCAATCGTGGTGAAAAGGAAGCCGTCGTTTCCGAAGTCGCAGCGCAAGTTGCGAAGTCGCAAACGCTCGTGCTGGCCGAATACCGGGGCACAACGGTCGCGGACCTGACCAAGCTGCGCAGCGATGCGCGCGCCAAGGGCGTCTACCTGCGCGTTCTCAAGAACACGCTGGCACGCCGTGCTGTGAAGGGCACTTCGTTTGAAGTCGCCTCCGAGCAGATGGCCGGTCCGTTGATCTACGGCTTCTCGGAAGACGCCGTTGCTGCAGCGAAAGTCGTGTCCGACTTCGCCAAAGGCAACGACAAGCTCGTCATCAAGGCGGGTGCATACAGCGGCAAGGCGCTGGACAAGGCGGGCGTGCAAGCGCTGGCCAATATCCCGTCGCGCGAAGTGCTGCTGGCACAGATTTGTGGCCTGCTGCAGTCGCCGATGTCCAGCCTCGCTCGCGGCATCGCTGCCGTGGCGACCAAGAAGTCCGAAGGCGCTGCCGCCTGATCGGCCGCACGCCCCTGTACCGAACTCAATACTGTTTAAGGAAGATTCAAAATGGCATTCGATAAAGACGCATTCCTGTCGGCTCTCGACAGCATGTCCGTGATGGAACTCAATGACCTGGTGAAGGCCATTGAAGAGAAGTTTGGCGTGTCAGCTGCAGCCATGGCTGCTCCTGCCGCCGGTGGCGCTGGCGGCGGTGCTGCTGCCGCTGCTGAAGAGAAGACCGAGTTCGACGTGATCCTGTCCGAAGCTGGCGCCAACAAGGTCGGCGTGATCAAGGCCGTGCGCGAACTGACGGGTCTGGGCCTGAAGGAAGCTAAGGACCTCGTCGACGGCGCGCCGAAGCCTGTCAAGGAAGGTGTTGCCAAGGCCGACGCCGAAGCTGCCAAGAAGAAGCTGGAAGAAGCCGGCGCCAAGGCCGAAATCAAGTAATTCTGAAGGTCATCCGGCTACTGCGCGGGGCATCGTTGCGTCTGCAGTGCTCGCCGTACATCGCGTACGGCTGCGCGCTTCAACGCAAGCCTGCTCCCGCTCGCTACGCCGTCTGACCCTCAGAAGCCGCGCCCGCTCCAAGAGTGCGGCGCGCTTGAGAGATCAGCGGAAAGCACCTGCGGGTGTTTTCCAGTGTTCTCTGAATCGACTGCAGAGAGCCGAGGTTTGGCCGGGCTGGCGTGTGCAATGCACGCTCAAGCCGTCTGCCAGTGGCGCGTAGCGGCGCGCCGCCAAAGCTCATCGCCTGCCGGCTCCGGTAGGGGAGTCCAGTCGAATCGCTCTCCTTCGAATTTCTACCAACGGACGGGAAACCATGGCCCAATCCACGCACTATTCGTTCACCGAAAAGATGCGGATTCGCAAGAGCTTCGGCAAGCGCCAATCCGTGCACGACGTGCCCTTCCTGCTTGAGACGCAGATCGCGTCCTACAAGCACTTCCTGCAGGAGGATGCTCCGGCCTCCAAGCGCAAGAGCGAGGGTCTGCAGGCCGCTTTCAATGCGATCTTCCCGATCGTCTCGCACAACCAGTTCGCTCGCCTCGAGTTCGTGAGCTACACGCTGGGCACGCCGGTGTTTGATGTCAAGGAATGCCAGCAGCGCGGCCTGACCTACGCCGCGCCGGTGCGCGCCAAGGTGCGCCTCGTCATCCTTGACCGGGAGGCCGCCAAGCCCACCGTCAAGGAAATGAAGGAGCAGGAGGTCTACATGGGCGAACTGCCGCTCATGACCGACACCGGCTCGTTCATCATCAACGGCACGGAACGCGTGATCGTCAGCCAGCTGCACCGCTCGCCGGGCGTGTTCTTCGAGCACGACCGCGGCAAGACGCACAGCTCGGGCAAGCTGCTGTTCTCTGCACGCGTGATTCCCTACCGCGGCTCGTGGCTGGACTTCGAGTTCGATGCCAAGGACATCCTGTTCTTCCGCGTGGACCGTCGTCGCAAGATGCCTGCAACAATCCTGCTGAAGGCCATCGGCATGACGCCGGAGACCATCCTGGCGCACTTCTTCAAGTTCGACCACTTCGGCGTGATGCCCTCGGGCGCCATGATGGAAGTGGTGGCCGAGCGCATGAAGGGTGAAGTGGCGCGCTTCGACATCGTCGGCAAGAACGGCGAGGTCATCGTCCCCAAGGACAAGCGCATCAATGCCAAGCACATCCGCGACATCGAAGCCGCCGGCCTGAAGCGCATCTCCGTGCCCGAGGATTTCCTTATCGGTAAGGTCCTCGCCACCAACCTCGTCAACGCGGAAACAGGCGAGATCGTCGCCAGCGCCAACGATGAGATCACCGACACCGTCCTGGCCAAGATCCGCGAAGCCGGCATCAAGGAATTCAAGACGATCTACACGAACGACCTCGATCAGGGTTCGTACATCAGCCAGACCCTGCGCGTGGATGAAACCGCTGACGAGCTCACTGCTCGCGTGGCCATCTACCGCATGATGCGTCCCGGCGAGCCGCCCACCGAAGACGCGGTGCAGACCCTGTTCGGCCGCCTGTTCTACAGCGAGGACACCTACGACCTCTCTCGGGTGGGCCGCATGAAGGTCAACGCGCGCCTGGGCCGTGACGGGCAGGAAGGCCCGATGGTCCTGACCAACGAGGACATCCTCGACACGATGAAGATCCTCGTGGACCTGCGCAACGGTAAGGGCCAGGTGGATGACATCGATCACCTCGGCAACCGCCGCGTGCGTTGCGTGGGTGAACTGGCCGAGAACCAGTTCCGCGCTGGCCTGGCTCGCGTCGAGCGGGCCGTCAAGGAGCGTCTCGGCCAGGCCGAGAGCGAGAACCTGATGCCGCACGACCTGATCAACTCCAAGCCGATCTCTGCGGCGATCAAGGAGTTCTTCGGTTCCAGTCAGCTCTCGCAGTTCATGGACCAGACCAACCCGCTGTCGGAAGTCACGCACAAGCGTCGCGTGTCCGCACTGGGCCCGGGCGGTCTGACCCGCGAGCGTGCCGGCTTCGAAGTGCGTGACGTGCACGTGACGCACTACGGCCGCGTGTGCCCGATCGAAACGCCGGAAGGCCCGAACATCGGCCTGATCAACTCCATGGCGCTCTACGCCCGCCTGAATGAATACGGCTTCCTCGAGACGCCGTATCGCAAGGTGGTGGACGGCAAGGTCACCAATCAGGTGGACTACCTTTCGGCCATCGAGGAAGGCAAGTACATCATCGCCCAGGCCAACGCTGCGCTGAACGAGAAGGGCGAGTTCACCGACGAGCTCGTGGCCGCTCGTGACGCGGGCGAAACCATCCTGACCGCGCCCGAGCGCGTGCAGTACATGGACGTGGCCCCGGGCCAGATCGTGTCGGTGGCGGCCTCGCTGATTCCGTTCCTGGAGCACGACGACGCCAACCGTGCATTGATGGGCGCCAACATGCAACGTCAGGCCGTGCCCTGCCTGCGTACCGAGAAGCCGCTGGCCGGAACCGGCATCGAGCGCACTGTGGCCGTGGACTCGGGCACGACCGTGCAGGCCCTGCGTGGCGGCGTGGTCGACTACGTCGATGCCAACCGCATCGTGGTGCGCGTGAACGACGACGAGAACGTCGCCGGTGAAGTCGGCGTCGACATCTACAACCTGATCAAGTTCACCCGTTCCAACCAGAACACGAACATCACCCAGCGTCCCATCGTCAACAAGGGCGACAAGATTGCCAAGGGTGACGTGATTGCCGACGGCGCGAGCACCGACCTGGGCGAACTCGCCCTGGGTCAGAACATGCTCGTGGCCTTCATGCCCTGGAACGGCTACAACTTCGAAGACTCGATCCTGATCTCCGAGCGCGTGGTGGCCGATGACCGCTACACCTCGATCCATATCGAGGAACTGAACGTGATGGCCCGGGACACCAAGCTCGGCTCCGAGGAAATCACGCGCGACATCAGCAACCTGTCCGAGAACCAGCTCGGCCGCCTGGATGACTCCGGCATCGTCTACATCGGCGCCGAAGTCACTGCCGGCGACGTGCTGGTGGGCAAGGTCACGCCCAAGGGCGAAACCACGCTCACGCCCGAAGAGAAGCTGCTGCGCGCCATCTTCGGCGAGAAGGCCAGCGACGTGAAGGACACCAGCCTGCGCGTCGACCAGGGCACCAGTGGCACCGTCATCGACGTGCAGGTCTACACGCGTGAAGGCATCCAGCGCGACAAGCGCGCGCAGCAGATCATCGACGACGAGCTCAAGCGCTTCCGCCTCGACCTGAACGACCAGCTGCGCATCGTCGAGGCCGACGCCTTCGACCGGATCGAGAAGCTGCTGGTGGGCAAGCCTGCCAACGGCGGCCCGAACAAGATCGCCAAGGGCACGACGATCACCAAGGAGTACCTGGCGAGCGTCGACAAGTACCACTGGTTCGACATCCGCCCGGCCGACGACGAGGTGGCCAACCAGCTCGAGAGCATCAAGAACGCCAACGAGCAGACGCGCCACTCGTTCGACCTCGCGTTCGAGGAGAAGCGCAAGAAGCTGACACAGGGCGACGAGCTGCCCGCGGGCGTGCTGAAGATGGTGAAGGTCTACCTCGCCGTCAAGCGCCGCCTGCAGCCCGGCGACAAGATGGCCGGCCGCCATGGCAACAAGGGCGTGGTGTCGAAGATCGTCGCTGTCGAGGACATGCCCTACATGGCCGACGGCACGCCGTGCGACATCGTGCTCAACCCGCTGGGCGTGCCGTCGCGCATGAACGTGGGCCAGGTGCTCGCGGGGCACCTGGGCTGGGCCGGCAAGGGCAT
This sequence comes from Burkholderiales bacterium, assembly GCA_027484405.1. GTDB lineage: Bacteria > Pseudomonadota > Gammaproteobacteria > Burkholderiales > Burkholderiaceae_C > Piscinibacterium. The sequence goes on from JAIXTA010000130.1 coordinate 7,528, forward strand.
CGGCCAGCGCATCGGCGACATGCTGCAAGGCCAGGCCCGCGTGGCCGAGCTGCGCAAGTTCTTCGACGAGCTCTACAACAAGAGCGGCGGCAAGGGCGAGGACCTCGCCCAGCTCTCCGACGATCAGGTGCTGGAGATGGCCTCCAACCTGCAGCACGGCGTGCCGTTCGCGACGCCGGTGTTCGACGGCGCCGCCGAGCAGGAGATCCGCGCGATGCTGAAGCTGGCCTATCCGGAAGACCTGCGCGTGCGCAAGGGCCTGACGGAAAGCCGCACCCAGGCCATCCTGTCCGACGGCCGCACCGGCGAGCCGTTCGAGCGGCCGGTCACGGTGGGCTACATGCACGTGCTGAAGCTGCACCACCTGGTCGACGACAAGATGCACGCGCGCTCCACGGGCCCGTACAGCCTGGTGACGCAGCAGCCGCTGGGCGGCAAGGCGCAGTTCGGTGGCCAGCGCTTCGGCGAGATGGAGGTCTGGGCACTCGAGGCCTACGGCGCCAGCTACATCCTGCAGGAGATGCTGACGGTGAAGTCCGACGACGTGAACGGCCGCACCAAGGTCTACGAGAACATCGTCAAGGGTGAACACGCGAT
>JAIXTA010000028.1 GCA_027484405.1 Burkholderiales bacterium
CCAGCGAGCGCGTGGCGGGGGCAAGGGTGTCGTCCGTCAGCGCATCCATGTCGTGATGCAGTTCGATGGCCCAGGCGAGCTCGTCGGGCATGTTCCACTCCAGCGCCAGATGCACGCCCACGCTGGCGTGATCTGCGCCATGTTCACCATGCTCGACGTCGCGCGCGGTGCGCTCCATCTCGGCGCCGGCAGCCTGCAGGGTGTCCAGGTAGTTGGGATGCAGATTGGCCATGATCGGAATGCCGACGTCAAGGAACATGCCAGCGATGTGCGCCAGGTCCATGGGGCAGCGGCGGCTCTTCTGGGCGATGTAGGCCATGGCCGCACCGCGGCGGGCGCAGGCGTCCCAGAAGCGCGTGAGCAGCGGGTCCTTGGTGGGCACCAGATTGCGCAGGGCAAAGCCGGTGACCAGGCTCATGGCTTGCGACAGACCCATGAGCGTGAGCGCCTGCTCGATCGAGCCAACGCTGCGATTCAGTCCGAAGAAGGGGGAGTTGGCCGCCTTGAGCAGGGCCGCCACGAGCGAGGGGTCGCGGCCGATGATCTCGGTGATGCGCTTGAAGCTCGGGTCGTCCTTGTTGGCCTCCGCATGCAGCAGCGCCACGACTTCGGGGCGCGGCGGAATGCGCAGCTTCTGGATGATGTCGGCATCCAGGTCTGACTGCAGTTGCTCGCGTGACGCGACAGCGGTGCTCATGGGGGATTCTCCAGATTTCATCGGGGGCCCAAACATTGTGGACAGGCCACTCACCGGGAAAAGCCGCGATAAGTCGCGTGTTTTCGGCCCAATCCGGTTCGTTTGTCGCAGAATTGCGGGCCCGGGCGGCTAAGCTTGCGGCCGAGTTCCGAACCCGCACGCGCCCCGTGAGGCGCCTGTCCTTGAGCGGGTTATCGGCCGCCTTGCGCAGAACTGCAGTGCCGCAGCGTGCGCCACCCTCCGAATTGCCATCCACTGAACAAGAACCACCATGGCTCAATACGTCTACAGCATGAACCGCGTGGGCAAGATCGTTCCGCCCAAACGCGAGATCCTCAAGAACATCAGCCTGTCCTTCTTTCCGGGCGCCAAGATCGGCGTGCTCGGCCTGAACGGCGCGGGCAAGTCCACCCTGCTCAAGATCATGGCCGGGGTGGACAAGGACATCGAGGGCGAAGCCGTACCCATGCCGGGCATCAAGATCGGCTATCTGCCCCAGGAGCCCAAGCTCGATGCCGAGAAGACCGTGCGCGAGGAGGTCGAGTCCGCCATGGGCGACATCATGACCGCGCAGAAGGAGCTGGACCGGATCTATGCCGCCTATGCGGAGCCGGACGCCGACTTCGACGCCCTCGCCGCCGAGCAGGCCAAGTACGAGGCCATCCTGTCCACCGCCGGCAGCGACACCAACACCCAGATGGAGATTGCCGCCGACGCGCTGCGCCTGCCGCCCTGGGACGCCAAGATCGGCCACCTCTCCGGTGGCGAGAAGCGCCGCGTGGCCCTGTGCAAGCTGCTGCTCGAAAAGCCGGACATGCTGCTGCTCGACGAACCGACCAACCACTTGGACGCCGAAAGCGTGGACTGGCTGGAGCAGTTCCTGCAGCGCTTCCCGGGCACCGTGGTGGCCGTGACCCACGACCGTTACTTCCTGGACAACGCCGCCGAGTGGATTCTTGAACTCGACCGCGGCCACGGCATTCCCTGGAAGGGCAACTACAGCTCCTGGCTCGACCAGAAGCAGGAACGCCTGAAGATCGAGGAAAGCCAGGAGTCCGCCCGCCAGAAGGCCCTGAAGAAGGAGCTGGAGTGGGTGCGCCAGAACCCCAAGGGCCGCCAGGCCAAGAGCAAGGCCCGTCTGGCGCGCTTCGAGGAGCTGAACAGCGTCGAATACCAGAAGCGCAACGAGACCCTGGAAATCTTCATCCCGCCGGGCGAGCGCCTGGGCGACAGCGTGATCGAGTTCAAGGGCGTGTCCAAGAGCTTCGGTGACCGCATTCTGATCGACAACCTCAGCTTCCAGGTGCCGCCGGGCGCGATCGTCGGCATCATCGGCCCGAACGGCGCGGGCAAGTCCACGCTGTTCAAGATGATCCAGGGCATCGAGAAGCCGGATGCCGGCGACGTGGTGATCGGCCCGACGGTGAAGATCGCCGCCGTGGACCAGAGCCGCGACGCGCTGGGCAACACCAAGACTGTCTGGGAGGAGATCTCCGGCGGCCTGGACATCATGACCGTAGGCAAGTTCGAGATGCCCAGCCGGGCCTACATCGGCCGGTTCAACTTCAAGGGCGCCGACCAGCAGAAGCAGGTCGGCATGCTCTCCGGCGGTGAGCGCGGCCGCCTGCATCTGGCCAAGACCCTCTCGGCCGGCGGCAACGTGCTGCTGCTCGACGAACCGTCCAATGACCTTGACGTCGAAACCCTGCGTTCGCTCGAAGACGCACTGCTCGAATTTGCCGGCTGCGTCATGGTCATCAGCCACGACCGCTGGTTCCTCGACCGCATCGCCACCCACATCCTGGCCTGCGAAGGCGACTCCCACTGGGAGTTCTTCTCCGGCAACTACCAGGAGTACGAGGAAGACAAGAAGAAGCGGCTGGGCGAAGAAGGCGCCAAGCCGCGGCGCGTGCGCTACAAGCCGGTCACCCGCTAGGCAGAGGCCGCGCCGAGTCAGTGCCGCAACGGGGTTCGCACTTGCAGGTGCGAACTCTTCGCGCGGTGAACAAGGCCCCGCCATGGCGGGGCCTTGTGCTTTCGGCGCAGGTTTCCGAGCCCGGACTCGTGATGAGAGATCGGCTCTGGGCGCGGCTCTTCAGGCCAAAATGGCTGGAAAGCCGCACCAGACAAGCGATATGGCGTGTGCTGGGGCTTCGCAGCGGCGCTTGGTCCGTCTTCAGGAAGAGCGCGATTGCCGCGCACCGATTCAAGTCTTGCGTGGTGCGGTACTGGCCGTGGCCGAGTCGGCTCTCGGACGGTAGCGCTCATACAGGCGCTTGAGCTCCCCTTCGCGCGCCAGGCGGGCGAGGGCGCGTGCCAAGCGCTCGCGCGTGGCCGCGCTCACGTGCGGACCGAGCACCATGTACTGGTCTTCGCGGTGAAAGACGGCGGGCAGCCAGCGCACCTGAGACGCCTTGGGGTTGTCGGCCAGCAGGGCGTCCAGGTTCATGTCGGACTGATAGAAGAAGCGGCCGCGCTGCGCCAGCAGCTTGTCGAGCACGCGATCAAGGCGGATGGTGCTGTCGTCCACCGTGATGCCTGCGCTGCGCAGCAAGGGCACATAGGCTGTGCCCTGGGTGGTCATGACCAGGTTGTCCTGGCCGAGTGCCACGATGGCCGCCAGATCCTGCACCTCGATCGAGTCATCTTTGCGCACCAGCACGCGGTGCTGGATCGGGAACAGGGGCTCGTCCAGGAAGACGAGGCTCTCCAGCCGCTTCGGCGTGCGCAGCAGGCCGCAGAAGAGATCAAGCTCGCCGCCGGCGAGCATCAGCTCGATGCGGCGCAGTGGCACCAGGCGCTTTTCACCGGAGATGCGCAGGTCCGGCGCCACCCGCTCAAGACGCCGGAACAGCTCGATGCAGAAGCCGGGCCGGGCTGGCGTCGAGGGCGAGAACTTGGCCGCGACGCCTTCCTGGGCGGCCGTACGCAGCACGGTGGGCGCGGCCTGCACGCCGCTTACACACAGCAGCGTCAGGGCGGTGAGTGCAACCCGCAGCCACCCGAGCCCCGCGAGCCGCCCCGGTCGGGTACAGGCCGTCACTGCGAGCAGTGGCCTGTGCGGCGAATCCGGCAGTCGGGCGGCGGGTGCGTTCAGGTTCAAGCGGGGACGCTGCTGTCGAGGAACGGGTAATCCGTATAGCCGATCTCGTCCGGCCCGTAAAAGGTGGCCGGTTGCGCCGCGTTCAACGGGGCGTCGAGTTCCAGGCGGCGCGGCAGATCAGGGTTACTGATGAAGGGCACGCCAAAGGCCACCGCATCGACCCGGCCGGATGCCACGGCCTCCAGCGCCATCTCGCGCGTGTACTTGTTGTTGGCCACCACGGCGCCGGGAAAGCGCGCCTTGACGCCTGCGAAGTCGAAGCCGTCGAGCTTGCGCTCGCCGCCGGTGATGCCCTCGATCAGGTGCACGAAGGCGATGCGGCGTGCAGCCAGCGCGTCGATGACTGCGCCGTAGCTGGCCTGCGGGTTGCTGTCGCCGGGCGCGCTGTTGGCGCTGGACACCGGCGACAGACGGATGCCCACGCGGCCCCGGCCGAAGACCTCGATCGCGGCGTCCACCGCCTGCAGCATCAGCTTCATGCGGTTCTCGATCGGACCGCCGTAATCATCGCTGCGCTTGTTGATGTTGTCGCGCAGGAACTGCTCGAGCAGGTAGCCGTTGGCGCCGTGGATCTCCACGCCGTCAAAGCCCGCACGCTGCGCCACCTGGGCGGCGTGGCGGTAGGCCGCCACCACGCCGTCGATCTCGTGGCGCTCGAGCGCGCGCGCGGCCACCCGCTCCTTGCGGCCGCCGGGCGTATGCACGAAGCCGCCGGGATTGAAGACGCTGGATGACACCGGCAGTGCACCGCCAGGCTGCAGGTCCGGGTGCGAGACGGCACCCACATGCCAGAGCTGCGCCACGATGCGCCCGCCAGCGGCATGCACGGCGTCGGTCACCAGGCGCCAGCCAGCCTCCTGCTCCGCGCTGTAGATGCCCGGCGTGTTCATGTAGCCCATGCCCTCCGGCATGATCTGCGTGGCCTCGGAGATGATCAGGCCGGCGCTGGCGCGCTGGGCGTAGTAAGTGGCGTTCAGGGCGCGGGGCGCGAGCGTGCCCGGCGTGGCGCGGCAGCGCGTCAGGGGCGCCATGAAGACGCGGTTGCGGACGGCAATATCGCCGATCTGGGTCGGGGAGAAGAGAGAGGTGCTCATGCCGTCATTTTGAAGGGGCTGGCGATGCAGCTGTCTGGACGCCGCCGCCGGAGCAGCGCTGCCTGCCCCAGCCCGCGATGCCGGTCATCGGCCCGGGCTGCCCGCTTGCGCATGGACACAGCCCGCAGCTTGCCCTGTGAACCCAAGTGCGCAAGCATCTGGTGATTGACTGAAGAGAATCCACCATGCGCCTGATGCGTTCCTGTCTTCCCATCCTCGGTCTGCTGCTGCTCGTCCCGTCTGCAGACGCCCAGACCATCTACAAGTGCACCCGGCCCGATGGCAAGGTGGAGTTCACCGACCAGCCCTGCAAGAACACCGGGGCCACCGGCAGCCAGGTCGATGTCCGTCCGGCCCTGCCGGCGGACGCCAAGGCCGCGCAGGAGGCGCGCGAGCGTGCCCAGCGCGACGCCGACCGGGCGCGGGCCGGTGCGGCCGGGCCGGCGCCTGCCCCCGCACCGCTCAGCGGCAGTGCACCCACGGCAGCGCCATCGACGGCAGCGGCCAAGCCCGCCGCGGCGGGCGTCCCGGATGACCAGACCCTGATTGCGCAATGCGAGGCCGCGCGCGGCGTCGATTGCCGCGACCCGAAGACCCTGCAGCGCCTGCGCGAGGAGGCCACACCAAAGAGCGCCGAGGAGCGGCGGCAGGAACGGCGGCGGCTTGAAGAGGAAGAGGCACGCAAGAAATCCGAGCCGCGCTAGGCGCGCATGCTGTAGGTCGCCGCTGCGGTGGCTGGGCGATGCATGATTCGCGGGGTTTCTGCAGCCAGGGCCGTTGCGGGCAGGCGCAGGATGAAGCGTGCGCCCAGTCCGGGCGTGGACTCGGCGCCGACGCCACCGCCCAGGCGTTCCATGACCTTCGAGACCACCGACAGCCCGATGCCCGTCCCGGTGAACTCCGCGCCGTGATGCAGGCGCGAGAAGGGCTTGAACAGGCGTGAGGCCTGGGAGTCGTCGAAGCCCACGCCGTTGTCGACCACATGGACTTCAATGGCGCCTTCGGGCTGGATGGACGAGAGCACTGCCACCCGCGCCAGGTCGACGCCGGCACTGAACTTCACGGCGTTGCTCATCAGATTGGTCAGCGCCAGGCGCAGCAGCGACGAGTCGGCCATCACGGTGTGTTCGCAGGCGAAGTGCCACTCGATCGGCGCCGCGCCGTCCGGACGCTGCACGGTGGCTGCGCAGGATTCCGCCAGGCTGCGCAAGTGCACGGGCACCGGCTGTACCGGCGTCGAACTGGCACGTGCGAGCTCCAGCAGGGCTTCGAGCATCTCGAGCGTGATGTCGGCCTGCTGCTCGGCCAGACCGATGAAGTTGGTGCGGCCAGGTGGCGCCGCAACGGTCTGTGCCCGGGCCAGCCCGATGAGGCTGCGCACCTGCGACAGCGGCGTACGCAGGTCGTGCGCGACGTTTCGCACGAACGCCTCCATGTCGCTGTAGGCGAGTGTGAGGGCCTGCGTGCGCTGACGAACCTGCTGTTCAAGCTCGGTGTTGTAGCGCTGCAGCTGCTGCTCGCGACGCTTGCGTTCGGTGATGTCACGGCCCACGCCCTGGTAGCCGAGAAAGCGCCCCTGCGCATCGAACCGGGGTTCCCCTGCCACGGATGCCCAGACCTGGGTGCCGTCTGGATGGGTCTTGCACAGCTCCAGCCTTCGAAATGGCAGGTGCGTGTCCAGTTGGCGGCGGTGCTGCTCCCACTGCGCAGGGGACAGACTCGCCGGCGCGAGCTCCCAACGCGTCCTGCCGATCATGTCCGCAGGCTTGAAGAACTTGTCCTCGAAGCCCGACGTGACGTAGGTGAACCGGTGCTGCGCATCGGTTTCCCAGTAGTAGTCACTGGAGAGTTCTGCTCGTACCCGCCAGCGCTGCTCGGACTCTCCAAGAATGCCTTCAATGCTTGCCACCAGCTGGCGCAGCTCGCGTCCGGTCTGCTCGTCCACGTCATCGAGCTGCTCGGTGATGTGGCGGGGATGAGCCTGCGCACCGTCGCGGCCGAGTTCTTCGTTGATCCGCGCCAGCACACGCTGCGCGGACTGCGTGCTGCGCCGATGCAGTAGACGCAGCTGCCACAGCCAGGTGGCTGCACAGAGCAGGAACGCCAGCGCCGACAGCCACTGGAGACGACGGTTATAGGCCTCGCGCTGGTCGACGTCGGCGGCCACAGCGCGCGTCAATTCATTGGCCTGCGACAGCAGGTCCGCATAGAGCGCGCGGCGCTCGGCGCTTGGAGCGATGTTCTGGGCCGACGAGGCCTGGTCCGCTGCAGCCCACTGGGCGGCCAGTCTGCGGTGCCGTTCAACCACGTCATCGCTGCCCTGCTGCTGCAGAGCGTCACCCACACGGACGAGGTGCACGCTGAGTGCTGCGTGAGCGCGGGCCGTGGCCTCGCTGCTGCCTTCGGTGAAATCAGCGAGCTGCGCTTCGACGACGCGGGTGCGCAGGTAGCCCGTGAGCTCGACCAGGTCCCCACGCGAGTCGCGCTGCACGAAGGCGCTGAACATCGACACGAACGCGATCAGCACCGTGATGGCCAGCAAGACCGACCAGCGCCTGGATGGCCGAAGCGCCTCGCCGCCACCGACAGCGGCCGGGTGCCCTGAAGGTGCACCGCGGTGCGCGTCAGGGGCAGCGGCCGGAGGAGACTGCGGCGGAGGAGTCATTGTTTGTCCTAGACAAAGTCAGACGCATGCTAGACCCCATCGGCCATAAGCGAAAGGGGAGAATCCCGTGCATGGCTGCAGTTGATGCGCCGCAAAAACCTTATTGCGATCTCTGCAATACGTGGCGAGCGAATCACCGACAATCGAGGTTTTGCCGTCGGCATCTGCTTGCCGGCACGCCGGATACAGCACACAAAAGGGATTTCATGGCTGCGATCGAGCCCGAAAAGGTCCTCACCGTTCATCACTGGAACGACACGCTCTTCTCATTCACCACCACCCGCGGCCAGAGCCTGCGCTTCGAGAACGGCCACTTTGTCATGATCGGCTTGCCCGTGGATGGGCGTCCGCTGCTGCGTGCTTACAGCATCTGCAGTGCCAACTATGAAGATCAGCTCGAGTTCCTCTCGATCAAGGTGCAGGATGGCCCGCTGACCAGCCGGCTGCAGCATCTCAAGCCAGGCGACGAGCTGCTGGTCGGGCGCAAGCCGACGGGCACCCTGGTGATCAGCGATGTCAATCCCGGCCGGAATCTGTATCTGTTGAGCTCCGGCACCGGCATGGCGCCGTTCATGTCGATCATCCGCGATCCGGAAACCTATGAGCGCTTCGAGCGGGTCATCCTCGTGCACAGCGTGCGGATCGTCAGCGAGCTGGCCTACCACGACTATCTGCTCCAGGATCTGCCCAGGCACGAGTTCCTTGGGGAGATGGTGAGCGAGCAGTTTCTCTACTACCCGATCGTCACGCGCGAGCCCTTCAAGAACCAGATGCGCCTGACCACGGCCATCGAGACCGGCAAGCTCGAGACCGACCTCGGACTGCCACGAATCGACCCCAAGCTTGACCGCGCGATGATCTGCGGCAGCCCGAGCATGCTGGCCGACACGCGAGCCGTGCTGGACGCGCTGGGCATGACGATTTCTCCGGGCATCGGGCAGCCGGCGGACTACGTCATCGAACGGGCGTTTGTTGAGCGCTGAGCGGAAGGGGCGCAGCGCGGGCTCGCCTTGGGCACCAGCCTGTGCAGCGTCTGCCGACTAGCTGCTGCTCACCAGCGGCGGCATGGCCAGTGCGTGTGCACGCACATTGATGGCGCGGCGCTTCAGGTCTTCCTGTGCGCGCAGCCGTTGCAGCACGGCTGCCAGTTTCGGGCGTTCCTCGTCCGCGGGGACGCCTTCCAGCGCACGCAGCTGGATCTCGTTGAAGTGCAGGAAAGCGAGGTACTGGTCGATCACGTCATCGACCTGGCCGATGGCCTCCTGCGCGCGACGCTGTGCGACCCGCGCCTCGCTCAGCCGACCCAGCTGTGCGAGACACAGCGCGCGGTCGCTGATGTGACCGGCAATCTCCAGGCCAAGCGCCTGATCGGCCTCATCGAGATGGGCATCGAACAGGGCGAGTGCGCGGCCGTATTCGCCTGACAGCGTGAGCAGGCCGGCCAGCACCAGCGGGGCCTGGAAGCTGCTCTGCTTCAGGCCCAGCGCTTCAGAGAACATCTGTCCGCTTTCCAGTCCGACGATGGCCTGCTTGAGCGCCGCCATGTTCGGCTGCCCTGCGATCCAGTCCAGGCGCACATCGTCGGCCTGCGCCAGGGTCATGTAGCGCAGCACCGAACGTTCGAGTTCCGGGTCACCGCTGCGGCGCGCCTGCCGCGTGGCGAACTGCGCCCACGCCAGGGCAGGTGCCATCTGCCGTGCGGTAAGGAAGAGACTTTGCGCGGCATAGCCGGCGCGGGCCAGTGTGTCGGCATCGGCATGCTGAACGCCCTCCATGATCTGGACGATGGCATCCAGCGGCGCAATGGAGCGGTGATCGGCCAGCGGGTAATACAGCGCGTACCAGGACAGCACCTCGAGTACCACTGGCTGCTCCTCGCACTCGCGCGCCAGCGCCACTGCATCCGAGAACGCCGAGCGGCTCTGTGTCCAGCCCACGGTGTAGCTCAGGTTCACTGCCCAAGCCGTGGCGCGCAGGGTCTGCGCGGCCACGCTCAGGCGGCCGGCCGCCAGCCGGTCGAGCTCATGCAGGCAGTTCATCGCCTCGGGCATGTCCATCAGCCGGGTCTGGATGAGGCTGCGCCGCGCGAGCTCGCGCGCACGCTCATCGACAGAGAGCGTGTCCGCGAGTTTGGCAGTGTTGCGTGTCAGTGGGCCGTGCTGCATCGGGATACAGAGTGAAGCGCAATCAGCAGGGTGCGGCGTTCAGGGAAGACGCAGCCGCGATGAACAAAACGCGCTAGATGCTAGCTCGCTGATTTCCCGGAAACCTTGCGAGCGTTGCGTCTGGTGACAACTGACGGGGCCGGCAGCCCGGTTTTCAGTCAATGCCGAACCTGAGAGTTCCATCACACCGGTTCTGTCCGGTGCTGCAACCAGTCAAGCGCTGCGCCACTGACCAAAGGCGCCACCCGCTCCCGGACCATCGCGTGATAGCTGTTCAGCCAATCGCGCTCGTCGGCACGCAGAAGGCTGACGTCAATGCAGCGCGTGTCGATCGGGCACAGGGTCAGGGTCTCGAAGGCCAGGAACTCGCCGAAGGGCGTGGTTTCCGAGGCCACATTGAGCACGAGGTTCTCGATGCGCACGCCCCAGTGGCCTTCGCGGTAGATACCCGGCTCGATCGACGAGATCATGCCCGGCTCCATGGCCATGGCGGCATCGGGGATCGTGCGTGAAATGCTCTGCGGACCTTCGTGCACGTTCATGAAGTAGCCGACGCCGTGCCCCGTACCGTGGCCGTAGTCGATGTGCTCCGCCCAAATCGGGGCCCGGGCGATGGCATCGAGCATGGGCGAGAGCGTGCCGCGTGGGAAGCGCGCGCGCGACAGGGCCATCATGCCCTTGAGCACCAGGGTGCAGTCGCGGCGCTGGGCATCAGTGAGCGAGCCGATCGGCACCATGCGGGTGATGTCGGTCGTGCCGCCGAGGTACTGGCCGCCGGAGTCGATCAGCAGCAGGCCGTCGCCTTCGATGCGTGCATGGGCTTCCTCGGTCGCACGGTAATGCGGCAGCGCACCGTTGGCGCGGAAGCCGGCAATCGTCGAGAAGCTCGGGCAGACAAAGCCCGGGCGCCGCGCACGTGCCGCGGTGATACGGGTGTCAATATCCAGCTCGGTGATGCGCTCGCCAGCTGCGAGGCTGGCTTCCAAGGCCGCGAAGAACTCGGCCAGCGCGGCACCGTCCTGCGCCATGGTGCTGCGCACGAATTCAGCCTCATCGGCTGTTTTGCGCGACTTCGCGAGTGTCGTCGGATTGACGGCTTCGATGATCCGCACGCCAGCGGGCAGATGCGCAAGGACGCCGGCGGTCACGCGCTTCGGGTCGACCAGCAGGCTGCTGGCGGCGGGCACTGCGCCGAGCGCGGCGCCGAGGTGCTCGTATGACGCGAGCGTCACGCCGGCACCTTGCAGGGCGGCACGCGTTGCCGGGCTGAATTTGGTCGGGTCCGCGAACAGGGTGTCGCCTTGTGGACCGAGCAGCAGATGGGCCAGAAACACGGGGTTGAAGGGCACGTCGCTGCCGCGCAGGTTCAGCAGGTAGCCGATGTCGTCCAGGGTCGAGATCAGATGCCAGTCTGCGCCCGCGTGGCGCATGGCCTCATGGGTGGCTGCAAGCTTGCGCTCGCGCTTGAGTGGCGCCTGCGGGGCAGCATGCTCCACGACTGGTGCCGCGGGCAGGGCAGGCCGGTCGGGCCAGATGCGTGCCACAGGGTCTTCCGTGCTGATCAGCTCCGCGCCAGCGCCCTGCACGGCAGCAGCCAGCGAACGATGCGCCGCCAGCCCGAGCACCGTGCCGTCCACCGCCACACGCTTGCCTGTGCCCAGTCGCGCGGCGAGCCATTGCAGGTGCAGGCTGCTGACCACGGCGGGCAGCTTCTCGAGCACGATGCCGCTGCCGGCAAGTTCCTGCTCGGCGGCCGTCCAATAGCGGCTGTCCGCGAAGACGGCCGCTTCGCTCTGCGTCACGATCAAGGTGCCCATGGATCCCGTGAAGCCGCTCAGCCACTCGCGCGCCTTCCAGCGTGCAGGGAGGTATTCGGACAGGTGCGGATCGCTGGAGGGCACCACGACGGCAAACCAGCCTCGGCGCTCCATCTCCTCGCGCAGTGCGGCAACTCGTTCACGCACGGCGGCGCGGCTGGCTATCACGGTATCCATCGTCGATCCTCGGAAATCGGGGTCTTGAAGCGGCCTTCACGCACAGCGCAGCGCCTGCGTACCGCAAGCCCGAAAGTGTATTCGGCGCCTTCGGTGCCGGGCATGCGGGTGTGCGGGTACGTGCACCTTGACGGCGCTCAAGGGCGCGGTCATCGCGAGCGTCGAGAATGCACTGATGACCAGACCGCATCTCGGGAGGGCCTTGCACGAGCTGCCGCGCACCGGCTGGCTGCGTGTGCTGGCACTGGCACTGTTCATCCCGGCCTTCTATGCGTTGTGGACGGGCGAGGGGGCCATTGCACATCTGGCGACGGCGCTTTGGCTGGGCGCTGCGGCGGTCCTCATGCTGGCCGCCCGCGCTGAGGAGCGTGCGGGGCTGCGCCAGCTGGACCTGCTGCTGGCCGTGCTGGCCTGTGCAACGGTGCTGTCTCCGGATACGCATCACTGGCCAGGCTGGATGCCGCGTCTTGCAGTGGCCACGGCGCTGGCAGTCCGCGTGGTGCTGGACATCCGCGTGTATCTGCGGCGCGACCGGCTGTGGCTGCTGCTGGTGGCTGCCGGGAGCTGCTGGCTGCTGGGTGGCGTGGGCTTCTACTGGCTCGACCCGAAAGTGCACAACGTGGCCGACGGGCTCTGGCTGGCGTTCACCACCGGCGCCACGGTGGGTTATGGGGATCTCACCCCCACCGTTGGCAGCTCGAGGGTGCTGGCGCTTTTTGTGGTGCTGGTGGGCTATACCTTTCTGTCGCTCGTGACTGCTGCCATGGTCACTGCGCTGCTGGGGCGCGAAGAACGTCTGCAGATGCAAGCCCTGCATCGTGACATTGCAGCGCTGCGCAGCGAGCTGCAGGCCCTGCGCCGCGATCTGGCGCGGCAGGAGCAGCCAGGGGCGCTCAGCGTGCCGGATGCTCCGTGGCCTGCGGACGTGCTGGCACCGCAGCCCGATAGGCGTGCCAGGACGCATGACCCAGCACCGGGCCCACCACCAGCAGGCCCATGAACCAGGGCAGCATGGCCAGTACGACCAGCAGGGTCAGCAGCGCGCCCCAGACGAACAGGGTGCCCGGATTGAGAAAGCACACCCGAAAGCTGGTGATCCCGGCGCTGATGCCGTCGGTGTCCTGATCCATGATCATCGGAATCGAGATCACGCTGGTGCAGAAGATCAGCCCGGCGAACACTGCCCCGACTGCGGCATAGGCCATCACGAACTCGATGTTCTCCGGGTTCAGCAGCAGATCGAGGGTGCTGTGAGCACTGGGCATGGTGTTGAAGGAGACGGCAAAGACCACCAGCGCCGAGCGGCTCCAGAGCATCTCCAGCACCACCAGCACGCCCAGGTAAAGCACCAGCGCGCTGAAATTTCGGTCCCAGGCGGTGAGCGAGCGGCCCAGGCTCGGCGCCTCGCCGCGCTCCAGCCGCCGGCTGACGTCGTACAGGCCGATGGCCAGGAAGGGGCCGAGCAGCAGGAAGCTGCCGCACAGCACCAGCGTCCATTGCGGAGAGCGCACGAAGGTCCAGGCGATCGTCAGCCCCATGGAGGCGAAGCAGGCGCCGTAGAACAGACCGATGCCCGGTGCCCGCATGAAGTCGCGCCAGCCCAGCGCGAGCCAGCGCAGCGGGTCCGTGGGTCGCAGTTCACGGACATCCGGCAGGCCGCGCTCGGGTCTCGCGGCGTGCGGCGTGTCCTGCGTGGGCAATGCAGCGCCTGCGTCCTCGGCGGCGCGCGTGATCTCTTGCGGGTCTGCGCCCATCGGTGTCATCCTCCACCCTCGAATCACGGAACTTATAGAGCGGGAACGCCATGATGGCTAGCGGCACGCAGGCCGATCCACATGCAGCAGGCCGGCAGGCGCTGGAGGGGCTCTATCCCGCCCTGGCCGAGGCCTTGCGCACCGTGCCCGAGGCCGCAGCGGCGCTGCATTGGATGGAGGTGCCTGCCGGGACGGTGCTCTTCGACGAGCAGCAGACCTGTCAGGGGCTGGCCTGCGTGCTGGACGGGGCGGTGCGCGTCGTCAAGCGCCTGCCCGAGGCGAGCGGCGGGCGCAAGACACCTCGGCAGCTACAGCTCTACGACGTGACCGCGGGCGAGAGCTGCGCCGCGACGCTGGCCTGCCTGGCGGGCAACCGGCCCTACGAGGTCACCGGTATCGCCCAGCCCCGCACACGTCTGGCCGTGGTCCCGACGCTGGTGTTCTTTGATCTGCTGGCCGGCTCGCCGGCGTTCCGGCGCTGCGTGTTCGATTCGCTGGCCGCACGCCTGGTGGACTTGCTGGCGGTCGTCGAGGAGGTACTGGTCAAGCGCCTTGACGAGCGGCTGGCGGCGCACCTGCTCGGCCGCGGAAGGACGCTGGAGGTGACGCATCAACAGCTTGCCGATGAGATCGGCTCCGTGCGGGAGATCGTCACGCGCCTGCTGCGCAGCTTTGCCGAGCGGGGCTGGATCGCGCAGCACCGGCAGGCCATCGAGATCCTGGATGCCCGTGCGTTGCGCGACCTGGCGCAGGGCGCTGCGGCCGAGCCGCGTTCTTGATCCAGCGCAAGCGCGCGGCCCGACGTGGCTGCGCAGTGTGACCGGCGTCACAGACGCGAGGCTGCTCGGCGCGCAGAATGCCTCCACCACCACCACAACGCTTCGGACGGAGGACACCATGAAAGCCAACGTAGGATCGATCGACCGTGTATTGCGGCTTGTCCTGGGGCTCGCGCTGATCGCACTGGCCGCCACTGGAGTAGTCGGCGCCTGGGGCTGGCTGGGTGTCGTGCCGGTGGCCACGGCGTTGTTCCGCTTCTGCCCGGCCTATACGCTGCTGGGCGTCAATACCTGTGGAATCAAGAAGACCTGAGTTCAGCCTGCGGCACCGATGCCATCCAAGTGCCGCGCCCACCTGTCACATGCGGGAGGCCAGGTGTCGGCGCGCGCCGCGCGCTGCCGCCTGAAGGCTGAGCGCTTGCGAGCGCGTAGCACCCGCGCTACAAAACGGTGGTTTGGCGAGGTTCTTCAGCCGGTTTGGTCTGAAGAACCGCATGAATACTGGATCTCGCCTTGTCGAATTGGGTTCGATCCAGCATCCATGCGGCTTTCCAAGGCAAAACGCCCGGAAAACCGCACCCAGCAAGCGAGAAAGCACTTGGGGCCTTGTCGGCTCGCCCCCAGCGAACGCGATCTGTCGCAGCACGTCAGGCGCCGCGCAAGCCACCGCTGGGCTTGAGCAGCACGACCAGCGCGCCGCCCCCGCCATCGGCCGGGCGGGCGGCCACGAAGGCGATCACTTCGTCCTTCTGCATCAGCCAGCTGCGCACCTTGCCCTTGAGCACGGGCTGGCGGTCCTTGCTGCCCAGGCCCTTGCCATGCACCACGCGCACGCAGCGCAGGCCGGCACGCAGGGCGTCGCGCAGAAACTCCGCCAGTTCCTCGCGCGCCTCATCCACCCGGTGGCCGTGCAGATCGAGCTGCGCCTGGATGCTCCAGTGGCCCCGCCGCAGCTTGCCGAGCACGTCGTTGCCGATCCCCTCGCGCCGCCAGCTGAGCTGCTCGTCGGTCTCCAGCATCTGCTCGAGACCGAATTCGTCGGAGAACGCATCAGAGAGCACCTGCTGCTCGTCGAGCTCGCGCTGGCGCGCCTGGGGCGCCGGCAGGCTCGCCTGGTGAACGACACGCCGGCTGGCAGGCAGGGGCGTGGCGTCCTTGACGGCGTCGCGGAACAGACGCTCGCGCGCGGCGTCACGCTGCGCCTCGAGCGCCGCCTGCTTGCGGCGGTTTTCTTCCTCGACGCGCTGGGCATGCAGCTGGTCGCGGATGGTCTTGAGCTGGTCGAACGCGCCCATGGCGTGCTCCGGAGTGCGCGTTCGAGGCCGTGGTGCGGCGGTGCAGGCGGCCTCAGCCGCCGGCCTGCTCCAGGAAGCGCTGTGCGTCCAGCGCGGCCATGCAGCCCGTGCCGGCGCTGGTGATGGCCTGGCGGTAGACATGGTCGGCCACGTCACCCGCGGCAAACACGCCGGGCACGCTGGTCATGGTGGCAAAGCCTTCGGTGCCGCTCTTGACCTTGAGGTAGCCGCCGTTCATGTCCAGCTGGCCTTCGAAGATGCCCGTGTTGGGCGAGTGGCCGATGGCGATGAAACAGCCAGCCAGCTTGAGTTCCTTCGTAGCACCTGAGCGGTTGTCCTTGATGCGCACCCCAGTCACGCCCGTCTGGTCGCCCAGCACGGCATCAAGCTCGTGGAAGTACTCGAACTTGACCTTGCCCTCGGCCGCCTTGGCCTTGAGCTTGTCGATCAGGATCGGCTCGGCCTTGAACTTGTCGCGGCGATGAATCACGGTGACGGTGTTGGCAATGCCCGTGAGGTACAGGGCCTCTTCCACCGCGGTGTTGCCGCCGCCCACCACGCAGACGTCCTGGCCCTTGTAGAAGAAGCCGTCGCAGGTCGCGCAGCCGCTCACGCCCTTGCCCATGAAGGCCTGCTCGCTCTCCAGACCCAGGTACTTGGCGCTGGCGCCGGTGGCGATGATCAAGGTGTCGCAGGTGTAGGTGCCAGCGTCGCCCGTGAGCGTGAAGGGGCGCTGCTTGAGGTCCACGGTGTGGATGTGGTCGAAAACCAGCTCGGTGCTGAAGCGCGTGGCGTGCTGCTCGAAGCGCTGCATCAGCTCGGGGCCCTGCACGCCCATCGCGTCGGCAGGCCAATTGTCCACGTCCGTCGTGGTCATCAGCTGGCCACCTTGCGCAAGGCCGGTGATCAAAACAGGGTTGAGATTGGCGCGCGCTGCATAGACGGCAGCGGTGTAGCCCGCAGGGCCGGAGCCGAGGATCAGGACTTTGGCGTGCTTGGCAGACATGGGGGCGGGGCCTTGAGGTGGGTAGTTCTGGGGCTGCGCGACGTGCCGCAGCGCGGCGCCACACTGCGCAGTTGGGTGCGCTGGACGAACAAAGCAAGCCGCGATTATAGAAACTGGGTGTTGTGCCCGATGCGCGCAGCCATGCAAAGAACTGATGTGCCGAATAGGCCCTTTCTATACTCGGCACATGAGTGGTTTTCTATGAGCTTTCGACTCTCCCAGCTTGGCCCGGATACCGAAGCCGTGACCGAGACCGACGCAGCCGCACCCCGCGCCGCGCGTGGGTTGGTTAATGCTCCGGCAACCACCGAGGTCTACACCCGTGAGCGCA
>JAIXTA010000158.1 GCA_027484405.1 Burkholderiales bacterium
CCTGATAGACCGTGCCCAGCGGCGCCAGATGCGCCATCACCTCGCGCGTCGAGCCGAAGGCCGCCCGCGGCATGCCGCCGCCGATCACCTTGCCCATCACCGTCATGTCCGGCTTGAAGCCGGGGATGAGCTTGGCGTAAATGCTCTGCGCACCGCCCAGCGCGACGCGAAAGCCCGTCATGACCTCGTCGAAGGCCAGCAGGGCGCCGTGCTGGGTGCAGAGCTCGCGCATGCGCGTCATGAAGGGGACGCTTGCGCGCACGAAGTTCATGTTGCCGGCGATTGGCTCGACCATGACGCAGGCGAGTTCCTTGCCGTGCAGGGCAACGGCTTCTTCCAGCTGGGCGATGTTGTTGTATTCCAGGACGATGGTGTCCTTGGCCACGTCGGCTGGCACGCCCGCGCTCGTGGGAAAGCCAAAGGTTGCGAGGCCACTGCCGGCCTTGACCAGCAGGGCGTCGGCATGGCCGTGGTAGCAGCCTTCGAACTTGATCAGCTTGTTGCGGCCGGTGAAGCCGCGCGCCAGGCGAATGGCGCTCATGCCGGCCTCGGTGCCGCTGGAGGTCAGGCGCACCTGCTCGATGGACGGCACCAGCTTCAGAATTTCCTCGGCCAGCTCGATCTCGCGCTCGGTGGGCGCGCCGAACGAAAAACCTTCCAGCGCAGCCTTCGTGACGGCCTCCACCACCTGCGGGTGGCCATGGCCCAGGATCATCGGGCCCCAGGAGCCGATGTAGTCCGTGTGGCGCTTGTCGTCCGCGTCCCAGAAGTAGGGGCCTTGCGCACGCGCCACGAAGCGCGGCGTGCCGCCTACGGCGCGAAAGGCGCGCACGGGCGAGTTCACACCGCCGGGAATGACGTTCTGGGCACGGGCGAAAAGGGTGTCGTTGCGGGACATGGGGCTTTCTGGGGGCTGGGTGAAACTGGGGTGAGGTCGGGCGACGCAGTGCCGTGGATCAGCCGCGCTGCCTTGCTGCAAACAGGGCGCTGAAGGCCCGCGCCGCGGCCTCGGGGTCCGGCGCATGATAGAGGGCCGAAATCACCGCCACCGCGTCTGCGCCGGCCGCCACAGCCTGCGCTGCGTTGTCCAGGTCAATCCCGCCGATGCCCACCCGTGGCACCCCCAGTGGCGCCGCCAGTGCAAACAGGGAGAGCGGCGCGCGCACCGCAGCCGGCTTGGTGGGGGAGCCAAACAGACTGCCAAACGCCACATGATCCGCCCCGGCAGCCACGGCGGTCTGCGCCAGGGCAAGTCGGTCGTAGCAGCTTGCGCCCAGCAGGCGCTGCGGCCCGAGCCGCGCGCGCGCGGCGACCAGGTCACCGTCGTCGCGCCCCAGGTGCACGCCATCGGCATGGCACAACAGCGCCAGCGCCACGTCGTCATTGATGATGAACAGGGCGCCGTGCGCATCGGTGAGCTCGCGCAGCGCCAGCGCCAGCTCGCGTCGTGCGGCGCCCTGGATGTGCTTGCTGCGCAGCTGCAGCACCTGCGCACCGCCGCGCAGGATGGCCGCCGTTCGCAAGATGATCTCCGGGCTCGCCATGCCGTCGGGCGTGATGGCATACAAGCCGGCCAGCTCGCGTGAGCGGGCGGGTCGTGCGCGGGAGGGCAGATCAGCGGGTTGCCGTATCGTCATCAATTGGGGTCTGGAGCGAAGACCGGGGCCGGCAGCGCAGGTGGATGTCGGGACGGCCGATGCGCGCGCGCTTCAGACGGCAGGTCGGTGGACCAGCGTCGCTTGCATGACCCGCCGGGCGCGTTGCATCGACACCACGCGGTTGCCCGCCCTGCACCACCCCCTCGAAACAGGAAATCAGTGCTGTTGCCTTCGGTAACATGCCCGCGCTTTCACATTCTATGAGTCCCACTTCATGAAAACTTGGATGTGCCTGATCTGCGGCTGGATCTATGACGAAGAGAAGGGTGCGCCCGACGACGGCATCGCTGCCGGCACCAAGTGGGAGGACGTGCCTCCCAACTGGACCTGCCCGGAGTGCGGCGCCCGCAAGGAAGATTTTGAAATGGTGGAAATCTGAATCGTTTGTCCGTCGCAAGTTGATGAGGAATCGCTCGCAAGTCCCTGATTTTCCTAGCGATACCTAAAGTGCTTCGTTAAACTCGTTGATAAGTTTTCTAGTGCATTCTCGAGTTTTTCCGCCCACGGTCGCCTGTTCAGGGCCTGCGGAACTTGGTTTGATTGAACTTTCCCTACAGCGAGTGCCCGCCGCCCATGTCTGAACTACTCAACGGCCTGAAGGTGATGGTGATCGATGACTCGAGCACCATTCGCCGCAGCGCGGAGATCTTCCTGTCGCAGGTGGGCTGTCAGGTGCTGCTGGCCGAAGACGGCTTCGATGCACTGGCCAAGATCAACGACCACGAGCCCGCGATCATCTTCTGCGACATCCTGATGCCTCGCCTGGACGGCTATCAGACCTGCGCCTTGATCAAGAAGAGCCCCAAGTACTCCTCGACGCCCGTCATCATGCTGTCCTCGAAGGACGGCCTGTTCGACCGTGCACGGGGCCGCATGGTGGGCTCGGACCAGTACTTGACCAAACCTTTCACCAAGGAAACCCTGTTGGCTGCAGTGCGCTCGCATGCCGAGCTGCTTGCCCAGCGCTGACAGATTCACTTCGAGACTACGCAATGGCAATCACAAAGATCATGGTCGTGGACGATTCTCCGACCGAGCGCTACTTCCTGACCGACCTGCTGATGAAGAACGGCTATGTCGTCGTGCAAGCCGAAAACGGCGAGGAGGCGCTGTCCAAGGTCAAGATCGAGCGCCCGCAGCTCGTGATCATGGACGTCGTCATGCCCGGCCAGAATGGCTTCCAGGTGACCCGCGCGCTGTCCAAGGACCCGGAAACCGAGATGATTCCGGTCATCATGTGCACCACCAAGGGCCAGGAGACTGACAAGGTTTGGGGCATGCGCCAGGGCGCTCGCGACTACGTCGTCAAGCCCGTCAATGCCGACGAGCTGCTGGGCAAGATTCGTGCACTGCCCGAATCGCAGCTCTGAGCCCTTGCCTGTTCGCGCACTCCAACTAGCCGGCCCCCGCTGATGAGCGCCTCCGCACCCAACAGCCCCGACAACTCGCAGCGCAACCGTCTGCGCGAGTTCCAGGCCCGGATCGCCCAGCGCATCCGCGATGCCCAGTCTGCGGCCGTGGCCCATCCCAAGCTGGCGGTGCGCTGCGGCGGCCTGAATCTGCTGCTTCCCCTTGCCTCCACGGGCGAGATCATCAGCGTACCGACCGTCACGAAGGTACCGCGCACGCTGCCCTGGTACGAAGGTCTGGCCAACGTCCGGGGCTCGTTGATCGGCGTGGTCGATCTGTGCCGCTACTTTGGCATGGACGCCACCCCGACCGACAGCACCTCGCGCGTGATCCTGCTTGCGCCCTCGCTGGGCGTGAACGCCGGCTTGATCGCGACACGGGTGCTGGGCCTGCGCAACGTCGAAGACCTGCGTGCCGCCGAATTCCATGCCGATGGCCTGCCCGAAGCCGCCACCCACGTGGCGCTGGGCTCCTGGCGCGACGGCTCGGGTGGGCAGTGGACCGAACTTTCGCTGGAGGCACTGGCTGCCTCCGACGGTTTTTTGCAGATCGGTGCAGCCTGAGCCGAGCGGCCGGGACACATCGAATTCAGCTTGCAGTTCTCCGCGGCGTGCGCAGTGTGTGCGCAAGCGGAGCGTTCAGTAGAGGAAGAGGAGCCTCAAGATGGCCTTGAAACTGGGTGGACTGTTTGGCGGCAAGAAGGCAAAGGACGAGTTTGCCGACGAGCAGCTGAAGGACTCGCAGGACGACGCAGGCGTCGCAGCACTGGGTGCACCGACGGTCATGCAGCCGCCGGCCGATGTGCCAAACGACCCCGAGTTCCAGCCCGAGGACACGCAGTCCATGCGCGCTGCAACCGACGATCGCCTTGCGTTCAAGCTCCCGCTGATCGGCCACCTGCCCATCGCGCGGCAGATTCGCATCCTGACCGGCGTTCTGGTCGGCGCCCTGGTGATCGGCATTCTCACGGTGTTGGTCGACGGTGCATTTGCCAACAACAACGCCGGCCACATTCAGATGACGGTGGACGCCCAGGTGCAGTCACAGCGTCTCGCCAAGGCGGTGAAGGGCGCCGTGGTGGGTAGCGCAGCATCGTTCACGGAAGTGCAGGAAGCCCGCGACCAGCTCAAGGATGCACTGGGTGTCCTGACCAATGGCGGCGACTTCAAGGGCAACAACTATGCAAGTGCCCCCGGCAGCGTGGCCGCGACCTTGGCGAAGGTGAACGAGGACTGGAAGCGAAGCGAAGAAGGCGCCACGACCATTCTGGGTCAGAAGGAACCGCTGTCGAACTTCGGTAACTTCCTGCGCGTCATCAACGAGAGCAACCCGCAGCTGCTGGAGCTGACCGAGCAGATCTCCGCACTCAAGCTGTCCTCTGGCGCGAGCGCTCGCGAGATTTCGGCCTCCGGGCAGCTGGTCATGTTGACTCAGCGGCTGGCCAAGAACGCCAACGAACTCGTGTCCGGTGAAACCGTGAACCCGGAAACCGCCTTCCTGCTGGGCAAGGACACCAACACCTTCCGTGACCTGCTGGATGGGCTGCTCTCCGGCAGCGATGTGCTGCGCCTGCCCGCGGCGCCCAATGGCAGCGAAGTGCAACAGCGCCTGACCGAGCTGAAGAAGGCCTTCGAGCAATTCCAGGGCAGCGTGGGCGGCATTTTGTCGAACCTGCAGCGGATCGTGCAGGCCAAGCAGGCCGAGAGCCTGGTGTTCCGCGAAAGCGAAACCCTGCGCAAGGACCTTGTGACGCTCGAGGAGGAGCTGCGCGGCGCCAGCAACCGCCGTCTCCTGCACTACACCATCATGCTGCTCAGCGCCCTGTTTGTTCTCGGTGCCGCAGCCGGTATTGCCAAGCTCTTCCTGGACGACAGCCGCGAACGCGCCACGGAAGCTGAACGCCAGCGACTGGCCGCCGAAGAACAGGAACAGGAAGCCAAGCGTCTGAACGACCAGAACCAGGCAGCCATTCTGCGATTGATGAACGAACTGCAGGAGGTGGCCGATGGTGACTTGACCATTCAGGCCACGGTGTCGGAAGACATCACGGGCGCCATCGCCGACTCGGTGAACTACACGGTGGAAGAACTGCGAGGCCTGGTGGGGCGGGTGTCCTCGGCGGCACAGCTCGTGGCCGATGCATCCGGTCAGGCGCGCGAAACTTCCATGCAGCTGCTGCAGGCCTCTGAAGAACAGGCCCGCGAGATTCGCTCCACCGGTGACGACGTGCTGCGCATGACCACCGACATTCAGGCAGTGTCGCGCCGAGCATCCGACACCGCAGACGTGGCGCGCCGCTCGCTGTCTGCTGCAGAAGACGGTCAAAAGGCGGTGGAAAACTCCATCACCGGCATGAACGAAATCCGCGACCAGATCCAGGAGACTGCAAAACGGATCAAGCGTCTGGGTGAATCGTCCCAGGAGATCGGTGAAATCGTGGAACTGATCTCGGACATTACCGAACAGACCAACGTGCTGGCTCTGAACGCTGCCATCCAGGCGGCCTCAGCCGGTGAAGCAGGGCGCGGCTTCTCGGTGGTTGCCGAAGAAGTGCAGCGACTGGCCGAACGTTCGGCGGAAGCCACCAAGCAGATTGCCGCGCTGGTGCGCACCATTCAGACCGACACGCAAGACGCCGTGGCCGCTATGGAAAAGTCGACCCAGGGCGTGGTCGAAGGGGCGAAGCTGTCCGATGCAGCCGGTCACGCGCTGCAGGACATCGGTCAAGTGTCCAAGGAACTGGCCGAACTGATTACCGACATCTCCCGTTCCACCGAGCAACAGGCTGTGCAGGCTGCAGGTGTGTCGCAGTCGATCACGAAGATCCTCGCGGTGACCGAACAGACGTCCAAGGGTACGCAGCAGACGGCCGGCTCGATTGGCCAGCTCTCCGAACTGGCCTTGCAGCTGAAGAACTCGGTCTCACGATTCAAGACGACGGCCTGATGCCTGGACGCCGCCCTGGCGTGTGCTGCGGCGGCATGCTTTCGACACATTGGGGGGATCGATGAAGACCATCGACACCGCGCCGCTTTCTTGGATCTTCCCGGAAGTGCGCACCGTGGCCAGCGAAGCGCAGGAAGCGCTGGCCAAGTACCGTGCTCAGCGCAACGACAGTGGCAGCCTGGCATTGGCCATCAACCGCGTGCACCAGTTTCATGGTGCGCTGCAGATGCTGGATATCGAGGGTCTGTCCACCCTGTCCGAAGCGGTCGAATCCCTGCTGGCGCAATTCGAGGCGGAGCCGGATCATGCGACCCCGGCCGCGCTCGATGCCGTCGACGACAGCCTGACGGCCATCGTTGCCTACTGTGAAGAGCTGCTTGCAGGCGGTGCGCACGAACCGCTGCGCCTGTTTCCCTATCTGCGTGACGTGCTCAGCGCCCGCAATGCCGAGCGCGTGCACGCAGCCGATCTCTTCTTTCCTGATCTGTCGGCGCGCATCCTGCCTGCCGACACCGCTCCGCTCGACGAATCTGCCCTGCAGCCGGTACTGAAGTCCGCGCGCCGCCGCTACGAGCTGGCGCTTCTCCAGCTGCTCCAGGACCAGGCCACACCGGCCACCTGGAAAGAGATGGCCGGGGCACTGGCCAGCGTGGCGCAGACCCAGCGCTCGCCGCAGCAGCATACCTTCTGGACCGTGCTGACCGCTCTGGCCACAGCACGCGAGGTAGCACCCGGCAGCGAGCGGGACCTCAATCTGAAGCGCCTCGCCGCGCGAGTGAACTTGCAGGTCAAGCGCCTCGTGGACGGTTCGCCGCAGGTGGCAGAGCGCCTGATGAAGGACGCGCTGTTCTATGTGGCCAAGACCCCATCGGATGCACCCGTCGTGGCGCAGGTGCAGCAGGTGTTCGCACTGGACAACGCCGTTCCGCGTGACTACGAGACCAGCCGCTTTGTCCGTATCGACCGTGACATTCTTGCCAGTGCCCGGGAGAAAGTTGCCCAGCTGAAGGGCATCTGGAACCAGGCGGCCGGCAACCGCGACGCCGAGCCCGGCGGGCTGGCGGCGAGGGGGCAATTCGAGACGCTGGATCAGTTTTCGCGCCAGACCAAGGATCTCGGCAGTCTTCTTGAGCGTCTGCGCCAGCCAAGCGCCGAAAGCCTCGCCGCGGTCATGGGAGCCACGGCCCTGCGCTGCGCAGCCGACGGCCGCATACCCGATGACGTGCTCGGCCTGGAAGTGGCCAGCGGCATCCTCTACCTCGAACTGCTGCTGGGCTCGATTCACAGCCCGGATCCGCGTCGCGACGAGCGCGTTGCAGCGCTCGTCCGACGCATCGAAGCGGCAGCAGGCGGCCAGGATCCTGGGCCGATGGAACCCTGGCTCAACGAAATCGCGCGCCGTGAACAGGATCGCTCGACCTTCCAGTCCCTGACGGCCGAGCTGTCTGCACAACTGGGCGCTGTCGAGAAGAATCTCGATCAGTACTTCCGCAACCCCTCGGACAAGTCGCCGCTCAATGGAAATGACGCGCCCCTCGCGCAGATTGAAGGAGCGCTCGGTGTGCTCGGCATGCCCGAAGCAGCCAAGGCTGTGGCCAGCGTGCGCAATACCCTGCGCGAGTTCAATCTGCCCGAAGCCGAGCCGGCTGAAGCCGACTTCACCCAGCTTGCCGAGAACTATGGTCGTTTGACACTGGCCGTCGAGGCCTTCCTGCGCGACCCTGAAGGCAATCGCGATCGCTATGTCTTCGACGCGAAGACGCAAGGCCTGGTTGAGCCCGCCGAAGACGCGCACGCCGCCGCGCGCGAGGTGACCAGCGTGCTTGTGGCCGAGCCCATCGCACCGAGCCTGCCCGAATTGAAGCTGATGGAGCCTGAGGAGAGCCTCGAGCAGGTGATCCAGGGGCATCAAAAAAAAACAGTTGAGCTGATCGAGGCATTTCAGGAGCGGCCGCAGGACGAATCGATCAAGGCCGAGCTGCGCGATTCGCTGATCGCCATGCGAGACGGTGCGGCCATCATCGATGAGCCCGGGCTTGTCTCGCAGGCCAGCAAGGCGCTCGCTGCGCTGCAGCCTTCAGGCGATGTCGCGGCGCTCTCCAACGTTGCTCAAGCGCTGGATGGCTCTTCAGACGTGCTGCCCGCTGTGCCGGCGCTCCCCATGCCGGAGTCTGAAGAGGCGATTGATGCCGAGCTGCTGGGCATCTTCATCGAAGAAGCACGTGAAGTTCTCGACACCATCGGCAGTGCGATTCCGCAGGCCGAGGCCAGCCCGTCCGATCAAGGCGTCCTGACGACGCTGCGACGCGGTTTCCATACTCTGAAGGGCTCGGGCAGGATGGTCGGGCTGGACAGGCTCGGTGAGGCAGCATGGGCGATCGAGCAGCTCATGAACCACTGGCTGGCCGAGGGTATGGCGGCCACCCCGGATCTGCTTCGCCTGCTGGCGAAGGCCTCCCACGAGTTGCGTGCCTGGGTCGACGAAATCGACAGCACTGGCCGCTCCTGGCGGCAGCCCGAGCCTTTCCAGGCTGCGGCCAGTGCGTTGCGCAATGAAGGCGTGTTCCGCTGGCCTGCTGCGGCAATCACCGAAAGCGTCTCGACGGCCGAAGCCGCAGGCCCTGCGGCAGAAGGCGCGGATGAGCCAGCGGGTCTGGATCTGGATCTCGACCTTCCCGTGCTGGACGTTCAAGCCGAGGCGGTGCCGATCGTCGACCAGCAACCCGCACCGGACGCGCCGCTCGTGCCGGACTTCGACCTGAGCCTGCCGGTGCTTGATGCTCCCGAAGTTGCCGAGTCCATTGAGCTGCAGGCGGTCGATGTTCCGACGCTCGATCTGGACCTTGACCTTGGCGATGCAGGTGGCAGCACTGCTGCAGGTACGGTCGATTTCTCGCTGGATGAGCCCTTGGCCTCGCCCGAGGCTGAGGTCGACGGCGCGGCGGCCGAGGATGTAAAGCAGATCGGTCCAGTGACCATCAGCGTGCCGCTTTTCAACATCTACACCGCAGAGGCAGACGAGAACCTGCGCCGCCTCAGCCAGGACTTTGCGGAGTGGTCCCACGAGCAGGACCGTCCGGTCTCCGAGCTCGCACTGCGTCTGGCGCACACCCTTGCGGGCAGCGCTGCCACTGTCGGTGCGCGCACCATGCAGGCGGTTGCCGGTCAGCTGGAAGATCTGTTGCTCGCCGCCAAGCGCACGCACCGCACCTTTGATGCAGCGGGCCATGCTGCGCTCGAAAGCGTCGCCGGCGAACTCGTCGCGATGCAGCGCAGCTTTGCCTCTGGCGAGTATCCGCCGGTGAGCACGCTGGCGGTGGCCCTGCTGGATAACCTCGCGCACGCAGATGTCGTCGAGCCCGACGCAGCCACGGGAGCAGTTGATGTGCCGGTGGGTGAAGTCATTGACGCACCGCTGCCGCTTGAAGCGATCGATGTCGGTCCGCTCGATGCAGGGTCTGTCGCGCCAGTGACGCATGAGGTCGTGGCGCAGGTTGAAGCGGTTGAGGCGATCGAGTCCGTGGCGACTCCCGAGGTGATCGCTGAGGCTGCTCCGGACGTGCAGAGCGAGCTGCCAGCTGTATTGCAACCCGTCGCCGACGTCTCTTCAGTGCTGCCGTCGGACCCGCCTGCTGCCGTGCAGACCCCCCCGCAGGCGGCGCAGCCGCTGCCGGTCGAGCAGAATGATCTGCCCGCTCCAGTGCGTGTGGCCGAAAGCGCGGTTCTCGACACATCGATGCTTCCGGATCTTGGCATTCGCGACGAGATCGAGCCCGAGCTATTCGAGATCTTCTCTCTCGAGGCGCACGAACAGTTCCCGCAGCTCAGCGATGGCCTGCGTGCATGGCGCGCCGCGCCGACCTCCGAGCAACACCCTGCATCGCTGCTGCGTACCTTGCACACACTCAAGGGCAGCGCCCGAATGGCCGGGGCCCTGCGCGTCGGTCAATCAGCCCACGAGTTGGAAACCCGTATCGAGCATGCTGTCGCCAGCCGCGAGTACAGCGATGCCTTCTTCGATGAATTGGAGCGCCGCAACGACCGCATGCAGCTGGTGTTCGAAGTCACCAGCGGTAATCGGCCGGAGTCCGATCTGCTCGCAGATGCGGAACGCGTCGATCTGGATCCATTGCCGCAAGTCGCGCCCCAGCCCGCTGGCTCCGAGCAGCCGGGTGTCGTCGCCAACGTCATCAACTTCCCGGTTCGCACGCCCGTCGCACCGGCAGCTGCGCAAAGCGTTGCTGCTACCGCGGCCAGCCCAGTCGATGCCGGCGGAGCACTGGTCCGTGTGCGTGCCGACATTCTTGACCGTCTCGTGAACCAGGCGGGTGAAGTCGCCATTGCACGAACCCGCGTGGAAGCGGAAGTGGTAGGCATCCGCAACGCGCTGGGTGAGCTCAGTGAAAACGTCAGCCGTCTGCGCACCCAGCTGCGTGAACTCGAGATCCAGGCCGAATCGCAGATCGAGTCCCGGCTCGAGCAGCAGCGCCTCGACGTGGCGTTCGATCCCCTGGAATTCGACCGATTCACTCGCTTGCAGGAGCTCACACGTCTGATCGCCGAATCAGTGAATGACGTGCAGACGGTGCAGCAGAACTTGGGTCGTTCGCTCGGCGAAGCAGATCGCGATCTGCTCAACCAGGCACGTCTCACCCGTGATCTCACGCAGGACCTGATGCGCGTGCGCATGGTGCCCTTCGACAGCGTCTCCAACCGCCTGTATCGCGTTGTTCGCCAGGCGGGGCGCGATACCGGCAAGCGCGTGGCACTCGACATCCGTGGCGCGGGCGCAGAAGTGGACCGCGCCGTGCTGGAGCGGATGGTCGGCCCCTTCGAACATCTCTTGCGCAATGCGGTCGCACACGGTGTGGAGTCCTCGGAGCGTCGCATTGCCAGCGGCAAGTCCGACCAAGGCAACATCCAGGTGGACGTCCGCCAGGAAGGCAATGAAATCCGCATCACATTCAGCGATGATGGTGCGGGCCTGAACCTGCCGCGCATTCGCGAGCGAGGCGTGGAACGCGGTCTGCTCGCTGCAGACGCCACCGTCAGCGACACTGACCTGACCGAACTGATCTTCCAGCCCGGTTTCTCGACAGCCACGGAGCTCACCGAGCTGGCGGGGCGCGGCGTGGGCATGGACGTGGTTCGTGCAGAAACCGCGTCGCTCGGCGGTCGCATCTCGGTGAGCACCGAGCAGGGCAAGGGAACCCAGTTCACTATCTTCCTGCCCCTGACCCTTGCCGTGACGCAGGTTGTGCTGGTTCGTGTGGGTACGCATACCGTGGCCTTGCCAGCAGTGCTGGTGTCCGAGGTGCAGCAGCTCAAGGCCGCAGCACTGGCAGCGGCCTACAACGAGGGCCAGGTGATCTCGCGCGGCAAGCCCGTCGCCATGCACTACCTCGCACAGCTCATGGCGCTCGACGATGCGACGCCTGCAGCCCAGCGCTACTCGCCTGTGGTTGTGCTGGCGCAGGGCGATGAGCGCACAGCCATTCACGTCGACGAAGTGATCGGAACGCGCGAAGTGGTGGTCAAGAACATCGGCCCGCAACTGGCGCGTGTGATCGGCATTTCCGGTGCCACGGTGCTCGGTTCCGGCGAGGTCGTGCTGATCATCAACCCGCTGCCGATGGCACAGCGCTTCGGCCATGCCGCCAGTGCGCCGCATCCCCTCGCGCCGCAGGACGCCGTGGTTGGCGGTGCAGTGGCCGAGATCGTCGATGGCCGCAAGCCTGCCTCCGAGCCTTCGCAGGGTCTGCGCACCCTGCCGGTGGTGATGGTGGTGGACGACTCGCTCACTGTGCGCCGCGTCACGCAGCGCCTGCTCACACGCGAAGGCTTCCAGGTGGTGTTGGCCAAGGACGGCGTGGATGCGCTGCGCCAGTTGCAGGACGTGACGCCCGACGTGATGCTGGTGGACATCGAAATGCCGCGCATGGACGGATTCGACCTCACGCGCAACATTCGCGGCGACGCCCGCTACACCGAGCTGCCGATCATCATGATCACCTCGCGCACGGCGGACAAGCACCGCAACTTCGCCATGGAGCTGGGCGTGAATGTGTTCCTCGGCAAGCCCTATCAGGACAACGAGCTGCTGGGGCATATCCGCGGCTTCCTGGGCAGCAGGGCGCCGCAGCCAGCCTGATCGCTGTCTGGCGAGCGGTACAAAGCACAACGGGGCGCTCGGCGCCCCGTTGTGCTTTGTGTCCTCGAATGGTGGACCGTCAGACGTTGCCCGTCCAGGGAATCAACTCGGCGACATCATCCTCAAAGCCCTGCGGTTCCTTGAAACTCAGCGCTGCATGCCACTGGCACAGTACGTGGCCGAACTGCGCCGGACGCACAAACTCCACGTGCACGGCGGCACGCTCGCTCAGCGAAACCAGCAGCATCAGGATGCAGCCGGGCAAAAAGGACAGGGCAAGGCGCATGGCGTTCAGCAGCAGGGCATGCACTGATTGTGGGCGAGCAACGGCGCCGCAATGCGGGCAATAGGGCCTGCTTTACCCCGCAGACGCAGAATTCGTGCCTGCATCTGCCTTGACCACGGCAAAGCGTGCCAGGGTCTTCTTGCGCGCCACGTCATGGTCGACGATCGGCCGGGGGTAATCGACGCCGAGATTCACGCCTGCTGCCCGCAGCAGCATGGGCTCCATCAGGTGCGGTGCGTGGATGTTCTTGTCGGGCAGCTTGGCCAGCTGGGGCAGGTACCTGCGGATGAACTTGCCCTGCGCGTCGAACTTCTCGCTCTGGCTGAAGGGGTTGAAGATGCGGAAATAGGGCTGGGCATCGCAGCCAGTGCTGGCCGCCCACTGCCAGCCGCCGTTGTTGGCGGCCAGGTCGAAGTCGTTGAGCTTTTCGGCGAAATAGCGCTCACCCCAGCGCCAGTCGATCCCCAGATCCTTGGTCAGAAAGCTCGCCACCACCATGCGCAGGCGGTTGTGCATGTAGCCGCTGGTGTTGAGCTGCAACATGGCCGCATCCACCAGCGGAAACCCGGTGCGACCCTCGCACCAGGCCGCGAACTTGGCCTGATCCTCGTCCCAGACGATCCGGTCGTACTCCGGCTTGAAGGATTGCGTCACCACGCGCGGGTGATGGAACAGGATCTGGTGATAAAAATCGCGCCAGATCAGTTCTGCCAACCAGCGCGAGGCGCCTTCGGTGCTGTCGGTCTGCACGCGTTGCCAGGCAAAGCGTGCCAGTTCGCGCACCGAGACTGTGCCAAAGCGCAGGTGCACCGACAGATAGGACGGACCCTTGACCGCCGGGAAGTCGCGCGTGGCGTGGTACTGGCTGATCCGCTCGCGAAACTCCTCGACCAGCGCCCGGGCACCGGCTTCGCCTGGCGCCAGGGCCATGCGGCATTCGGCGTCAAAGCCCATGCTGTCCAGGCTGGGCAGGCCGCCGGTCACGCTGGCCGGCAGCGGGGCTGCCCGCTCAAGCGCCCGCTCGGACGGGTAGGCCTTGAGCTGATACGCATCGAGCTTCTTGAGCCAGGCGTTCTTGTAGGGCGTGAAGACCGAGAAGGGCTTGCCGGCCCCCGTGAGCACCTCGTCGCGCTCGAAGATCACCTGATCCTTGCTGGTGATGAGCTGGCGGCCCTCGGCACGCAGGGCCTTGTCCACAACGGCGTCGCGCTCGATCGCCTGGGGCTCGTAGTCGTGGTTGGTGAAGACGGCATTCACGCCCAGCTCGCGGGCGAGTGCAGGGATCGCCTCGCGGGCGCGGGCATGGCGCGTAATCAGGCCGCTGCCGCGCTCGCGCAGCGCGGCGTCGATGGGCGTCAGCGACTCCCAGATGAAGCTCACGCGCCGATCCTGCCGCGGCAGGGCGTCAAGGATCTCGCGATCGAAAATGAAGGCAACGTACAGGCGCCGGCACTGCTGTGCCGCGTGGTACAGCGCGGCGTGATCGCTCAGGCGCAGGTCGCGGCGCAGCCAGACCAGGCCGCAGTCAAATTGTTCAGATGACATCCAGTGGCGTCCAAGGCAACGCCTCCCTCCCGGCCCCCCAGCCTGCGTGGCAGCTTACCCGCACTAAAATGCGGCAAATGGACCTGACCGATCACTTCCTGATCAGCATGCCTGCGATGCAGGACCCGAACTTCTCGGGCGCGGTGATCTACATGTGCGAGCACACCGACAAGGGCGCGCTCGGCCTGGTCATCAATCGCCCCAGCACGCTCACCATCGGTGGCCTGTTCAGCAAGGTCGACCTCGACCTGCAGATCGAGGTGCTGCGCGACGAGGTGGTCTTTGTCGGCGGCCCGGTGCAGAACGAACGCGGATTCGTCCTGCATCAGCCGCAGCTGGCCTTCAACTCCTCGCTCAAGGTCGGTGGTGAGCGGGCACTTACCACCTCGCGTGACGTGCTGGAATCGATCGGCCGCGGCGACGGTCCGCATCAGCTGCTGATCTCGCTGGGCTATTCCGGCTGGTCCGGCGGCCAGCTGGAGCAGGAGCTTGCGCAGAACGCCTGGCTGACGGTCAAGGCCGACCCGCGCGTGATCTTCGACACCCCGGTAGAGGAACGCTACTCCGCCGCCATCGGCCTGCTGGGCATCACGCCCGCGCAGCTGGCCAGCATTGCGGGGCACGCCTGATGGCGGACCACGCGTCTGCCCCGGTGCCCATCGCCTCCGCCGCCGTATCTGCCCCCCGTGTTTCTGTCGGCTCCGGCATCGTGCTGGCGCTCGACTACGGCCTGGTCCGCACCGGTCTGGCGGTAGGCAACCTCATCACCCACACGGGCCGGCCGCTCAAGACCCTGCAGGCGCTCAACCGCACGGTGCTGCTTGAGCAGCTCGCGCCCCTCATCAAGGAGTGGCAGCCGCAGACCCTGGTGCTGGGCCTGCCCACCCATCCGGATGGGGCGGAACACGAAATGACCCGTGCTACGCGCAATCTGGCCGGCAAGCTGCGCCGCTTCGGCGTGCCGGTGGTGCTGGTGGACGAGCGCTATTCTTCCGTCGAGGGCAGGCACGACGACGCCCAGGCGGCGGCCGTGATCCTCGAGCGCTATTTCGCACAGCTGCTCAATCCCGCGGTGCCGGCACCGCCCGCCACCCCTGCCGACACAGCTTCTCCTTCCCACCCGGACGCGACATGACGCTGCCCGACTTCGATTCCGCTGACTTTGCGACGGCTTATGCGCGCCTGCTCGCCGCCCTGCGCGCCCGGCCCGACCTGCCGGATGCCCTGATGATCGGGATCCATTCCGGTGGCTACTGGCTGGCCCAGAAGCTGCATGCCGACCTTGGCCTGTCCACACCGCTGGGCGCGCTGAACGTGGCCTTCTACCGCGACGATTTCGACCGGATCGGCCTGCACCCGCAGACCGCGCCCACGCAGATTCCCGTCTCCACCGACAAGCGCGTGGTCTGGCTGGTGGACGACGTGCTCAACACCGGCCGCACCCTGCGCGGTGCGATGAACGAGCTGTTCGACTACGGCCGGCCCGACGCCATCCGCCTGGCCGTGCTGCTCGACCGCGGCGGGCGCGAGCTGCCGGTGGCGCCCGACGCCTGCGGCGGCACCATCGCGCTGCCTGCGCACCAGCACATCAAGCTCCAGCGCAGTGACGCTGGGGCGTTGTCTCTTTCTCTGGAGGACCGCAGCTGATGCTGTCCAAGCGCCACCCGCAACTGAACAAGAACGGTGAACTGATTCACCTGCTCACGCTCGAGGGCCTGTCCCGCGGGCACATCAACCAGATTCTCGATACCGCCGCGAGCTTCGTCACGGTGAGCGATCAGGAGGTCAAGAAGCTGCCAATCCTGCGCGGCAAGAGC
Organism: Burkholderiales bacterium; assembly: GCA_027484405.1. GTDB lineage: Bacteria > Pseudomonadota > Gammaproteobacteria > Burkholderiales > Burkholderiaceae_C > Piscinibacterium. The sequence goes on from JAIXTA010000158.1 coordinate 15,814, forward strand.
GTGTTCAACCTGTTCTTCGAGAACTCCACCCGCACTCGCACCACCTTCGAGATCGCCGCCAAGCGCCTGTCTGCCGACGTGTTCAACCTGGACATCCAGCGCAGCTCCACGGCCAAGGGCGAAACCATGCTCGACACCATCGCCAACCTCTCGGCCATGCAGGCGGACATGTTCGTGGTGCGGCACTCCAGCTCCGGTGCGCCCTTCCTGATTGCCGAGCATGTGGCCCCGCATGTGCATGTGGTCAATGCCGGTGACGGCCGCCACGCGCACCCCACCCAGGGCCTGCTGGACATGTACACGATCCGCCACTTCATGGCCAAGAGCGGCAAGCGGTTCACCGACCTGCGCGTGGCGATCGTTGGCGACATCCTGCACAGCCGCGTGGCGCGCAGCGACATCCATGCCCTGTCCACGCTCGGTGTGCCCGAGATCCGCGCCGTCGGCCCGCTGACCCTGCTGCCCGGCGGGCTGGAGGACATGGGCGTGCGCGTGTTCTCCAAGATGGATGATGGCATCAAGGACGCCGATGTCATCATCATGCTGCGCCTGCAGAACGAGCGCATGAAGGGCGCCTTGCTGCCCAGCGCGCAGGAGTACTTCGAGCACTACGGCCTCACGCGCGAGCGGCTGGCGCTGGCAGCGCCCGACGCCATCGTGATGCACCCGGGGCCGATGAACCGCGGTGTGGAAATCGCCTCCGAGGTGGCAGACGGTCCGCAGGCCGTGATCCTCGACCAGGTCACCTTCGGCATTGCCGTGCGGATGGCCGTGATGAGCCTGCTGGCAGGGAACAAGGCATGAAGATCGAGATCAAGGGCGGTCATCTGATCGACCCCGCGGCCGGGGTGGACGGCATCCAGGACATCTACATCGCGGCCGGCCGCGTGGTCGGCGTAGGCAGCATGCCCGCCGGCTTCACGGCCAACCGCAGCATCGATGCCACGGGATTGACCGTGCTCCCAGGCGCCACGGATCTGGCCGTGCGCCTGAAGGACAGCGGCTGGGGGGATGCCACCGGCAACAGCGAGCTGCGCGCCGCAGCGGCCGGCGGCGTGACCCGCGTGGTCTGCCCGCCGGATACCGACCCCATCCTCGACGAACCCGGCCTGGTGGACCGCCTGACCTACCGCATGCGCCAGGGCCACGGCGTGCAGGTGCAGCCGCTGGGTGCGCTCACGCTCGGCCTGAAGGGCGAGACGATTGCCGAGATGGCGCAGCTGCGCGAGGCGGGCTGTGTCGGCATTTCCCAGGCCGACGAGCCGATTGCCGACGCCACGGTGCTGCAGCGCGCCCTGCAGTACGCACTCACGCACGGCCTCACCGTCTGGCTGCGCCCGCTGGAAGCCAATCTCTCGCGCGGCGGCGTGGCGGCCAGCGGCGCGCTGGCCTCGCGCCTGGGGCTCTCGGGCGTGCCGGTGGCAGCCGAGTCGATTGCGCTGCTGACCCTGTTCGAGCTGCTGCGCAGTACGCCCTGCCGCGTGCACATCGCCCGCCTGAGTACGGCGCGCGGTGTCGACTTGGTACGCCAGGCCAAGCGCGAGGGCCTGCCCGTGAGCTGCGATGTCTCGGTGCACCACCTGCACCTGACCGAAGCCGACATCGGCTTCTTCAATCCGCTGTACCGCCTGGACCCGCCGCTGCGCACCCAGCGCGACCGCGACGCCTTGGCCGCCGGCCTGAGCGACGGCACGATCGACGCCGTCTGCTCCGACCATCGCCCCGTGGCCGCCGATGACAAGACCCTGCCGTTTGGCGAGGCCGTGCCGGGTGCCAGCGGCGTCGAGCACCTGCTGCCGCTCATGCTCAAGTGGGCGCATGCTCACCAACGCCCCCTGGCCGATGTGGTGCGCCTGATCGCCGCCAACCCGGCGAGGATTGCCGGCGTACCCGGGGGCTCGCTGCGTGTGGGTGAACAGGCCGATCTCTGCCTGTTCGATCCGCGTGCCATGCAGCTGGTGAGCCGCGAGTCCATGGTGTCGGCCAGCAGCGCCACGCCCTGGCTGGGCTATGAGCTGCCGGGCGCCGTGCGTGCCACGCTCGTGGGCGGGCAGCTGGTCTGGGAGCGCACAGCCAGCGGCGAGCGGGCCGCCAGCCCCTTGGCTTGAAGCGGGCGGCACGCACCGTGTTCGCCTGGGTCCGACTCATCACGCACCTGCTCGGTGGCTGGTTCACCTCGGCCGTGCGCTTTCCAAGGCTCGATGCCGCCGGCCGCGACCACGAGGTGCGCCGCTGGACGCGGGGCCTGCTGTCCATCCTGCGCATCCAGCACCGTGTGGAGGGCGCGCTGCCCGAAGGCGCCTGCGCCATTGCCGCCAACCACATCAGCTGGCTGGACATCTTCATCATCTTCGCCGTGCGGCCGGTGAGCTTTGTCAGCAAGGCCGAGGCCGGGCAGTGGCCGGTGGTCGGTACGCTGGTCAAGGCCGGCGGCACCGCCTTCATCGACCGCGGCAAGCGCCACGCCGTGCACGCCGTCATCCACAGCCTGATCGAGAAGCTGCACGCCGGGCGCAGCGTGGCCTTCTTTCCGGAAGGCACCACGACCGACGGCGGTGGCCTGCTGCCCTTTCACGCCAACCTGTTCGAGGCTGCGCGCCGCGCGCCAGCCCCGGTGGTGCCCATCACCATCCGCTACCGCCTGCGCGGCGCGCGCTGCGAGGCCGCGGCCTACATCGGCGAGCTGACCCTGGTGCAATCGATCAGCCAGCTGATTCGCAACCCTGGCATCGAGGCCGAGGTCATCATTCACCCCGCCATCGACCCCGACGAGAACACCACCCGCCACCAGCTGGCCGAGCGCGTGCGCGACGTGATCGCCAGCCGGCTGTAGGTGGTGTGAACCCATCGCTGGCGCCAGCCGACGCTCGTCGGCGCTGCTCGCATCGGGGCCGCGCCGGTCATGCAGGGGGGGCGATCAAGCGCCCTCGGGCTGAGTGCCGCGGCTGCTGCCACGAGGATTGGAACAATTTCGGACAGATTTTTTTCTTTCGGCAACAGGTCGCTTATCACGCATCCAGTGCGGAAAGTGGCAATCTGACCGTGTAGAAATCATTCATTTTCGGACTGAATTTCAGCGCAGCGGCTGCACGCTGCAGTCCGCCCCCGCCAGGACGCGCGCCGCGGCGCCTCCCGCGTGCGCGGCATTGATGCCGTCATCTTCAGCGCCCAGACTGCCTGCACCGCACGCAGGGAGCCCGTCATGCGCATCGCCATCCAGTACACGCCCGAAACCCTGGCCATGGGCGACAAGCCCAGCTTCGTGTCCGCCACCGATGGCGACACCCCCACCATCCAGACCCCCATCCGCATGCTGGGCATGGATGCGCCCGAGCTGCACTACGGCGGCGCCACCGAGGCCAACCCCGGCAAGTTCGACGCCGCCTTCGCCGGCTTCCTGGCGGGCAAGGGCAAGGCGCTCGACCCAGGGCTCAAGGCGCACCTGGCCGATCGGCTGGACGCCGCCGCCAGCACCCGCCACATCGAGGCCGGCGCGGCCGCCTTTGCCCACTACCAGGCCATGGTGGACAAGCGCCTGGCGCGGGTCAGCGCATCCACCGGCAAGCCGCTGACTCCGCGCAAGCTGTTCACCATGGTGTCCAGCGACGTCTTCGACAAATACGGCCGCATGCTCGCCTACGTCGCCCCGGCCTATACCAAGGAAGAGCGCGAGGCCATCCCGCCCGCCAAGCGGCCCAGCTTCAACCTGCAGATGATGCAGGACGGCCACGCCACCTCCCTCATCATCTACCCCAACATCCCCAAGCCCGCCGACCTGGAGCTGGTGTTCAAGGCCATGAAGGACGCCCGCGCCAAGCGCCGCGGCCTGTGGAAGTCCGCCCAGCCCGTGCTGCACGGGTTTGAATTCCGCTGGATCGTCGACACCCTGAACGGCAAGCGCAGCGGCCCCGACCGCTTCTGCGGCGACTTCACCACCGGCAAGCTCTACCTGCCGCAGCACTACTACAAGGTCCCGCCCGAGGCGCGGATGTGGTTCATGCAGGCCGATGCCGGCGACGCCATGGCCCTGGGGTTTGAGTTGCAGACGGGCTGATTGGGGCGGGGCGGCGCCTCGACGCGGAAGGCTAGATCCGCTCCCAGAGCCATTCTTCAGGCCAAAGTGGCTGGAAAGCCGCATGGGACAAGCGGGAAGCGCTTCTGCCCGATGATCCGTTCAAGTTGATGAAGCCCCAAAGCGAAACCATAATGGTTGCGTTTTGGAGCCGCGCCATGCCCACCACACTCACCCTCAAGAACATTCCGGATGCCGTCTACGAGCGCCTGAAGGCGAGCGCTGAAGCACACCGCCGCAGCCTGAATAGCGAGGCCATTGTCTGCCTGGAGTCCGTGCTGCTGCCCAGCCGCGTGGATGCGGCCGAGCGGCTCGCGCGGGCGCGGGCCTTGCGTGAGCGCCTGGGTACGCAGCGCTTTTCTGCCAGCGACATTGACCAGGCCAAACGCGCGGGCCGGCCGTGATCGTTGTCGACACCAACGTCATCGCCTACCTCTATCTGCCCGGCGAACACACGGCGGCAGCGGAGGCGCTGCTTGAGCGCGATCCGGACTGGGTGGCTCCGCCGCTTTGGCGCAGCGAGTTCCGCAACATCCTCGCCGGCTATCTGCGCCGCGGGATGCTGAGCTTCGAGCAGGCGCTGGCGCTGCAGGAAGAGACCGAAGCGCTTCTGGCCGGATCAGAGCGTGACGCGGATTCACGCCAGGTGCTGGAGCTGGTCCGCACAAGTGACTGTTCGGCGTACGACTGCGAGTTTGTGGCGCTGGCGCAGGCGCTCACCGTGCCCTTGGTGACGATGGATGCCAAGCTGCTGCGCGCGTTTCCGCAGACTGCGATGGCGCTGGCAGCGGCCCGCTAGCGTTCGCGCCCGTCATCTCAGCTCATACAGCACATCCGGGCAGCCCTCCTCATTCCCGCTGCCATCGCCAAACTCAATCGCCACGAAGCCGTGGCGTTCGTAGAAGCGCCGGGCGCCGGTGTTCTGCGCGAAGGTGTAGAGGCGCACGGGCCGGGGCAGATCGCGCAGTGCTGCAACGAGCAGAGCGCGGCCGATGCCCTGGCCGACGACATCGGGGTCGAGATAGAGGTGGTCGATCCACGCCGGCGCCGCACGGCCCGGTGACGGCGCCTCGACGCTGGTCGCGCAGAAGCCGAGCACGTGCTCCTGCTCCACCGCGACCGTGACGCCGCCGGCCGGCAGCAGCACGGTGGCAATCCATGCGCGCACGTCATCGTCCGGATGCGCCAGCGGCGCAAAAGCCACATGGGTGCGTCGTGAGGCGAGGTAGATGTCGGCGATGCGCGCGGCGTCGCCCGGGTTCGCGGCGCGGATCTTGATAGGTGTACCCGTACCGATCATGCTCGCCCCTTCATCTTCATGTAGGCCCGTGTTGATTTGCTGATCGCCGTCCACTTGGCGCGTTCGGCCTGCCGCTGCAAGGGCGTGCGCGTTTCGCGCGCCGCTTCGCGCAGCAGCTTGTGATAGTTCAGCAGCCTGTCGGCGGGCAGGGCGGCGCGCACGGCGCAGCCGGGTTCGTCCTTGTGCTCGCAGTCGCGGAAGCGGCAGTGCAGGGCGAGCTGGGCGACGTCCTCGAAGCTGGCGGCCACGTCCTCGGCGTCGGCATCCGGGGCCAGCGCGCGCAGGCCCGGCGTGTCGATGATGCAGCCGCCGAGACCCAGCGCCACGCTGGTCAGATGCAGGCTGCGGGCGGTGGTGGTGTGGCGGCCGCGCGAATCATCCGCGCGGTTGGCGCCGGTGTCCTGCGTGCTGCTGCCCGTGAGCGTGTTGGTGAGTGTGGATTTGCCGGCGCCACTGGAGCCCATCAGCACGGCGGTCTGGGACAGGCCCAGCCACGGGGCGAGGCGTGCGCACACCGATGCATCGCGGCCGTCCACGGCCATCACCTCGACGTGACCGGGCACGCGGGTGCGGATGGCGTCCAGGGCGTCATCCACCGGCCGCACGGGTGCATCGGCCTTGGTGAGTACGACCACCGGCGTGATCTGGCTGGTATGCGCAATGGCCAGGTAGCGCTCCAGGCGGCGCAGGTTGAAGTCGTGGTCCAGGCCCATGACGATCAGCAGGCAGTCGATGTTGGCCACCACGGTGTGGCGCACGCCGTCGCCGTCGCGTCGGGTAATGCTGTTGTGTGGCGGCACCTGCGCGGCGATCCAGGGGGTGCGGTCGCCTTCCGGGATGGCGGTGGCCACCCAGTCGCCCACGGCGAGCGAGCGCTGGGCCACGGTCAGGCGCTGGAGCAGGGCGGGCAGGGGGCGGGCGCTGAAGCTGCGCTCGCCATCGTGCAGCACGGCGGTTTCGCGGTGGACTTCCACCACGCGGCAATACGGCCAGTGGGTGTCGGCCGCGGGGTTCAAGGCAATCAGATCGCGCGCCATGGCCGGGTTCAGGCCCAGGCGCGCCAGCTTGGCAAAGTGTTCTGGAGTCATGTCGATCACATCACGGGGAAACGAGCCGCACTGCACAAGCGTGCAGACGCGGGCGGGGCTGCAATCAGGGATGCAGCCAGCGTGACCGTTGTGGCGCAGATCGACTTAGAAGAACCGAACACGCATCGGCGGATGGCCGATGCGAAACACTTTCGCTTTGAGAGGACAGTCCGGGCTGGGGCGATGGAGCCTCAGGCACGGACGAGCGAACGCAGGTTCAGCAGGCGCGCAGCACCCAGCAGCGGGCACGGGCGGAGGTGTGTGCAAGATCAGCCATGGTGTGCTCCTGTGGGTGAGGGTGGGGGGTGAAGTGGCGCCGGACCACTGCGCCAAGGCGTGCATCGTGGCACGGCGCTGTTCGGCTCGTCAATGCCGGGAGGTGTCGGTGCGGTGCAAACGAGGCATGAGCGCAGCGCCAGTTCTGCAAGCGGTGCGAGTTACCGCACGCGCGCGCGGCGCCTCGGTCTTCGGTTCAGGTGCCCAGGGCCTGCTTGAGCGCCGCGAGCTCGTCTTCCAGTGCCTGGACCCGCGCGGCCAGTATGCGCACCTGATCGCGCAGCTCATCATCGCTGCTGAATGCCGCAGCCACCGTACCCGAGCCAGCGGTTGCGAGCGAGGCCTCCGGCTCGCCGCACAGCAGATGCACCCAGCGGGCCTCGCGTGCGCCCGGCGCCTTGGGCAGCAGACGCACCAGCGCCTGCGGGGCAAAGGGTTGCGCCGCATCGGTGCGCTCGGCCAACTCGTTGAGAAAGACCTCCGCACTGCCGGTGTCGGCAAAGCGGTGCAGGCGCTCGCTGTTGATGCGCAGTTCGGCCGCGGTCTGCGGGCCGCGCAGCATGAGGGTGGCCAGCAGGGCCACGCTCTGGCTGGGCAGCTTGAGTGCGCGCTCGGTGTTGTGGGCAAAGCGCATGACCTTGGCGCCGCTGGACTCCGTGACCAGCGACAGGCTGCGCAGCTCGTCCAGCGCGTCCTGCACCTGCGCGTCGGTGAGGGTCATGACCGGGTCGCGGCTGGTCTTCTGGTTGCAGCCGGCCACCAGCGCATTGAGGGACAGCGGATAGGTGTCGGGCACGGTGCGCTCTTTCTCGATGAGCACACCCAGTACGCGGGCTTCAGTCGGGGTCAGCAGTCTCATGCCCTGGATTATCTCGCCTGTGTGCGGCGCATCGACCGGTCGGCGATCAGCGCCGCGAGGCCGCCCGCAGCCACCACGCCCAGCAGGCCGGTAAAGCCCCAGGTGGGTGCCCACTTGAGCATCAGGCCGCCCAGCGCCGGCGCCAGCATGCCGCCCAGGGTGTAGCTCAGCACCAGCACCGACGTGCCGGAAACCAGCGCCGTGCCGGTGCTGCGCGTGCCGATCTCGATCATGGCCAGGGTGTAGAGCGCACCCCCCGCGCTGCCCCACAGAAAGGCGATGCCCCAGGCCAGCCAGGTCGTGCTGGCCGCCAGCGGCAGCAGCAGGGTACCGGCCAGG
>JAIXTA010000061.1 GCA_027484405.1 Burkholderiales bacterium
AAGAACTGCTCCTTGGCCTGCGCCTGAGCGCTGGCCGAGGGTGCTGTCAGCGCGGTGGTACCCACCGCAGTCAGCATCGCTGCACCGAGTAGTAGAGATTTGAGCTTCATGTCGCCTCCAAATGCGCATCCGATCTGCGCGGTATCTCCAGTTAATGCTCTTGCACTGGGTTTCTAGATCCGGGTTCCTGCGGGCCGCTAGTGCGGGAAGGGCCACAGGCGCAACTTCTCCTTGGCAATCGACCACAGACGTGCCAGTCCGTGCGGCTCGACGATCAGGAAGAACACGATCAGCGCACCGAAGATCATGAACTCCACGTGCGCCACCAGCGCCGTGCTGACCTCGATGCCGAATGGCGCGGCCAGCAGCGGCAGCGCCTGGTTCAGGATGATGGGCAGCACCACGATGAATGCCGCGCCGAAGAAGGAGCCCATGATCGATCCCAGCCCGCCGATGATGATCATGAACAGCAGCTGGAACGAGCGCTGGATGTTGAATGCGGCCGGCTCCCAGGAGCCCAGGTGCACAAAGGCCCACAGCGCACCGGCCACCCCCACAATGAAGCTCGACACCGCAAACGCCGTGAGCTTGGCGTACACCGGACGGATGCCGATGACGCTGGCGGCCACGTCCATGTCGCGGATCGCCATCCACTCGCGGCCAATGGCGCTGCGCACCAGGTTCTTGGCGAGCAGCGCAAAGACCACCACGAAGCCGAGCACGAACAGATACTTCTCGTGCGGCGCGTTCACGGTCCAGCCGAAAGCGTTCAGGGTTCCGGCTGAGACCGAGCCCGACGGCGAGTCGTTGGTGAACCACTTGATGCGGATGAAGGCCCAGTCGACGAAGTACTGGGCTGCCAGCGTGGCCACCGCGAGATACAGACCCTTCACGCGCAGACTCGGGATGCCGAAGAACACGCCCACCACCGTGGCGGCCAGACCGCCGAGCAGCATGGCCAACACCAGGGGCATGCCGTCCACGCGGATCATGAAGTTGTAGGCCGCATAGGCGCCCACTGCCATGAAGGCGCCCGTACCCAGCGAGATCTGGCCGCAGTAGCCCACCAGGATGTTGAGCCCGATGGCGGCCAGCGAAAGGATCAGGAAGGGAATCAGGATGGCGCGGAACAGGTATTCGTTGCCGAGCGCCACCGGGCCGATGAATGCAAACGCGATCAGCAACGCGATGGCAATGCGGTCCTGCGCGATCGGGAAGATCTGCTGATCTGCCCGATAGCTGGTCTTGAATTGGCCGTTTTCTCTGTAGAGCATGGGATGTTCTCCGGGCCGTCAGACGCGATCGATGTGCTTTTCGCCGAACAGGCCTTCTGGCCGGACGATCAGGAAGAGCAGTGCCAGCACATAGGCAAACCAGTATTCGATGCCGCCACCGAGCATCGGCCCGAGGAAGACCTCGGCCATCTTCTCGCCCACGCCGATGATCAGGCCACCCAGAATGGCGCCGGGCACCGAGGTCAGCCCACCGAGGATCACGACTGGCAGCGCCTTGAGCGCCACCTCCACCAGCGAGAACTGCACGCCGAGCTTGGCGCCCCAGATCATCCCCGCCACGAGCGCCACCACACCGGCCACGCTCCAGACAATGACCCAGATGCGGTTCAGCGGAATCCCGATGGACTGCGCCGCCTGATGGTCGTCGGCCACGGCACGCAGCGCACGGCCCACGGGCGTCTTCTGGAAAAACAGGGCCAGCGCCGCCACCAGCACCGTGGCCACGACGGCTGCAAAGACATCGATCTGATTGATCAGGATGCCGCCCTCGAACACCTTGTCGAGCACAATCACCGGATCCTTCGAGACACCCAGCTCGATCTTGTAGATGCTCGATCCCCAGATCGTCTGCCCCAGCCCGTCGAGGAAATAGGTCACACCCAGCGTAGCCATCAGCAGCACCACCCCCTCCTGGTTCACCAGTGGGCGCAGCACGAGCCTCTCGATGGTCATCGCCACGCAGACCATGACTGCGCCGGCCCCCAGCATGGCCAGCCAGAGTGGCCAGCCCCGCGTGCCGAACAGGGCGGACAGCAGCACACCGGCACCGATGGCCGCTGCGGCCGGCAGGCCGAAGCGCAGCGGCGGTGCAGCCTTGGCCGCCCCGCCCTTCTTGATGAAGCCCAGGACCAGCATGCCGGACAGACCGCCAAGCAGCAGGGCCACAATCCAGAAGTGGGCTGCAGACAGGCCTTCGCCAGACAGTCGGGCCACGGCCAGTGCCGCAAACAGCACCATGGCGCCCTGCGCGAAATTGAAGACGCCGCTGGCCTTGTAGATCAGCACGAAGCCCAGGGCCACGAGCGAATACATCACGCCCGACATCAGGCCGCCGAGCAGCACCTCGATGTAGAAGCCGGGCGTGGTGCTCTTCTGCGTCAGCGGCAGCAGCAGGCCGATGGTCAGCAGGGTGATCAACGCAAGGATGGGGAGCTTCTTGTTCATGAGGGCTCCTCAGTGCGCCACGCCGAGATAGGCGTCGATCACGGCCTGGTTGCCGCGCACTTCGTCGGGCGTGCCGTCGCCGATCTTCTTGCCGTAGTCCAGCACCACCACGCGGTCGGAGATGTCCATCACCCCGCCCATGTCGTGTTCGATCAGCACGATGGTCGTGCCGAACTCGTCATTCACATCCAGGATGAAGCGGCACATGTCCTGCTTCTCCTCCACGTTCATGCCGGCCATGGGCTCGTCGAGCAGCAGGACCTGCGGCTCCATCGCCAGTGCCCGGGCAAGGTCCACGCGCTTCTGCAGGCCGTAGGGCAGGCGCCCCACGGGCACCTTGCGGTAGGCCTGGATCTCCAGGAAGTCGATGATTCTCTCGACAAAGGCGCGGTGCTCAAGCTCCTCGCGCTCGGCCGGGCCCCAGCGCAGGGCCTGCAGGAAGAGATTGCTCTTCATGTGCAGATTGCGGCCGGTCATGATGTTGTCC